>NZ_CP146092.1:991603-1322138 GCF_037023145.1 Ralstonia sp. RRA | reverse complement strand
GGCAATGCGCTTACTGGCCGCGCAGCGTCTTCGCAGCGGCGACCATGTTGGTCAGCGCCGGAATCACCTCTGCCCATTGGCGAGTCTTCAAGCCGCAGTCCGGGTTGACCCACAGGCGTTCCTGCGGAATGCGCTCGGCGGCCTTGCGCATCAGTTGCACGATGTGATCCTGCGTCGGAATGTTCGGCGAGTGGATGTCGTACACGCCCGGGCCGATCTCGTTCGGGTACTTGAAGTTGTCGAACGCGTCGAGCAGTTCCATGTCCGAACGGGAGGTCTCGATCGTGATCACGTCGGCATCCATGTCAGCGATCGACTTGATGATGTCGTTGAACTCCGAGTAGCACATATGGGTGTGGATCTGCGTTTCATCACGCACGCCGTTGGCCGTGATGCGGAACGACTCCACCGCCCAGTCCAGGTACTCCTGCCATTGCGCGCGGCGCAGCGGCAGGCCTTCACGCAGGGCGGCCTCGTCGATCTGGATCACGCTGATGCCGGCACGCTCCAGGTCCAACACCTCTTCGCGGATCGCCAAGGCAAGCTGGTAGCACGACACCGAGCGCGGCTGGTCGTCACGCACGAACGACCAATTCAGGATCGTGACCGGGCCCGTGAGCATGCCCTTCATCGGCTTGCTGGTGAGCGACTGGGCGTACTGAATCCACTCGACGGTCATCGCGTTCGGGCGGCTGATGTCGCCGAACAGGATGGGCGGTTTCACGCAGCGCGAGCCGTACGACTGCACCCAGCCGAATTGGCTGAAGGCGTAGCCCTGCAGTTGCTCGCCAAAGTACTCGACCATGTCGTTACGCTCGGCTTCGCCGTGCACCAGCACGTCCAGGCCCAGGGCTTCCTGCTCGCGCACGCTACGCTCGATCTCGGCCTGCATGGCCAGCTTATAGCCGGCCGCATCCAATGCACCTGCTTTGAACTGGCTGCGCGCGTGGCGGATCTCCGCCGTCTGCGGGAACGAGCCAATCGTCGTGGTCGGGAACGCCGGCAGGTTCAGCAACGCCGATTGCTTCGGGGCGCGCGCACCGTAGGCGTTCTGGCGCTCACCCAGCGCGCGGGTGATCTTGTCGACCGCCGCCTTGATGGCCGGGTTGTGCACGCGCGGTGAGTTACGGCGCGCATCGATGGCGGCACGGTTGGCCGACAGCGCATCCTTTGCCGCGTCACGCCCTTGGCGCAGCGCAACGGCCAGCACCTTGAGCTCCTCCAGCTTCTGCAGCGCGAAGGCCAGCCAGGATTTCACATCGGCATCGAGCTTCTGTTCGCTGCTCAGATCCACCGGCACATGTAGCAGCGAGCACGACGGCGCAATCCACAGGCGATCACCCAACTGCTTGGCCACCGGCTCCAGCCAGTCCAGCACGCCGTTGAGGTCCGTCTTCCAGATGTTGCGGCCGTTGATCACGCCCAACGAGACTACGCGGTCGACTGGCAGCTTGGCGATCAGAACTGCAACTTCCTGGCGCGCATTGATGGCATCCAGGTGCACGCCCTGCACGGGCAGCTCGGCCACCAGCGGCAGGTTCTCTTGCAGTTGGCCAAAGTACGTGGCCAGCAGCAGCTTGACCGGGCTCTTGGCCAGCGCTGTATAAGCGGTGCGGAAGGCGCCCTGCCATTCCGGCGCCAGCTCAGTCACCAGCGCGGGCTCGTCAATCTGCACCCATTCCACGCCCTGCGCGGCCAGTGTGGCCAGCAGATCGGCATACACCGGCAGCAGGCGCGGCAGCAGTGCGAGCTTGTCGGACTCGTCCTTGGCCTTGCCCAGCGCCAGGTACGTGACAGGGCCGACGATCACCGGTTTGGCACGCACGCCTTGCGCGCGGGCTTCGGCCAGTTGCTCGACCAGGCGCGAGGCATCCAGCTTGAATGTCGTATCGGCGGCGAACTCTGGGACGATGTAGTGGTAGTTGGTGTCGAACCACTTGGTCATCTCGCCGGCTGCCACGCCACCACAGCAGGCGGCATGTTCTGCTGATTGCGCCGAGCGGCCGCGGGCTACGCGGAAGTAGTTGTCCAGCGCATCACCGTGGAAGTCGCGCACGCGCTCGGGCAGGTTGCCGAGCGTGAAACTCATGTCCAGCACCTGGTCATAGAACGCGAAGTCGCCCACCGGCACGAGGTCCAGGTCTTGCTGGTTATGCCAGTGGCGCTGGCGCAGTTGGGCACCGAGGCCTTTCAGTTCGTCGCGCGACGACTCACCCTTCCAATAGGACTCGAGGGCGAACTTGAGTTCGCGTTTGGCGCCGATGCGGGGAAAACCGAGGTTGTGGACGGTGGTCATTTTCTGGAGTTTCCGGTGGAATCAAATCGATCCGCCGATTCTAGAAACCCCATCTCATGAAGTAAAATGATGTGTTTTTCAAATTAAATGAATCATATTCATACATAGCAGTTGAGCATGCCTTGAGCGTGAGCCCGGGGCGCAAGGAACCCCATGACAGCCCCTACGACTCCGATTGAACGCAAGGCGTTGCCGCTGCCCGGCGGTCACAACAAGGTGCTGCTGCACTCATGCTGCGCGCCATGTTCCGGTGAGGTCATGGAAGCCATGCTGGCTTCCGGCATCGACTACACGATCTTCTTCTACAACCCGAACATCCATCCGCGTAAGGAGTACGACCTGCGCAAGGATGAAAACATCCGCTTTGCGGAGAAGTTCGGTATCCCCTTCATCGACGCGGACTACGATCGCGACAACTGGTTCGCCCGCGCCAAGGGCATGGAGCACGAACCCGAGCGCGGCGTGCGCTGCACGATGTGCTTCGACATGCGGTTCGAGCGCACAGCACTGTATGCGCACGAGCACGGTTTTCCGGTCATCACGAGTTCGCTGGGCATTTCGCGTTGGAAGAACATGCAGCAGATCAACGAGAGCGGCGTACGCGCGGCCTCACGCTATCCCGATCTGATGTACTGGGAATTCAACTGGCGCAAGGGTGGGGGCTCAGCCCGCATGATCGAGATCAGCAAGCGCGAGATCTTCTATCAGCAGGAATACTGCGGCTGCGCTTACTCGCTGCGCGACACGAACCAGCAGCGCAAGGCTGCGGGCCGCGCGCCGATCCAACTTGGCGCGCTCTATTACGGAGCACCGGACGCCGAGGCCGGTGAAGGAAGCGTTTGAGGGACGAGCCCTAGACAGGTAGCGCCGCCGGCAAATCCGCCTTGCCCTCAAGTTGCCGAGTGCGGGCGAACACCCCCGGGGTGACCTGGAAGCGGGACTGGAAGACCGCGATGAATGCGGACACCGACGCGTAGCCCAATTGCTCAGCAACCACACTCACGGCGGTACCCGCCTCCAGCAAGGGCAACGCGGCAAGCAGCCGCAGCGCTTGCCGCCACTCGACGAACGACAACCCGGTGTCCTGCCGAAACAGGCGCGAAAGCGTGCGACGGGTGGCTCCGACCTGACCAGCCCAATCGTCCAGCGTGCGAGGGTCGCCCGGATCAACGTGCAATGCGCGCGCAATCTTGAGCAGGCGCGTGTCGCTCGGCATTGGCACAGATAACGGCGCAGCCCGCAGACGCCGGATGCGATCCATGATCAGGCACACCAGGGCGCCGTCGGGGCCGTTCATGTCGTAGTTCACCGGCAATTCGGCGGTTGCTGCCACCAGTTCGCGCAGCAACGGTGTCACGCACAGCATCGCGCCTGCACGTGGTGGATGGGCACCAAACGCGGCCGCATCGAGATAGAGGCTGTGGAAGGCCACGCATTCGCGCGTCGACACGGCGTGCGGCATGTCCGGCGGAATCCACATCGCGTAGTGCGGCGGCAGCAGATGGCGGCCCAGTGGGGTATCGATCTCGATCACGCCGGCGGTGGCGTAGGTGAACTGCGCCCAGGGATGGCTGTGGGACTCCACCCAACCGTTGCCGGGAATCTCGAACGCCCGCACGAACAGCGGCCGCGGCAGCACTGCCATGGGCGGAACCACGTAGGCGTTGCGAGCTTGTCCTGCGAGCAGCATAGGGTGTCCTCCGCGCGGGATCGGGCGCGCGCCGCGGATGATACCGTGGCGCATCCACTGTTCGGCAACGTTCCATGAGCACACATACCGCCCTCTCCCGCCACACCGTCACTGCGCTGCGCGCACGTAAAGGCGCCGGCAGCCTGGTCTCGCTGACGGCCTATTCCGCCCCCATGGCTCGCCTGGTCGACGCGCATGCCGATGTGATCATCGTCGGCGATTCGCTGGGTATGGTTCTGTATGGCATGCCCAGCACGCTGGGCGTCACGCTCGAGATGATGATCGCGCACGGCGCAGCGGTGGTGCGCGGGTCGACGCGGGCCTGCGTGGTGGTCGACCTGCCGTTCGGGACATACCAGGAATCTCCCGCGCAGGCGTTCCGCAGTGCGGCGCGTCTGCTGAGTGAAACCGGCGCGCAGGCGGTCAAGCTGGAAGGCGGCGTCGAGATGGCCGACACCATCCGTTTCCTGACCGAACGTGGTGTGCCGGTCATGGCGCATATCGGGCTGATGCCGCAGCAGGCCAACGCCACCGGTGGCTTCAAGGCGCAGGGGCTCGAGGCCGCGTCGGCGGCACGCATCTTCGAGGCAGCACGCGCAGTGGAGCAGGCTGGCGCGTTCTCGGTTGTCATCGAGGGCACCGCCGAGGCACTGGCGCGGCACATCACTGAAACGCTCGCGATCCCGACCATCGGCATCGGTGCCTCTGCCGCGTGCGATGGCCAGGTGCTGGTGACCGAAGACATGGTGGGCGGCTTCGATGCCTACACACCGCGCTTCGTCAAACGCTACGCAGACATCAATGCCGTCATGCGTGAGGCCGTCGCGCAATATGCCGACGAGGTTCGGCAAGGCGCCTTCCCGCTGGCACAACACTGCTTTGGCTACGGCAAGCCGCTGCAACTGCCCTCACACCTGATCGCCGCGACAAGCCTGGTGCCAGCTTGACTGCGAAATGCATCGGGCCAGCATGACGTTGGCCCGGCTCAGGCAGGCATCACCCGATCTCAACGCCCTGCAATGGACAGCAGCGAGTCAAACAGGCTGTTTGCCGTCTGCATGACCTTGGCCGACGCCTGATAGGCCTTCTGATACTGCATCAGGTTCATTGCCTCTTCATCCAAGCTCACGCCAGACACCGACTGCTGCTGCCGCATAGAACTCGCCAGCAACCCCGTCTGCGCCGTCAGATTGCCGTTGGCCTGGTTGGTCCGCACGCCCACCTGCGTAGTGAGGTTGTTCCATGCCGAGCCGATCGACGTGGTGCCACCATCAAGCAGTGCGGCATTGCGCAGCTTGGCCAACGCGCTGGCGTTGCCGTTGTCGGTGCTGTTGGCGGCGTTGGGCGAGAGCTTGAAGGTGTCGCCGTTTGCGGGCGTGCCCGTCATCGTCATCTGGACGCCGTTGAACGCGTACGTCGCGCCCTGCGTGTAAGGTGCCGTGCCGGAATACGTGGTCGACGTACCGTTGACGGTGACAGTCACCGTGCCCGGAAAGCCTGAAAGCGAACCGCCACCCGCCGCGGTGTAGGTGAGCGAGACCGGCGAGGCAAGCGGCGCGCCCGCGTAACCCGCATTCACGCCGACGGACGTGACCGCCCCACTGCCCTTGTTGTTGCTGCCCAGGTCTGCCACCACGGGCGAGGCTGCGGCGACTGCGTGGTAGTCGTTCGTCAGCGTCTTCATGCTGGACGCAGCGTTGGCGGTCGGGCGCACGAGGAACGAATCCCCATTGTTCATGGCACCGCTCAGGTTGAGCGAGACGCCATCCACCGTGGTCGGCCAACTGGTGACAGTGACCGCGCCGGAGCCATCGGGGTAGCGCGATACGGTATAGGCACCGCCCTGATACTTCACCTGATAGTCGTACCCCTGCCCTGCGTTGGCATTGGTGATGCTAGCTGTGAGCGTGCCGCTGCCGGTGTTGCCGCTGCTGGGTGCGACGGTGGGGCCGGCCACAGAGAACAGATCAGTGCCCAGCTTGCCGTTGGCATCCATGCCCAGCCTGTTCTGCGCGTTGACTGCCGACGACATCGCGGTCGCCAGACGGCCCAGGCTGTTCTGTGCGGGGATAAGCGTATTACGGCGGAAATCCATCAGCCCACCCAGAGCGCCCCCGCCTAGCTGACTATCATCAATGCTGACAGTACCGGCCGGGCTCTTGTAGCCCACTGACAGCTGCGTCGGATCGTACGGCGACGACACCGTCGTCAGCTCAAAGCTCTGATTGCCCTGCACCAGGGCCTGCCCATTGCCAATGTAGACGTTGTACTGGCCATCGCTCGTCTGCACGGCGCTGGCCTTGATGGACTTGTTGAGCGTCAGCACCAGCTGGTCGCGCTGGTCTCGCAGGTCGTTGGCAGGCTGGCCGGTGGAAGCCTCCGCCTTGGCGATCTGCTCATTGAGCGCAGCGATCTGCTTGGCGGTGCCGTTGACAGTGCTGACTTGCGTCTGCACCTGCGTATTGACCTGGTTGGACAGCGCGTTCATCTGCCCTGCAATCGCATTGAAGCGGTTTTGCAGGCCAGCAGCGGCATTCAGGAAGACCTGCCGCGCAGTGGTGTCCGACGGTTTGGACGCCAGGCCGTCGGCGGCATTGAAGAAGCTGGTGAGCGCTGAGCTCAGCCCGCTGTTGGGATCCCCCAGGTACTTGTCCAAACCAGTCAGCAGGCTGCTGAGCTGGTTGGCAGCGCTGGTGGCCGCGTGGCCGCTCTGCACTTGCGTGGTCAGGAACTGGTCGTAGATGCGCTTGACGGTGGCAACATCGACGCCCTGCCCCAGGTAGCCGACACCGGCATACAGCGGGACGTTCTGCGTCTGTACCGCCTCCTGGCGCGAATAGCCGGGCGTATTGGCATTGACGATGTTGTTGCCCGTCACCTGCAGGTGGATGCCCGCGGCGCGCAGCCCCGATGCGCCAATGTTCAGAAGAGAGGAACTCATCGTTGCGAGGAGAAGAATCTGCGTGATCAGGAACGCACTGCGTTACTTGAGCTGCGCCACTTTTTCCAGCATGCGGTCGGACGTCTGCACGGCTTTGCTGTTGATCTCGTACGCGCGCTGCGTCTGGATCATCTGGATCATTTCTTCCACCACGTTCACGTTGGACGTTTCCACGTAGTTCTGGTTGAGCACACCCACGCCGTTCGAGCCGGGCGCAGCCAGGTTGGCGGTGCCGGAAGCTTCCGTCTCTGCGTACAGGTTCTCGCCCATGCTACGCAAGCCGGCCGGGTTGATGAAGCTGGCCAACTGGAACGTGCCCACTTGCGTGTTGTTCGTGGTGCCCGCCGTGGTGATCGTCACCACCCCGTCCTTGCCAACCGTCAGGCTCTTGGCGTTTTGCGGCACGGTAATCGCAGGCTGCACGGCGTAGCCGCTCGACGTGACGAGCTGCCCCTGCTGGTTGATCTGGAAATTGCCGTCACGCGTGTAGGCCAGGGTGCCGTCCGGCATCTGCACCTGGAAGAAGCCGTTGCCGTTGATGGCCACGTCGGTCGAGTTGCCGGTCTTGGTCAGGTTGCCTTGCGTGTGCAGCCGCGTGGTGGCAACAACGCACGTGCCGGTGCCGATCTGCATGCCCGAAGGCAGCGTGGTCTGCTGCGACGACTGCGCACCCGGTTCGCGGGCATTCTGGTACAGCAAGTCTTCGAACACAGCGCGCGAGCGCTTGAAGCCCGTCGTGTTGACGTTCGCCAGGTTGTTGGAGACGACGTCCAGCTGCGTTTGCTGGGCGTCCATCCCGGTCTTGGAGATCCACAGAGAGCGAATCAATTGGAGGCCTCTCGTCAGAGTTGGGGGGAAGCCGCCCGGGGCCCCGGCATGCCGAAACCGCCCCAGGCGGGTTGTCAATTGCCGTGCGCGATCAACGCAGGCTGACAAGCGTCTGCAGGATCGAGTCCTGTGTCTTGATCGTTTGCGCGTTGGCCTGGTACGAACGCTGGGCAACGATCATGTGGACGAGCTCGGCCGAGAGGTCCACGTTCGACTGTTCTGCCGACTGGGATTGCAGCAGACCGAACGAACCCATGCCCGGCGTACCGAGGTTCGCAGCGCCCGAGTTGGAGGTCTCCACCCACTGGTTGCCGCCAATGTTCTGCAGGCCGTCCGGCGCCTTGAAGTTGGCCATGGCAATCTGCCCCAGTACGGAGCTGCGACCATTCGAGTAGCGCGCCATCACCGTACCGTCGTTGCCCACGGCATAGCTGGCCAGGCGGCCGGTGGCATAGCCGTCTTGCGAAACACCGGGGGCCGTATCGTTGTAGCCGCCGCCGAATTGCGTGGTGCCTGTCAGGTCGATGTTGCCGATGCTCATGCCGGCAAATGCAACCGGGATCTTGCTGGGGGCGGACGTCAACTGGCCATTGCCGTTGAAGGTGAGCGAGGTGATCGGGTTGCCGCCGGTGGGGGCAGCGCCATCCACCATGGCGTGCACATCCCAGCCGGTGGCCGTGCGCACGTAGTAGTTGGTGAGCACGTGGGCCTTGCCCGTGCCGTCATACACCTGCTGCGACACCGAATGGCTGAACGTTTGCGAGTTGGCGGACGAGAACGGCGTGGTGGTCGGCAGCTTGGCACCAGAATCCAGGTTGACGCCAAATGCCGTGTTGGTGGTTGCCAGCGGCGCCAGATCGTTCACCGGAATCTGTAGGTTGGTCAGCACGGCCGTGTTGACCTTGCCTGTGGAATCCACACCGTAGCCCGTCAGGTTCTGGCCGGTGGCGGAGATGATGTAGCCGTTCTTATCCGTGTGGAACTGCCCGTTGCGGGTGTACGAAACCTGCCCGCTGCCCGGGTCCACTATGCGGTAGAAACCCGTGCCGTTGATGGCGATATCCAGCGGATTGCCCGTACGCGTGACATTGCCCTGCGTAAAGGACTGCGACACGCGCGTCACATTCACGCCTTGTCCGATCTGGCTGTCCGATGCGCCGACCAATGAGCGCGCATACACATCGCCAAACACGGTGGTCGCCTTCTTGTAGCCCACGGTGTTGGCATTGGCGATATTGCTGCCGATCGTGTCCAGCGACTTGGATGCGGCATCGAGGCCGCTCAGCCCTTGTTGGAATCCCATGATGTTCTCGCTTGGAAAGTTGTACCGCTGTTGTGTTGGCAGACGGTGCAATCTCGTCAGCCAGCGCTAAAGACTCGGAAATCGATCTCTCGGTATCACCACCCGCTCAACGAGCGAGACGATTTCGTCTTTAGACAGCGTGTTGTATTTCCCTTGCGAACACCTTATTAAACCTGGCTTTAAAGCGGTACCTTTCGATTCTTTGTGCAACCTGACATTCAATCGATGAATTAGATGGATAAATGCACCGTATCTCTTCGATTTGCACCTGAACCTGCATGACCTGCTGCTCAGATGTCAGCGCCGCGCGCAATCGTCGGGCCGGAGCGCTGCCCCTCTCCATACAGGTGAACACACGCCACGGATTCCCCACGCCGAGTGGAAAATGAACGCACCTGAATGGCGTTTTTCAGCGCGGCGTTCGCCACACACTTTGCCTGCCTGCCGATCCCCTGGCGATTCATCACGAGAATAGACATGACATGCACGCTTCTTCTCAGAGACGACTCTGTTCGTGTGCACTCAGCCGACTGTATCGAACATCTCGTACGTCCTGCGAGTTGCATCGACATGTCGCACCTCAGGCGCCGCCCTCACCCGGTCCGCGCTCAGCCAGCGCTTCCAGTAGATCTGCAGACGGAACGAAGAACAGGCTGCCCGTGACCGCGCGGCTGTAGTCCAGCAGGCGGTCATAGTTGCCGGGCGGGCGGCCGACGAACATGTTTTCGAGCATCTGCTCGATCGGCGCCGGCGAGCGGGCGTAGCCGATGAAATACGTGCCGAACTCACCGAAACCCGGCCGGCCGAACGGCATGTTGTCGCGCAGGATCTTCACCTCCTGGCCATCTTCTTCAAGCGTGGTCAGCGAACTGTGCGACCACGACGGTTTGGCATCGTCGTCCAGTTCGATGTCGGACAGCTTGGTCCGCCCGATGATGCGCTCCTGCGCCTCGACGGAAAGCGCGTTCCACCCGGCCATGTCATGCAGATACTTTTGCACGAGCACGTAGCTCCCGCCGGCAAAGGGCGCATCCTCATCACCGATCACGGTGAAATCAACGGCTTCGCGGCCCTCCGGATTCTCCGTGCCGTCAACAAAGCCGACCATGGCGCGCTGGTCGAAGTAGCGGAAGCCGTGCACCTCGTCGACCACCTTGACCGCAGCGCCCAGTCTGCCGATCAGCTGTGTGGCGAGTTCAAAGCAGAGATCCATCTGGTCTGCTCGGATATGCAGCAGGAGATCGCCCGGCGTTGCGACAGCGGTACGTTCCCCCGATCCGAACACGCGGAACGGATGCAGCGATGCCGGCCGCGGTGCGCCAAACAATGCATCCCACGCATCCGAGCCAAAGCCGCAAACGCACGACAGTTGACCCGCCGGAACACGCTTGCCGACCGAGCGAACCAGCGCGGCAACGTCGGCGCACCATGCGCGGACAACATTGGCGTGGTCGGTGCCCGGATTCAGGGTGGCGACAATAAAGATGGCGCTGCGGGTGACAGGGCCGGCAACGGCTTGTGGTTCTGGGGTTGGCATCGGTTGGCGTGCATTGAAGGCGGTAAGGTTTTGCAGCCTAACAGAACATGTTCTCCATTGGCGGATGCCACACCTCGTGAATCCACCTCATGGCAGCTACTCGTAGTGCACGGTACCGAGACCGGCTAGCTCAACTGCAGCGGCCTATTCTTCCTCGCGTGCAGCGATCGCGCGCTGCAATGCCTGCCTGGCAGGCCCATCTTGCGCCGGCAGACCGGAAAGCAAAGCGTGCAGCGCCGGCAGCGTGCAGATCGCCACCAATGCCCGTGCGGCATGCTCCCGCACGTTTTCATCATCGTCCCGCAGGGCTTGCGTCAACGCCGGCAATGCGTGCGCCGCATCCGCATGCGAGCCTCGATGCAGATTGCGGAGCGACTCGGCGGCCTGTGCACGGACTTCTGCATCCGGGTCACGCAGCGCCGTGACAAGGGTCGGCATCGCCGCTGCATCACCACTATTGCCAAGCGCCCACAGCGCTCCAATACGTACACGCTGCCCCAGCGCGGGTGTCTGGAACGCGGTGATGAGGTGTTGCGTGGCACGTGCGTCACGCTGTTCACCGAGCGAACCGACGGCGTAGTAGCGCACCTCTTCATCCACCTCGTCAAACACGCGCGCCGCAATCGCGTCGACCGCCTGCGCATCGCGTTGCCAACCCAGCGCAATGACAACTTCCAGCCGCACGCGAGGCTCAGGGTCGTTGGCGACCGCCAGCAAGGCAGGCAGCACCTGCGGTGGCCCGAAGCGCAAGCCCTCAGCCGCCTGCCGCCTAACTTCCGGCGCGGAATCGGACAAAGCCGCCAGCAGCAGGTCGCGCAACGTGGCGTCTTCTGTGTCGAGGCATTCGCGCAGCGCGCTCAATGCAGCGGCGCGTACGCTGCCATCAAGATCCGCCGTGGCGGCAAACAGATCCGCCATCGCGTTGGCGGTATCGCATCTGGCGAGTGCATGGATTGCCCAGATGCGCACGTCGACGTCGGTATCCAGATGCAGTCGTGCGCGCAATGCGGCAGCCACGGGCTCGGACGACCAACGCCCCAGCACCTGCACCGCCTCCCGCCGTACCTCGGCGCTGGGATCCTTGAGGGCTTGGAGACATGCGGGCAGGTGCGCGTGCGCGACTGCCTCCGACTGCATGCCCAGGGTGAGCACGGCAGCGGCGCGGACGTCCGCCTCGGTGTCGTGCGTCAGTGCATGCAGCACTGCGGATTCGGCTTGCGGATATTGGCCCAGGTCGTAGTCCGCCAGCGCATGAACGGCGCTCGCGCGAAAGTAGGCGTCGGCGTCGCGCGTGGTGGCCACCAGTGGGGGAACAAGCGCATCATCCACGCCCAGATCGGTCAGGCTGACATTGGCACCGCGGCGCATGTCGGGGGCTTGCTGCCTGAGCGCGGCGATGAGCGCCTCGATCTCGGCGGCACGGTGCGCCTTGGCTGGCGCCGCATCAGGATCGACAGCGCCGGCGCGCTCGCGGCGATTGGCCAGCGCGGTTTTGATACGAGCCATCAGCGACATCAAGCCCATGGAGTGGCAGCTCCTCTACGTTAGGTCAAGGCCAGAAACGCGCCCGCTACAGCGGGAGAAAGGAGCGCCCCGGGGCGGCTTGCCCGCGAGTCGAGGATCAGGTTCCGGCGAGCGCGGATCGTAGCGCGCATGCCATCGATGTTGCAAGTAGCGCACCCGGCGTGGGCTGGCCGGGCATATCGAGCGGGATGGCTGGGGGCGACGGCCCCCCGACGCTCAGTTCTTGGCTGTACTCACACCATCCCGGTTCCACCATCCGCCGCCTAGCGCCTGGAACAGCGCTGCCGTATCGGCAAACCGATTGGCGCGCGCTGTCACGGTGGCCTGCGTTGCAGTCTGGTAGGCCTGCTCTGCATTGAGCACTGCGAGGATGTTGACGTGACCGATCGCGCGTTGCTTGTCAGTGATATCGAGCGTGGTGCGGGCAGCCTGCTCGGACTTGAGCGCGGCTTTCAGCACGTTGGCATCGGCATCCAGCGCGTGCAGGGTGTCGGCCACGTTCTGGAAGGCGGTGATGACCGTACTGCGGTACTGGGCCTCAGCCTGGATAACGCCTGCGTCGGCCGCGCGCTTTTTGGCCAGCAGCGTGCCGCCGTCGAAGAAGGTCTGCGCCACACCGCCCACCAGGCTCCAGAAGACATTGCCCTGCTGGAACATCTGGCTGAACTGAGAGGCCGTGCCGCCTCGCGTGGCGGAAAGTGTGAGCTGCGGCAGCATATTGGCAATCGCCACCCCCACCTGCGCCGTGGCGGCGTGCAACTGTTCTTCCGCCGCGCGCACGTCCGGGCGCTGCCGCACCAGATCGGACGGCAGCGAGACGGGCAGCTCCTGCGGCAGCGTGAAATCGGCAAACGTGAAGGTTTCTGGAATGCCCTCGCTCGGCAGCTTGCCTGCCAGCGCGGACAGCAGATCGCGCTGCACGGCCAGTTGCTTCTGCAGATTGGGCAGCGCCTGTTCGGCCTGCGCCAACGCCGTTTGCGCCGCGGCCACATCCAGCCCGGTGATGGCGCCGAACGCAAACTGCTTATGTAGGTTGTCGACCAGTTGCGTGTTGATGTCTACGATCCGCTGCTGTGCGTCGATCTGCGCGCGCAGCGACGCCTCCTGCACCGCCGCCGCGACGATATTGGAAGCCAGTGTCAGCTGGGCGGCTTCCAACTGGAAGTACTGTGCATCTTCCGCAGCCCTGAGGGATTCGACCTGCCGCCGGTTCAGGCCGAACACGTCGGGTGCGTAGCTGACCGTGACCTGCGCCGTATGCAGGCTGTAGATCTCTGCATTCGAGGTGAGCGAGGGTGCGATGGTGCCCACGGCATCACGCTTGCGGGCGCCCTGGTACGCACCCTGCACCAGCGGGAAGAACGCGCCCTGCTGGGCACGTGTCTGCTCATGCGCCGCCTTCAGCGCCGCCTGCGCGGCAACCAGCGTTGGGCTGGCGGCAAACGCATCGGCAATCACCTTGTTCAGCTTGTCCGACTGGAACGTCTTCCACCACTGGTCGGACACCTTCATGCCCGAAACGAAGCGCTGGGCCTCGCCGCCCTGCGTGGCTGCGGACGATGTCTGCTCCGGCAGCGGCTGCGGTGCATAGCCGGTCACCTTGGGTGCCTCGGGCGTCTTGAAATCGGGCCCGACCGCACAGGCCGAGACCAGCATGCAAGCAACAACCGCTACGACACGAGCGTGCGAAGGAATGGCATTCAGAACTGCATTGAGTTTGTGGCCCGGGAGCAACGTAATTCGCGACATGGTTCGCCCGATTCTTGTCAGCGTGGAATGGCGGCGATTCTATTCGGCAGCGGATCAGCCGCGTACTGTGATTGATCACAGTAGACCGGACCGCTTCACGCCTCCATCATGCGGGCAAATTTTTGTCATCTTGGGGGTTGTCGTGCGTTTCGATGCAAAATCCGCCGCCGTGGGGGGCGCTGCCGCCGCTGTTGCTGTCGCCGGCCTGATGTTCGCCTTCACGGGGCGGACACAATCCACGCCTGTATACGAACAGACTGAATCCGGTAAGGCCGGCGCCAAGGCCGCCCCGGATGCGGCGTCGCGCAAGCAAAAACAAAACGTGACGCTGAACGCGTCGCAGAGTGAGCACGTCAAGGTGGCGCCGGTGGAGGAACACGAGTTCGCCAACCAGCGCGAGGCGATCGGCAGCATCGACTTCAATCAAGACCGTTCAGTGCAGGTCTTCACGTCCTACCAGGGCAAGATCCGCAATGTCTTCGCCAAGATCGGCGACGACGTGCCCAAGGGCAAGCCGCTGTTCGACATCGACAGCCCCGACCTGGTGCAGGCCGAGTCCACCCTGATCTCGACCGCCGCCACACGCAAGCTGACGACGCGGGCCCTGGAGCGTGCACACCAGCTCTTCGAGATTCAAGGGCTTGCGCAAAAAGATCTGGATCAGGCCACGTCCGACCAGCAGGCCGCCGAAGCCGCCTACAAGGCCGCACGCGACGCGGTGGCCATTTTCGGCAAGAGCGCCGCGGAAATGGACCGCATCGTGGAGCAGCGCCGGATCGATCCCGTCCTGACGGTCGTCAGCCCCATCGCCGGCCGCATCACTGCACGCAGCGCGCAGCCTGGGCTGTTGCTGCAACCTGGCAACGGCACCGCACCGTTTACGGTGTCCGACCTCTCCACCATGTGGATGCAGGCGTTCGTGCCGGAAACAGACAGCCCGCTGCTGCGTGTGGGTCAGAAGGTCCAGATCAAGGTGAACGCATTCCCGAACCGCGCGTTTGCCGGGGTCGTGACAACGATCGGCTCGACGGTGGATGCGAACACGCACCGCGTGCTGGTGCGTTCGGAAATCCAGGACCCGAAGCATGAACTCCGCCCGGGCATGTTCACCTCGTTTGCGATCCGCACGGGTGAACCTACGCGCTCGCCCGCTATCCCGCCCAACGGTATCGCGCGCGAAGGCGACGGCACCATGACCGTCTGGGTGACCACCGATCGCAAGCAATTCGTGCCGCGTACGGTCCAGCTCGGACAGGAACAGGACGGGCTGGTCCAGATCGTCGACGGCGTTAAGCCCGGCGAAATGGTGGCCAGCGAGGGTGCACTCTTCCTGAGCAGCGTCGCGGCAATCAACGGCCAGTGACCCCCGGCTCTTCTTCCTGATCGGATCAATCAAGCGCTCACAAAGAGGTAGACCGTGCTGAGGGCCATTCTCAGGTTGTCGCTCACGCGCCGACCACTCATTCTGCTGTTCCTGCTGGTATTCGTCGCAGCGGGCTTGTACGCCTATTCCAAGCTCAATATCGAGGCGTATCCGAACCCGGCTCCCGTCATCCTGGAAATTACCGCGCAGCAAGCCGGTATGTCCGCCGAGGAGATGGAGCGCTATTACACCGTGCCGATGGAAGTGGGCCTGGCGGCCACGCCGGGCGTGGCGAGCATCCGCTCCACGTCGTTCTACGGCCTGTCCTTCGTACGGGTGACCTTCAATTACGGCATCGACTATTACTTCGCCTATTCGCAGGCCGCGTTGAGCCTGCAGCAGAACGTCAGCCTGCCGAACAATGTGCAGGCCCAGATCCAGGCCTCGAGCCTGGTGGGCGAAGTCCTGCGCTATCAGGTCAAGGGGCCGCCGCATTTCGGCCTGACGAACCTGCGCTCCATCCAGGACTGGGTGCTCCAGCGCCGGCTGCTGACGGTCCCCGGCGTGGCACAGGTGGTGAGCTGGGGCGGCCCGACCAAGAGCTATGAAGTCTCGGTCGACCCGCGCAAGCTCGAAACGTACAACGTGACCCTGCCGCAGATGATGACGGCGCTTGGCAACGCCAACATCAACGTCGGCGGGCGCACGCTCAACTTCGGGCAGCAGTCGATCAACATCCGGGGCGTCGGTCTGGTTGAGAACGTCAAGGACATCGGCAAGGTCGTCCTGACGCAGAACAACGGCGTGCCGGTGCAAGTCAAGGACGTGGCGACGGTCAAGATCGGCTTCGTGCCGCGGCTCGGCATTGCGGGCCGTGACAACGAGGACGACGTGGCCCTGGGCACCGTCGTGATGAACCGCACGCAGAAGACGAGCGACGTGGTGGCCCGCGTCAAGGCCGAGATCCAGAAGATCAACACCGACGGCACGCTGCCGCCGGGCGTCAAGGTCGATCTCGTCTACGACCGATCAGAGCTGGTGACCACCACCACGCACACCGTGCTGCACGCGCTGGTGTTCGGCTTCCTGCTGGTGTTCTTCATCCAGTGGATCTTCCTGGGCGACCTGCGCAGCGCCATCATCGTCGGCGTCAACATTCCGTTTGCCCTGTTCTTCAGCATCATCATCCTGGTGCTGGCGGGGGAATCGGCCAACCTGCTCTCGGTGGGCGCGGTCGACTTCGGGATCATCGTCGACGCCTCGGTGATTCTGGTGGAGAACATCTTCCGCAACCTGCAGATGCCCGCAGCCGAACAGGCGCGCATGCTGGCCAGCCGCGATGCCAGAGTGCTCGGCATGCGTGTTCCAGAACGCATCCGCATGATCTTTGTCAGCGCGCTGCAGGTGGACAAGGCGGTGTTCTTCTCGGCGGCGATCACGCTGGCCGCCTTCGTGCCCCTTTTTACGATGCAGGGCGTGGAAGGCCAGATCTTCGGGCCGATGGCACGGACCTACGCCTACGCCTTGATGGGCGCGTTGATCTCCACCTTCACCATCACGCCGGTCCTGTCGTCGTACCTGCTGCCCAAGCACATCGAAGAAAAGGAAACGCTGCTGGTGCGCGGGCTGCACCGCATCTACGCGCCGGCACTGCACTGGTCGTTGTCCAACAAGAAGATCTCGGTGGCCATCGGCGCCGCGGCGCTGGTGATCACGGGTCTGCTGATCCCGCGCCTGGGCACGGAATTCCTGCCAGCGCTGGAAGAAGGCAACCTCTGGCTGCGCGCCACCCTGCCCCAGACGGTCTCGCTCGAGGCGGGCGCGCCGACGGTGACGAAGATCCGGCAGATCCTGCTGCGCCACCCGGAAATCCGGACGGTCGTGTCCATGCATGGCCGCCCCGACGACGGCAGCGACGCCGCGGGCTTCTACAACGCGGAGTTCTACGTCCCGTTCAAGCCCTACGACGAATGGCCGGCGGGCGTGACCAAGGAAAAGATCGTGGCGCAACTGCAGAAGGAGTTCACGGATGAACTGCCGGGCGTTGCCATGAACTTCTCGCAGTACATCCAGGACAACGTGGAGGAAGGCCTGTCCGGCGTGAAGGGCGCAAACTCGGTCAAGATCATCGGGCGCGACCTGAAGACGCTGGAGTCGCTCGCTGACCAGGTCTATGCAGAGATGAATCAGGTCAAGGGCATTGCCGACCTTGGCGTGTTCCGCGTGCTGGGTCAGCCCAACCTGAACATCCGCATCAACCGGGAGGCGGCTGCGCGCTATGGGCTCAACACCGGCGATGTGAACAACATCGTGCAGGCGGCGCTGGGCGGCTCGGTGGCGACCCAGGTGGTCGAGGGCGATCGCCAGTACCAGATGCTGGTGCGCTTTGCGCCGGAGTACCGCAAAGACATCGAAGCGGTCCGCAATATCCGGGTGCCTTACACCGCGTCGAACAGCACCACGGGCTATATCCCATTGCGTGAGCTGGCTGACATCTCGCTCGACACGGGGGCGTCCTACATCTACCACGAGCGCAACGAGCGCTACATCCCGATCAAGTTCAGCGTGCGTGGGCGTGATCTGGGCGGCACGGTGGAAGAAGCGCAGGAGCGCATCGCCAAGCATGTGAAGCTGCCCGAAGGCTATCGCATCCAGTGGGCCGGCGAGTTTGAAGATCTGGAACTGGCCAAGAAACGCCTGGAGTTTGCCGTGCCCGTCAGCATGATGCTGATCCTGGTGCTGCTCTATGGCCTGTTCAACTCGGCGCGCGACAGCCTGATGGCACTGGCCGGTATTCCATTCGCCATCATGGGCGGCATCCTGGCACTGTTCCTGACCGGGCTGGACTTCAGTATCTCCGCGGCGATCGGCTTCATCTCGCTGTTCGGCGTCTCGGTGATGGACGGTATCCTGATGATCACGTACTACAACGACCTGCACCGCGAGCAGGGCATGAAGCCGACCGAGGCGATGTTCCATGCCGCGCAGCACCGGATGCGGCCGATGCTGATGACGGCGCTGTCGGCGTGTATCGGCCTGTTCCCGGCGGCCATCTCCACCGGCATCGGTAGCCAAGTGCAGCGTCCGCTGGCCACCGTGGTGGTGGGCGGCATGCTGATCGGCCCGTTGATGCTGCTGGTAATCGTGCCGGCACTGCGGATGGTGTTTCTCGGCAAGACGCCGCCGCCCGACATGACGCCACCTGAGGAGGCACCGGTCTGACGCAGCGCCCGCCTTCTGGGCGGGGTGACAACGAGGTGCTATACAGCGCGCCGTGACTCCTGCAGTCCGGCGCGCTGTTTTTTGGGGGGGATTAGTGTCGGGCCCTGCTGCGTATGAGAGCAACAAGCCCCGGAGGAGGCGGGCCTTAAAGCTTGATGATGCCGGCGGAAGACGCCTTGACCACCGCCTCGATGCGCGTGGCCACGCCCAGCTTCTGCCGCGCGTTATCGATATGAAAATCCACGGTGCGCTTGGACAAGCCGAGGATGGTGGCAATCTCGCCGGAGGTCTTGCCACGTGCGGACCAGGCCAGCACTTCCACCTCGCGCTCACTCAGGTTGACCGCCGGCAGCGGCTTGCGCGTGCGGGCGCTCTTGGCCAACCGTGTCTCGATGATGCTGCTCAGGATGTCGAAGTCGACTGGCTTGGTCACATAGTCGTCAGCCCCCAGGCGGCGGCCCTTGAGTTCGTACTCGCGTTGCGCGAACGCCGTGAGAAACACGAAGGGAATCTCGGAATAGCGCGGCGCCAGCGTGCCGAGTTTCTCCAGCAACTCGAAACCCGTCATGCCGGGCATGCTGACGTCGCACAGCACAAGATCCGGCGCGTCATGGAGAATGGCGGTCAAGCCCTGCTCTCCGTCGTGGGCCTGGTTGACCGAGAACCCGCGCTCAACCAGCTCTTCGACGATCAATTCCGCGGTTTCGCGGTCATCCTCAATACAGAGGATTTTTCGATCAGCATCGCTCATGATCATTCCGCGTCAATATGGGGGGCCATCAGCCAATGTCACGGCAGGCATAGACGCCTTGGCTGTGTAATCACGTGGCATTATCTGCCGAACTCTTCCGCTGCAGTTTGATGCATTGCTAGAAAAAGCGTATGGCACGTCCCACGCATAGCCCGGTTTCCGTGTCGACCGACACACGATTGCCCAGATTCCGTCCGTTGTCAGCACTGCGGCCCGTCCGCGTTCGGCTCTCGCTTGCCTTTGTGACGTTTCTGCTGCTGGTCATCGGCCTGGGTGCATTCAGCATTGACCAGCTTGCCAGCTTCCATAGCGTGTCATCGCAGATCAGTGGCCGCTGGCTGCAAAACAGCCGCATTCTAGGCGATCTCAACAACTACATTTCCGATTACCGCTATGGGGAAGCGGAGTACCTGATTTCGACCTCGCACGCCGATCTGGTCGCCGCAGATCAACAGGTTGCCAAGCTCGATGAATTGATCCTGCGATCGCAATCCCGGTACGAAAGAATCGAACACGATTCAGCCGAGCGTGCGCTGTACCAGCAATTCGTCATCCAATGGAATACCTACCGTGATCTGGCCAGGCGCGTGATCATCACGGCCAAGGCAGGAGACATTCGGGGCGCGAAGCAGCTCTATCACGATGAATCATGGCAGGCCTATGACCATGCCAACGACACGCTGGGCGTCCTGACCGAGCGCAGCACCGCCAGCGCAACCGCAGAAACCGAACGCGAGGCGCAGGCCTATCACGACGCACGGCAACTCATCATCGGCGCCATCATCGTGGCAACCTGCCTGGTCGTGGTTGCGGTGGCCTACCTTGCCTACGCAGTCTCCCGACCGATCGCCGTGCTGGTTGACCGCATGCACCACATCGCCAACAACGATACGCACGTCGACATCCCGGGCCTGGACCGTCGCGATGAAATCGGCGACATCGCACAGGCCGTCGCACGCTTTCGCGACAACACCATCGAACTGGGCCGCAGCAAGGACGCCCTGGTTGCACAGGCGACCGTCCTGCAGGACATGCTGGACAAGGAGCGCCGCCTGGCTGAACTGCAGCGCAACTTTGTCTCCATGGCCTCACATGAATTCCGCACACCGCTGGGCGTGATTGACGGCCATGCACAGCGGCTGATGCGCATGCGCGAAGTGCCCCCACCGGAGGTGATCGAAGAGCGATGCGGCAAGATCCGCGCGGCCGTGCAACGCATGACGCATCTGATGGACCATCTGCTCGATTCTTCGCAGTGGCTCGATAGCACGACGCCCGCAGCGATGCGGCGCACCCTGTTTCCGCTGCCGGCGTTGCTTCACGAAGTTTGCGAGATGCACCGGGACAGCACGCCCGGCGCACGCATCGAAGAACACATCGAAGCCGATGGGCCCGACACCTTCTTTGGTGACGCCAAGCTGCTCTTCCAGGCGTTCAGCAACCTGATCGGCAATGCCGTCAAATACTCGCCGCCCGGCAAACCGATTGGCGTGTATGTGCAAGGCAATGCCGAAAGCGTATCGGTGGTGGTGGAAGACCGCGGCATGGGTATTCCGGAGCGCGACATCGAGCGGCTGTTCGAGCGCTACGTCCGCGGCGGCAATGTGGCCGGCACAGTGGGTGCCGGTGTCGGCTTGTATCTGGTCAAGCTTGTGGTCGAACTGCACCGGGGCACGATTACCGTGAGCAGCGCAGAAGGCAAAGGCTCCAGGTTCATCGTGCGCCTGCCACGGCTGGAGCCCTGATCAGGCGCGCTTCGAAGCCTTGAGCGACAACGCCCATGTCACGGTGCCCACAATCGCACCGAACAGGAACGGGTACGACCACAAATTCCCGGGACCCCACTTGAGAAACGACCAAACCAAACCGACCGTCACCACAACCAGGCCCCACTGCGCGGATTTGCCCGCGAGGTGACGAATCACACTGTTGTAGAGCAGGATGCAGGACAACAAGGAAATCAGTGCCGTTAGCAATGATGTCGATCCCGTACGCACAAGCTCCCAATAGGCCCATGCGTAACGCAGGGTGAAGCCAAGCTGCAGCAACGTTGCGATGACAAGTGGTGCGCGCGTCGAATCGGTGGCGGGCGAGTTGGACGTGCTGGCGTTCTGGTCTACAGGTTTTGAATCCATCTTCCCCTCTTCTCTGTGTTCTTGCGGACGGTTTCACATCGATCGACCGGCGTAAATGCGGCGCCCAGATCGCTTGGATGCGCAGCATAGCATTCGGTCGGCACACCACCTCGGCAATCACCCGGCTTGCCGAACATCACAACCCGTGACACACTCCAACCCGCTGCCTTCACCGGCAGCACGCAGGCGCGGCGGGCGCAACACGCACCGCTGCAACACGCCGCAGGAGAGACCGGGTTGCAACGATGCCCGGCGCCGATGGAGCAACCACCCCGGAAACTCTCAGGCAAAAGGACTGTGGCGTCGACTGCGAATCTGGAGAGAGGCATGCACGGGCATGCCCACCGAAGGGGAAGGCGCCAGCGCAGCTGACGCCCAAGCTCTCAGGTCCCAAGACAGATGGGGTGAGCCGACCGGATCGTCCGGTTATGACATCACTCCATAGGGACCGCCATGACGCATATCGTCATCGTCGGCGCCGGTATTTCCGGCGTCACCACTGCTTACACGCTCTCGCAACTCGGCTATCAGATCACGGTGCTCGACCGGCATCTGTATCCGGCCATGGAAACCTCGTTTGCCAACGGTGGACAGCTTTCCGCCAGCAATGCCGAGGTCTGGAACAGCACCGGCACGCTGCTCAAAGGCATCAAATGGATGCTGCGCAACGATGCGCCGCTGCTGCTCAATCCCAAGCCGTCGTGGCACAAGTATTCGTGGATCGGCGAGTTCGTGGCGAGCATCGCCCACTACCGCCGCAACACCATCGAGACCACGCGCATGGCCATCGAAGCGCGCAAGCACCTGTTTGCGATGGCCGAGCGCGAACAGATCGATTTCGACCTGCAACGGCGCGGCATCCTGCACGTCTATCACGACAAGGCGAGCTTTACCGCAGCAGGCAAGGCCAACGCGCTGCTCGTTGCCGGCGGGCTGGAACGCCACGCCGTGAGCCCCGAAGACATTGCTGCAATCGAGCCCACGCTGCGCGGCAACTACTACGGCGGCTACTTCACCGAATCGGACGCCACAGGCGACATCCACAAGTTCACGCGCGGTCTTGCGCAGGCCTGCGAGAAACGCGGCGTGCGCTTCATGCAAGGCGTGGATGTGCGCGACGTGGAAACCACTGAACGCGGTGTGCGCTTGCTGCTGCAGACCACACTCGATGATCGCCTCTCCACCAGTGAGGCCAACGTGGTGCAGGAGATCACCGCCGATGCGCTGGTCGTCTGCGCCGGCGTCGGCAGCCGGCATGTCGCGCAGATGGTGGGCGACCGCATCAACGTGTACCCGGTCAAGGGCTACTCGATCACCGTGCATCTGGACGATGAGGCCAGCATGCAAGGCGCGCCGTGGGTCAGCCTGCTGGACGAGAGCGCGAAGATCGTCACCAGCCGCCTGGGCGCGGGCCGCTTCCGCGTGGCCGGCACCGCGGAGTTCAACGGCTACAACCGCGACATCCGCGCTGATCGCATTGAACCCCTGGTGGCCTGGACGCGCCGCAACTTTGCCATCGGCACCTCACGCGTGGTGCCGTGGGCCGGCTTGCGCCCGATGATGCCGGACATGATGCCGCGCGTTGGTCGCGGGCGGCATGCGCGCGTGTTCTACAACACGGGCCATGGGCACCTTGGCTGGACGCTCTCTGGCGCCACGGCCGCGATGATCGGCGACGTGATCGCGCGCGACTGCCCATTGCACTGATCGCCAATCCCACAACGGATCGGGCCAGCACAATCCAGGCCCGATCCGGTTGGGTGTTACGCAGTCGGGGATACCGGCGCCTCAGAGCGCAGCACCCGAACCGGCACGGACTTGTAGGACGGCGTGCCACTCTCCTTGTCGATGTAGTCCAGCGGCACCAGCACATTCGCCTCGGGGTAGTACGCCCCCACGGAGCCACGCGCAATGCTGTAGGCGATGGCCGTGATCCTCTCCAGGCGCAGCTTCCGGCCGGACACGATGGTCTCGATGTCGACCAGGTCGCCATGTTCGAGCCCGCGTGCGGCAAGATCAGCTTCGTTCATGAACAGCACGTCGCGCCGACCAAACACGCCGCGGTAGCGATCGTCCAGCGCGTAGATGGTGGTATTGTACTGGTCGTGGCTGCGCAACGTGATGAGACGCAGCACGTCCTCGCCGCCGAGGACATCGGCGTCCTCCCGCACCCCGCCGTACACGGAGAACATCGCCTTGC
The DNA here is from genome assembly GCF_037023145.1 of Ralstonia sp. RRA. Classification (NCBI taxonomy): domain Bacteria; kingdom Pseudomonadati; phylum Pseudomonadota; class Betaproteobacteria; order Burkholderiales; family Burkholderiaceae; genus Ralstonia; species Ralstonia sp. RRA. The sequence goes on along the minus strand of NZ_CP146092.1, from coordinate 1,298,599 downwards.
CCGTGGGCGTTGGCCATTGGCGCTCGGTGGGCGGCAACGGCAGGCGGAAGCCGCCCGGCGTGCGGATGCGCTCGTTGAAGCGCTCGAAACCAGGGATGGTCTTCTCGATCAGGTCGCGAACCTTGTCGTAGTCGGCAACCAGCTCCATCCAAGGCACCTTGCTGTGCGGCAACGTCGCCTTCGCCATACCGGCAACAATGGCCGGCTCGGAACGCAGGTGCTCGGACGCCGGCGTCAGCTTGCCCGCCGATGCATGGACCATCGACATCGAATCCTCAACGGTGATCGATTGCGGGCCACCGGCCTGCATATCAAGCTCCGTCCGGCCCAGGCAGGGGAATACGTAGGTTTCCTTGGCCACCAGCAGGTGCGAGCGGTTGAGCTTTGTACCGACGTGCACGCTCAGGTCAAGCTTGCCCATGGCCGGAAAGCTCTGCTCCGGATCGGGCAGTGCCACCGCAAAATTGCCGCCCAGGCAGATCAGCGCTTTCGCCTTGCCGTCGATCATGGCCTGCATGCCGTTGACGGCATCGTGCCCATGCGCCGCAGGCGGCTTGAAGCCGAACACGCTTTCAATGCGCTGGAGAAAATCGGCGGACGGCTTTTCCGTAATGCCCACCGTCCGGTTGCCCTGCACGTTGGAGTGGCCCCGTAGCGGACAAATGCCGGCACCCGGCTTGCCAAAATTGCCGCGCATCAGCAGCAGGTTGGCGATCAGGCGCACGTTGGCCGTGCCCTTGTTGTGCTGAGTCACGCCCATGCCATACGTGATGATGGTGGCGTTCGACTTGGCATAGGCCTCAGCAACCTGCTCCAACTCGGCGCGCGTCAGCCCGCTGGCCTTTTCGATGTCGGGCCACGTTGCGGCTTCCAGTTCGGCTGCGAATGCATCAAAGCCCTGGGTGTGCTCTGCAATGAAGTCGCGGTCCAGCACATCGCCTTGCGTCGCCTCCATGGCCAGGAGGGCCTTCATGATGCCGATCAGCGCGGCAGCATCGCCACCGCCATCGACCTGGTAGTACGTCGACGCGATACGGGTCGAGCCATAGGTGGCCATTTCCAGCCAGTTCTGCGGGTCAGCAAAGCGCTCCAACGCGCGCTCGCGCAGCGGGTTGAACACGATGATCGGCACGTTGCGCCGTGACGCTTCGTGTAGCGTGCCCATCATGCGCGGATGGTTGGTGCCCGGGTTGTGACCGATCGAGATGATCAGCTCGCAGTGTTCGAAATCCTCCAGCGACACCGTGCCCTTGCCGATGCCGATCGACTGCGGCAGGCCGACGCTGGTGGGCTCGTGGCACATGTTCGAGCAGTCCGGGAAGTTGTTCGTGCCGTACTCTCGCGCGAAGAGCTGATAGAGGTAGGCCGCCTCGTTCGATGCCCGCCCGGAGGTGTAGAACTCGACCTCATCGGGCTGGAGCCCGCGCAGGATCTCGCCGATGCGGTTGAAGGCGTCTTCCCACTCGACAGCGCGGAAGGTGTCTTTCTCGCGGTCGTAGACCAGCGGATGCGTCAACCGGCCCTTGTCTTCCAGTTCGTAGTCGGACCATGTGAGCAGTTCCGATACGGTGGTCGTGGCAAAGAACTCGGGCGGCACACGCTTGTTCGTCGCCTCCCAGGTTACGGCCTTGGCACCGTTCTCGCAAAACTGGAAGGTGGAGCGGTGCTCCTTGTCGGGCCAGGCACACCCCGGGCAATCGAAGCCCGTGGGCTGATTGGTCCGCATCAGCGTGATCGGCGCCTGGAATTTGTCCATCTGGTCGTGAACGGCCTGTGCCGTTGCCCGCAGCGCGCCCCAGCCGCCGGCAGGGCCGTCATAAGGCCGGATGCCGGGAACTTCGCGTCGATTTGCCATGTGAATCTCCATCGCCCCCAGCCAGGGTTGGGGGCTTGCGTTGGTAAAGCCGCGGCGCGGCCATGGGTTGAAATGAAACGGTTCGACGCACCTGATACGTCAGGCCTCAGATGTGGCGGTGCCTTTGGTGCCTTTGGTGCCTTTGCCGCTCTTTTTCTCAGCGGTGTTTTTCTCTTGCGAGAGAGGGGATTTCCCTTCCGTTGCGGGCGACGCGAGCTTGTTGAAAGTCACCGTACCGCTGTCCCTGTCGAAATCCACCTCCACGGTATCGCCCGATTTGAGCGTGTCGCTCAGAATCTCCTTGGCAAGCTGCGTTTCGATCATCTGCCGTACCTGACGCTTCAGCTCACGCGCACCGAACTCGGGTTGATAGCCCTCCTCCACCAGGTGCTCGACAAGCGCCTCACCCATCTTGAGCGTAATGTCCTGTGCCGCCGCGGTACGCCTCACCCGGTCAAGCTGGATCTGCACGATCGCGCGAATGTTCTGCCTGGACAGCGCGTTGAACACGATGATCTCGTCGATCCGGTTCAGGAACTCGGGGCGGAAGTGGCCTTTCAGCACCGGCATCAGTGCATCGCGCAGCGCCTTGTCGGTCTTGCGCTCGTCTTCGGGTCGCTCAAGGTTGTCCATGATGATCGACGCGCCAAGGTTGCTGGTAGCGATCAGGATCGTGTTGCTGAAGTCCACCACACGGCCCTTGCCGTCAGTCAGCCGGCCATCGTCAAACACCTGCAGCAGTACGTTGTTCACGTCCGGGTGAGCCTTCTCGATTTCGTCGAGCAGGATCACGCTGTACGGGCGCCGTCGCACGCGTTCGGTCAGTTGGCCGCCCTCGTCGTAGCCGACGTATCCCGGAGGTGCGCCAATCAGGCGCGCAACCGCGTGGCGCTCCATGTATTCCGACATGTCGATGCGGATGATCGACTGCTCGTCGCCAAACACCGTTTCGGCCAGCGCCTTCGCCAGCTCGGTCTTGCCCACGCCAGTGGGGCCAAGGAACAGGAAGGTGGCTATCGGGCGATGCGTTTGCCCGAGGCCAGCGCGCGAGAGCCGTACTGCATCGCTCACGGCGACGACGGCGTCGTCCTGACCGACCACGCGCTCGCGCAAGCGCTCTTCCATTTTCAGCAGCTTCTGGCGCTCTTCCTTTGTCAGCTCCGACACCGGAACACCGGTCAGGCGTGATACCACCTCGGCCACCGATGCCACCGTCACCTCCCGCGTCTCCGAACCGGTCTTGCGCTGCCAGGCTTCCATCTTCTCGTCGAGCGTAGTCTGCTTGGCGTTGATCTGCTCTTCAAACTGCTTGGCTTCATCAAAGCGCTTGCGCGACGCGGCGTAGTCCTGCTCGCGCTTCAGTTGTGCGATTTCCGCCTCACCTTCCTGAATGTCCGCCGGACGCGATGTCGCGCCAATCCGCACGCGCGCCGCTGCCTGATCAATCAGGTCGATGGCCTTGTCGGGCAGGAAGCGCGATGTGATGTAACGGTCCGCAAACTCGGCCGCGGCAACAAACGCATCATCGGCAAAGGTCACCTGGTGGTGCGCCTCCAGGCTGTCGCGCAGGCCACGCAGGATGACGATGGTCTGCTCGACGCTGGGCTCCGGCACAAGCACGGGTTGGAAGCGCCGCTCAAGCGCGGCATCCTTTTCGATGTACTTCTGATACTCATTGAGCGTGGTGGCACCGATCAGGCTCAACTCGCCGCGAGCAAGCGCAGGCTTGAGCACGTTGGCAATGTCGAGCCCGCCCTCGCCGCCGCCCTGCCCCGCGCCCACGATGGTGTGCAACTCGTCGATAAACAGGATCAGCTCCGATTGCTTGGCGGTCACTTCGTCAATCAGCTGCTTGGCACGCTCCTCAAACTCGCCGCGATACTTCGCGCCCGCCACCATCGAGTTGATGTTGACCTCCACGAGGCGCTTACCGCGCAGCACTTCCGGCACATCGCCGTTGATAATGCGCTGCGCCAAGCCTTCGACAATGGCCGTCTTACCGACACCCGGCTCGCCAATCAGCACCGGGTTGTTCTTCTTGCGACGGGCCAACACTTCAATTGCGCTTTCGATCTCCTGCGCGCGCCCAAGCACCGGGTCGAGCTTGCCCTGGCGCGCCAGCGTGGTGAGATCGCGGCCAAACTTATCGAGCGTGGGCGTGCCACTCGGCGCATCCACCCGGCCGTCTTCCGCGCCTTTTCCGACCACCTTGACGACCTTCTGGCGCAAGGCCTCCGGCGTCACTCCGTACTTCTTCAGCAACGCGCCGGCAATGCTCTCCGGCACCGCCGCCAGCCCGATCAGCAGGTGTTCGGGGCCCACATAGGAGTGCCCCAGATCCCGAGATGCCTGAAACGCATACTGGAACGCCTTCTTCAGGCGCGGTGACACCGTCGTCTTGTCCATTGACGCGTCACCGTCGTCAGTGCCCGTCTTGGCGTGTTCGTCGATATAGCTGCGGATATCCTGCGCAGAAAGCTTCAGCTCCTTGAGCAGCGCGGCACAGATATCGGTGTCCGCAAGCACGTACAACACGTGCTCGGTATCCAGTTCACGGCGATGCAGCTCGTGGGCCTTCTCCGCAGCACGCTGCAGCAGCTCAAGGGTCTGCTCGCTGAAGGCGTCGATCACGTCCACCGATTCCCGGGGGACCTCGGCAGAGAAACCTGCGCCATGCTCATCAGCGTCGCCAAACTCATCGAACAGGCGTGACAGCCCACCACCTCCGCCCCCCAACAGGGAGTCGAACGGATTGAGCATACTTTGATGCCGCATGAGTTGCCGGTAGTGGTAGTCGCAGATCGAGATTGACTTGCGCTCGCCGTCCTGCACCACGGCGACACGCGCGACGGCGGGCCGGACATTGCAAATATCGCAGAGAGTGGACACGATGCGACAACCTCCTTCTATGAGTGCGCATCTCGCACGCTGCCGTCGCAAGCGCGATGCGCTTCATGCGGATGCGGCCGTGCAAGCCTGTCCGCTTACGTTAGCTGATCGCCGTATCCGCTCCAAGGTACAGTTGACAGCCGCCGGCCTGTGTACAGCGCACTGCGCTTGTCATGGCCCCGTCATGGCACAGCAAACACGTGATCCTGCGCTGCACGGCAGGCAACGCCCCGCTGCGGGTGAAGAGCACAGAACTTGGCGCCCCCGAGGTCGAGCCATCACTAGGTCAGCAGATACCGGCGCTGCGGCACAACTTCGGGCGGAATCTCGCGATCACATAGCTCCAGGACGGACCGCTCGATCGTGCGCGTAATGGCATCGAGCGGCAACGCATTCGGCGCAACGCTGAACGGCTCGGCAACTTCATTGGCAATCGCCTCCAGTGCAATCAGCGTGTACGAGATGAACACACACAGCAGCGGCGTGAAGAACTCCGTGGAATCCACCAGGCCGAACGGCAGCAACATGCAGTACGCATATGCCGTGCGGTGCAACAGCACGCTGTAGGCGAATGGGATGGGCGTGGACGCAATCCGCTCGCAGCCGCCGAGTGTCTTGCCCATGTCGTTGAGCTGCGCATCCAGCATCCAGCGTGTTGTGTCCGAAGCCGGCGCCTCGCCTTGCAAACGGACCAGGCGGCTTCGGATGTCATTGAGGATCGCCGCGGGCCGGTAGCACTTGTGTTGCAGCGCTTGCGCCTGTTCTGCACCGAGCAGGCGCGTTAGATCGGCCGTCGGGTCCGTCTTGCGCAACTGATGCTTGAGCGCATAGACGAACGCAATCACGGTGTTGGCCACCCTGATGCGGTCAGCCTGACTCACGTGCTCCGGCAGATAGCACAGCATCTGCGAAGTCAACGCGCGGGACGCGATCAGCAGGTTGCCCCACAGGTGCCGCGCCTCATCAAAGCGTGCGTAGCTGGCGTTATTCCGGAACGACAGGAAGATTGCCAAGGCGAGGCCGAACAGCGTGAAGGGCGTCGTATTGAGCGGAATCTTCTCGCCCAGGATGCGGCCCTGTGTGATGACCGCCAAGCTGCTGAACACCGCCATGAACATCAGCTGCGGAATAATGGATTGCAGCACCGAGCCGTTCCAGACGAACAGCATGCGAAACCAGTTCTCCCGTGGCCGCACAATCATGATGCGTCACCCGCGCCCTTGAAATCGTTCATCGGTGTGGTCAGTGGTGGTAGCCCGGATCCCCCTCGCGCACCTTGCCCCGGAACACGCGATACTGCATCGCGTTGTAGACAAGGATGATAGGCAGCACGATGACGGTGCCGACCAGCGCGAAGAGTTGGCTGGAATGGCTGGACGACGCCTGCCAGATCGTCAACGACGGCGGCACGATGTTCGGCCAGATACTGATGACCAGCCCCGTATAGCCCAGGAAGACCAGCGCGAGCGCCAGCAGGAATGGCGTGGCGTGATGATGTGCGCGCTGGCTGGTGCCAAAAATGCCCCAGACGCAGGCCACCACCAGAATGGGTACCGGCAGGAACCAGCCGAGATTGCCGCTGCCGAACCAGCGATGCGCAACCGCAGGCAGCCCAATCACCGTCCACAGGCTGATGACCGCCATGATGCCGAGCAAGACGCCTGTGAGCGGCCGCATCAGCAAGCGCATCTCGTGCTGGAGCCGGCCCTCCGTCTTCATGATCAGCCAGCCGCAGCCAAGCATGGCGTAGGTGAACATCACGCCGAACCCGCAGAACAGGCTGAACGGCGACAACCAATCAAACGCGCCACCAACGAAACGGCCATCGGCAATCTTGATCCCCTGCAGCAGCGAGCCCAGCACGATGCCCTGACAGAACGCCGCCAGGGCGGAACCGCAGATGAATGCGAGATCCCACAGGTTCTGCGTGCGGCGTGCCTTGCCACGCAACTCGAACGCCGCACCGCGAAAGATCAGCCCCACGACCATCAGGATCAGCGGCAGATAGTTGGCCGGCAGCAGCGTTGAGTACACCACCGGAAACGCCCCGTACAACCCGGCGCCGCCCAGCACGAGAAACGTCTCGTTGCCGTCCCACACAGGCGCGACCGTGTTCATCATCACCTGCCGGTGCACCTTGGATTCAAAGAACGGAAACAGCAGGCCGATGCCCAGGTCGAAGCCGTCCAGCATGACGTACAGGAACACACCGAACCCGATGATTCCGGCCCAGATGACAGGCAGATCGATTTGCATGGCTTTACTCCCCTTGCAGCGCATCCAAGGCGCGGTTGTGCAATTCCGGATGCTTGCGCGCAGTGCTGTGCGCGTCGGCCTGCGCCACCGGCCCGCGCCGCATGAGCTTGAGCATGTAATACACACCCATGCCAAACACCGCGAAGTAGACGATGACGAAGATCAACAGCGACACCCCCGCAAGCTGCGCGCTGACAGGCGAGACGGAGTCCGCCGTGCGCAGCACGCCGTAGACCGTCCACGGCTGCCGGCCAACCTCGGTTGTCACCCACCCTGCGAGCAACGCCACCAGGCCCGATGGGCCCATGCAGAGCACGAAGCGCTGGAACCAGCGGGCTTCGTACAGCCGTCCGCCCTTTCGCAGCAGCAGACCTAGCACCGCTGTGAGCAGCATCAGCATGCCCAGCCCGGCCATGATCCGGAATGACCAGAAAACGATGGGCGAATACGGTCGCTCTTCTTTCGGGAACTCCTTCAGGCCACGAATCTCGCCATCCCAGCTATGCGTCAGGATCAGGCTGCCCAGGTGCGGCACCTGCACTGCATAGCGGGTGACCTCGGCATCCATGTCGGGCAAGCCGAACAGGTTGAGCGCGGTGCCGCCCTTTTCGGTGTCCCACAGACCTTCGATGGCGGCGATCTTGGCGGGCTGATACTCGCGCGTGTTCAGGCCGTGCGCGTCACCGATAAAGATCTGGATTGGCGCGAGCAGCAACAGCAGCCAGAGCGCCATGGAAAAGCTGCGCTTGACCGGCACGTCACGCCGCCCGCGCAACAAGTGCCACGCACCGCATGCCGCCACCATGAAGCCCGCCACGATGAACGCGGCAATCGTCATATGCGCCAGTCGATACGGGAACGACGGGTTGAACACCACCTTCAGCCAGTCGACCGGCACGATGCGGCCGTTCTCGATGGCGAACCCCTGCGGTGTCTGCATGAAGCTGTTCGACGCCAGAATCCAGAACGTGGAGATCAACGTGCCCAGCGCCACCATCAGCGTGGCAAAGAAGTGCGCACGCGGGCTGACGCGCTCCCAGCCAAACAGCACGATGCCGAGAAACCCCGCCTCCAGGAAGAACGCGGTCAGCACCTCGTAGTGCAGCAGTGGCCCCGTGATGTTGCCCGCCACCTGCGAGAACCCGCTCCAGTTGGTACCGAACTCGTAGGCCATCACCACGCCCGACACCACCCCCATACCAAAGCCGATGGCGAAGATCTTCGACCAGAACAGGAACATGTCCTTGTAGGCCTGGTCTCCTGTCAGCAGCCAGCGCCATTCCAGTACCGCCAGAAAGCTGGCCATGCCGATGCTGATGGCTGGAAAGACGATATGGAAGGACACCGTGAACGCAAACTGCAATCTTGCGAGATGAAGTGCATCGAAGATTTCCATGATGTCTATGGCTCTGGGTGACAGCGGGACACTGCCGCATTGCGCAGCAGCGTTTCAAGGCGACGCGCACGTGGGTTGGTGCGAGTCGTGCCCGACGGTAACGCGACACGAATGCCGCCCGCAATCAAATCTCGCTGCGCGTGAACTGTGCTCCGAGCAACTGCCGCGAGGTGTGCATGGAATGCGCACACAACTGGCGGCTCTGCTCAAAACTGTGCTCTGCGCGCTCGGTTCCGGACGTTGGCTGAGCAGGCTTGCACATGCCGCCGTGCTCAAACTGTGCTCTGCCCAACTCGGTCAATGTGTGCCTGTCCGGCCCGCAATGACGCGCCTAACCTTGGAGACCCATGCGCCGCCACGAGGACCACCATGCAGCCACGCTTCACGTCCGCCGACCACGCTGGCAGCGAGTCCTGCGCGGTCACGCGCTATCGGAACGGCGCCCCAATATCAACCGCTGACAAGGTGGTCGAGGAGTTGCCGGTCGCGCTGGTCTTCAACGGTATCTCGCATGCGGTGATGATGGCGACGCCCATCGACCTGGAAGCGTTCGCACTGGGCTTTGCGCTCAGCGAAGGCATTGTCGAGTGCGCGTCCGACGTCTTCGACATCGAAGCCATCCACCGGCCAGACAGTGCCGAGGTACAGCTGACGATTTCGCAGCAGGCATTCATGGCGCTCAAGGACAAGCGCCGCACGCTGACCGGACGCTCCGGGTGCGGCGTTTGCGGCATCGAAAGCATTGCGCTGCTCGATCTTCACCCCACGCACATCGACCACGCGGGCACCGCAAACGATATCGGCGCCGCTGCCATCGAGCGCGCCGCGCGCGAACTGCCAGCGCATCAGGTGCTCATGCACGAGACCGGTGGTATCCATGCCGCGGCATGGTGCTCCCGTAACGGTGAAGTGCTCAGCGTCTTTGAAGATGTGGGCCGCCACAACGCACTCGACAAGCTGATCGGCCAACTCGCCCGGCTGAAGATCGATACGCGCACGGGCTTCGTGTTCTTGTCGAGCCGCGCCAGCTATGAACTGGTCCGCAAGGCCGCCCGTGTGGGCATTCCGATGGTCGCGACGATCTCCGCCCCCACTTCGCTCGCCATCGACATTGCACAGCAAGCGGGCATCCGGCTGCTTGGCTTCTGCCGTGAGAACGGCTTTGTCGAGTACACCTCGCCCATCACCGAATCCACTGCCAACTTGGCGCCAGCAATGGCCTGCGGTCCTTCCCGCTAGCGCGGCGATGCCTCATGGAGCATAGCGATGACACCCGCCTCCGATCACCCACCCGCACAGTCTGACGTACAGACCAGCACCGACACCCCAGACATCGAGGACACAGCTTTTCAGTCTGATGGCCGACAACTGAACATTGCTGCAGGCTTCGAGGTGCGCCTGCAGCGCAGCCCGATTGAGATTCAAGCCGAGCTTGAGCCGATCATGCGCAACCCGAAAGTCGGCGCAGTCGTGAACTTCGTGGGCGTCGTACGACAAAGCGGCGACCTCGATGATGTGATCGCGCTGGAGCTGGAGCACTACCCCGGCATGACCGAGCAAACGCTCTGGACACTCATTGAAGAAGCGGCCGCACGCTGGGAAGTCGAGGCTGTGAAGATCGTCCACCGCGTGGGCCGCATCGCGCTGGGCAATCCGGTGGTGCTGGTTGCAGTAGCCGCACCGCATCGTGCATCGGCGTTCGACGCCTGCGAGTTCCTGATGGACTTTCTCAAGACCCATGCACCGTTCTGGAAGAAGGAGATCCAGCGCAGCGGCGCATCCGAATGGGTCACGACCAAGATCGGCGACGAGCAGGCCATGAAGCGCTGGGGGTAAGCACATCCATGAAACTCAACATCCGATATTTCGCCAGCATTCGCGAGCAGTTGGGCATCACGCAGGAAACCATCGACATCGACGTGCCCGAACTGCGCATCGACACACTGCGCGCCACCCTGGCCGCGAGGAATGCGCAAACCGCCGAGGCGCTGCGCACAGGCCGGCCGGTGCGGGCTGCCGTCAATCAGGAAACCGTCGACGGCGCGTTCATCGTGCGCGAAGACTGCGAAATTGCGTTCTTCCCGCCCGTCACCGGTGGCTGACCTGCAGCCACCTCCCCCACGCTCAGCGGTCGCACATCGCGACCAGCTTGCCGACGGTAATGACAGCCTGCTCGATCTCGCTCGACCACGTACTGCTGTAGTTGAGCCGGATGTAGTTGCGGTAGGTATCCGAGATCGAGAACATGTAACCCGGCCCAATGGTGATGCCACGTTCCAGCGCAAGCTGATACAAGCGCATCGCATCCACCTTGGGCGGCAGCTCTACCCACAGCACGTAGCCCCCTGCCGGGCTTGACATGCGCGTGCCCGCCGGAAAAAACCGCGAGACCATCGCCCGCATCAGGTTGGCCTGTTGCGCGTAGGCCTTGCGGACCCGTCGCAGGTGGTGCTCGTAGCCGTCGTGCTCCAGGAACTCCGCGATGGCCAATTGCGGAATCGACGGCGTGGTCAGCGTGTTCAGGAACTTGAGCTTCTCCACCTGATCGCGATACCGGCCCGGCAGCGCCCAGCCGATCCGGTACGCAGCCGTCAGGCTCTTCGAGAACGACGAGCAATGCAGCACCAGCCCCTTTTTGTCGTACGACTTCAGGCTGCTCGGGTGTGCGTTGCCGTAGTACAGCTCGTTATAGACGCCGTTCTCGATCACGGGAATATCCACCCGCGTGAGGAACTCAACCAGCTCGCGCTTGCGCTCGTCTGGCATCTGGAAACCCAGCGGGTTCTGAAAGTTCGGCATCACCATGCACGCCGCAATCGGCTGCGACTTCACGATCGCGGCCAGCGCGGCAATGTCGATGCCGTATTCGGGGTGCGTCGCCACCTCGATGGCTTTCATGCCCATCCGCTCGATCGCGTGGAGCATGGCGTAGAACGTGGGTGACTCCACCGCAATCACGTCGCCGGGCTTGGCGACGGCCTGCAGGCAGAGGTTCATGGCCTCCGTTGCGCCCACGGTGACGATGATCTCGTTGGGGTCGACCGACAGGCCGTTCTCCAGGTAGCGGCGCGCGATCTGGCGCACCAGTCGGGGATGGCCGGGCGGCAGTGCGCCCGTCACGCCCCACAGCCCCTTCTCGCGGCCGGCGGTGTAAGCGTAGCGGTTGAGCTTCTCGAACGGGAACAGCGCAGGGTCCGGATACGGCGAGCCCAGCGGTATCGCATCGTTGGCGCCAATCGAGCGCAGGGTCGAGAGCACCAGCCGGCTCACGTCCACCGACGACGAGATCGCCATCGGCTTGGACGGCTGCAGCTCGCGCATGTGCAGTTCGCCATTGCCGCGCTGCAAGTTCACGAAGTAGCCCGACTGCGGGCGGCTCTCCAACAGCCCACGGCTTTCCAGCAGCAGATAGGCGTGCAGCACAGTGGTGATGCTGATGCGATGCTGCTGGCTGGCCTGGCGCACCGATGGGATGCGGTCTCCGTGGCGATACACGCCTTGCCGGATGAGGCGCTCGAGATCGTCTGCAAATTTCTCATAGAGCTTCATCGGCTGCTCCCTGCCCACGGTTCTCCGCCAGCGTCAGTACTTGTGCTCCGTCTTGCGCGTTCCACGACTGTGCTCCCTTGACGGCTCGCCATGTCCGGCAGGCCGCATGTGTATTCGATATGGGAAGCGTAAAGGCACAGTGCAGACGGGCATGAGCACACATCAGTACAGCGCGGAAGAGTACAGTTTTACGCGAATTCTTAATTTCTCGCGAACTGTATTCCGATCGATCAGGACGGCGATTGCGTCACATTTTGGGGCGGGATGTCCCGAGCGCACGCAGGCGCAGCGATGTCGATACCCAGGAGGGCATGCGCCCGCCACAGATCGCGGCGGGCCGAAGTCACAACAACGAATATCCAAGCGTTCAGAACTTGTGACGCACCCCCAGCATCACCCCCAGCCGCGAGTTGTTGCCGTAGGTATTGCCCGAGTTGTTGAACGCAGCAGCGCTGTTCAGCGCAATCCAGGCACCTTGCAGGCGCGTGTAGTCCACCTCTGCATACACGTCGGTACGCTTGCTGAAGGCATAGTCGAGCATGCCGGCGGTGGTCAGGCGCTTGCCGCTGGTATCAAGATGCTTCATCCAGTCGTACTGCACGGTGCCGATGAAGCTCAACGCGCCGGAGATTGGCACCTTCGCGCCAACATAGGCGGCCTGGTTCTTGTAGTCCGCCACATCCAGCCGGCTGTTCGTATAGCCCAGGTACCACGTGGCAACGGCGGTATCGAGCTTGCCGCCAAAGCCCCAGACCGTCTGCTTGCTGGCCAGCGCCGCCGGCACCGCGCCAAAGAATGCCGAAGACACATCGCGCGTGACCTGGTACACCGCGCCCACTTCCGCCGACCCCATGCTGTAGACAATCGAGCCTGCTCCGGCCGAACTCTTGCTGAAGCTGCCGGCGGCCTCGCCAAAGGTCCACGCGCCGGCCAGCTGCAAGCCACCGAACGACTTGATGTACTTGACCGTGTTGTCATAGCGCAGGCCGGTGTAGTTGCCGCCCTGATAGCCGACGATGGAGTTGTTGGCAAACGCCATCGCTTCATACGAAGACAGCACCTCATGCGCCAGCGTGTACTGGCGGCCGAGGTAAAGCTTGCCGTAGTCGCCCTCCAGGCCGACGACCGCGGTGCGCCCAAACAGCCGGCCGCCCTGCTGACTACCACCGGTATCGGGAAAGAAGCCAGACTCCAGGATGAACATGGCCTTGGTGCCGCCGCCCAGATCTTCCGTGCCGCGCAAACCCCAGCGGCTGCCGGTCAGCACGCCGTCCATTATCTGCAGATTGCTGTTGCCGGCCGCATTTTCATGCGTGCTGTAGCGGATGGTGGTGTCGATCAGCCCATAGAGCGTGACGCCGCCTGCCGTTTGTGCCGCTGCCGGCAGGCTCGTGGCTCCGAGTACCAGTGCGGCGATCATTGTCTTGTTCATGGCTCCCCTGTCTCCTCTTTGATGTGATGGGGTTGGATGTGCGATGGCTGCCCGCGCAACCGTAGCGGTGCGTGGAAACCGCCCACAGCCGCACACGCCGTGGGCGTCAAAGGTGTCGTCGTGGTTTAGCGATCAGCCGCTGTCGCGCCCGTTCGGCTCATCTGCGCTTGCACGGCCATGCGCACAGCCGCGTTTGCAGCGCCATAGCCCAGGTAGCCGTCGCGCTGGACGAGCTCGAAGAAGAAGCGCTCGCGGAAGGGCTCGGTGTAGACGTGCAGGAAATCGCCGTGGGGATCGCGGTCGTAGAGCAGCCCGTCGTCGTGCAGGCGCGTGAGCAGCGTGTCGTCCAGGCCGAGCCTGGCGGCCACGTCGGCGTAGTAGTTCTCGGGCACGTGCAGCATGCGGGCCGCGCCGCGGTCGATGGCTTCAACGGCGTCGAACAGCCGGTCCGTACGGAAGGCAATGTGATGCACGCCCGAGCCCGCATACGCGGCAATGAAGCGGCCGGTTGCCGTGTGCCCGCTTTCCGACACGTTGAGCGGAATCCGCAGGTTGCGGTCCGGGCTCACCATCGCCCGGCTTTTCACCAAGCCGTAGGGGTCGGCAATTTCCTGCACCGCTTCGGCCTGCATGCCGAAAACGGCACGATAGAACAGCACAAAGCTGTCGAGCCGATGCGCGGGCAGCGCCTGTGCAACGTGATCGATCGAGGCCAATCCGGTGGCATCGGGCTGCGCTTCGGGCTGCGCTTCGGGCTGCAGAATGAAATCGCTCTCGTAGATGCTGCGCTCGGCGTGGCGATCGTCGATCAGATAGAGCAACGTGCCATCCGGTGCGCGCAACGCAGGAATGCTGCGCTCGCTCGGCCCCACCGGCCCACGCCACTCCTGGCAACACAACGCGCGGGCACGTGTCATTGCGCGCTCGGCATCGTCCACCTTCAGGCCGATCGCGCAGACGGACGGCCCATGCAGTTGGAAGTGTTCGGACGCCGCACTGTCCTGCTCCATGTTCAGGATCACATTCACGCCACCCTGCCGGTACAGATCGACCGCCTTGGAGCGATGGTGCCCCGCCAGGCCAAACCCCAACGCACGCAGGCGCGTCTCCAGCTCCCGCCCGGCTGAGGCATCCACGGCAAACTCCAGGAAATCCACGCCGGCAAAACGGGCGGGCTCAGGCAGCGCAACGCCACCGGCTTCCGACTCCAGCCAGATCAGCGATCGCATGCCGTCCAGGGCCGTCAAGCGCGCAGGGGCGGAGCGAAACTCGTCATTGAAGACCTCCAGCGACAACGGCCCCGCATAACCGGCGGCAAGCAGATCGCGCGCGAACGCCGCGACTGGCAGATCGCCCTGTCCGGGGAAATTGCGGTGATGCCGGCTCCAGGACAGCACGTCCATCGACAGCTTGGGCGCATCCGCAAACTGCACGAAGAAGAGCTTGTCTGCAGGCACGTCTTGGATGCCATCCAACGTGTCGCCCAGCGACAGCGTATGGAAGCTATCCAGGATCAGCCCGAGCGCGGGGTGGTCGGCCTGCTGCACGATCTGCCATGCTTGGCGCCAACGCCGGGTGTGCCGGCCCCAGGCGAGCGCCTCGTAACCCACGCGCAGCCCGCGTTGCCCAGCGGCTTCGGCCATCTGGCGCAGATCGTCCGCAGCACGCGCGGGGTCATCGATTGCGATGTCCTGCACGTTGCTGCACACCAGCACCGTCTCGACACCCAGTTCGGCCATCACGTCGAACTTGCGCTGGGCACGCGCCAGATTGCGGGCGAGCAGATCGTGCGGCATCGCCTCGAAATCGCGAAACGGCTGATACAGCATGATCGCCAGCCCCAGGTCTGCCGCCATCTGCCGTACGCGCGCCGGCGAGCCGTCGAAATTCAGCAGGTCGCTCTCGAAGATCTCGATGCCGTCAAACCCGGCGGCGGCAGCCGCTTCCAGTTTCTCGGGCAACGTGCCAGACAGGCACACGGTGGCAATACATTTGGGATGGCGCCCAGGGCGATGCGGGTTCATGGCGATGCAGTGGTCAGACAATGACCGCAGCGTAGGTGGGCACCCCGTGCGCTCACAAGCGGCATTCGCGCAACAGCGTTCGATAATCGTACAATCATGCGCACATATCGCACGTTCCTAGGGTTATCGCCATGAAGAAAGAACCACTCGATCGGCGCGACTGGATCGCCGGGCTCGAGAAAGGGCTCGCCATCCTTGAGGCGTTCGACCATGACCATCCACGCCTGACGCCCACGCAGGCGGCCGAGCTGACCGGGCTGACGCGCACGGCCGCGCGCCGCTACCTGCTGACCCTGGAGCACCTCGGTTACCTCACCAGCGAAGGCACGCTCTTCAGCCTGACGCCGCGTGTGCTGAAGGTGGGGTGGTCTTACTTCGATTCGGCCCGCCTGCCGCGTACGGTGCAGCCCTTCCTGCAGCAGGTGACGGCCGCCGTTGGCGAGGTGGCCTACCTCAGCGTGCTGGATGAATGGGAGTTGGTGTTCATCTCGCGTACCAGCACAAGTCGCGTGATGAGCACGGGCTTTGTGCTGGGCGCGCGCGTGCCGGCGCCGCTTGCATCCGCCGGGGTGATGATGCTGGCCGCGCAGCCCGAGCAGGCCGTCAAGGCATGGCTGGAGACCTGCGTGCTGACGCCCTATACGCCGTACACGATCCTGCAGCGCGAACGGCTGCTCGATGAAATTCGCAAGGCCAGTCGACAGGATTACGCCGTGGTTGAGCAGCAATTGCAGATCGGCGTGCGCGGCGTGGCGGTGCCGCTGCGCGATC
This sequence comes from Ralstonia sp. RRA, assembly GCF_037023145.1. NCBI lineage: Bacteria > Pseudomonadati > Pseudomonadota > Betaproteobacteria > Burkholderiales > Burkholderiaceae > Ralstonia > Ralstonia sp. RRA. Next base: position 1,282,427 of record NZ_CP146092.1, on the reverse strand, counting down.
GCCAAGGCAACGTGATTGCCGCGTTGAGCGTGAACATGCAAGTCGGCGAAGAGACCACGGAGCAGGCCTTGCAGCGCGTGCTGCAGGTGCTGCAGGACACCGCGCTGTCGATCATGCGGGTGTTGTAGGCCGACAGCCCATCACGCACTTTCCCGGCGCAATACCTCACCCTTTGTCACGCGTACGGACTCGGAGAAACCCTTGAGTCGTACGTTATTCGCACCATGTTGTGCGATTATCGAACGTTTTTAGCCGGCAGCGGCTTGTGCCCCGCCATGGCGGCGGACTACGCTGCGGTGCGTGTACAGACGGCCCTTCATTGCACCAACTTCACGATAGGCCGCACAGATCAAAACCGGAGACCACCATGACCGCAGCCCCTGCCCACGAGCCCCTGGGCAAGCACCAGTCGAAGAAAGCCGCCGCCAGCGGCTGGATCGGCTCGGCGCTCGAGTACTACGACTTCTTTATCTACGCCACCGCGGCGGCGCTGATCTTCCCGCAGATCTTCTTCCCCAAGGGCGATCCGAAGACGGCCATCGTCGCCTCACTGGCCACGTACGGCGTGGGGTATATCGCACGGCCGATCGGCGCGTTTGTGCTGGGCCATCTTGGCGACACGCATGGGCGCAAGAACGTGCTGCTGGTGTGCATGTTCCTGATGGGTTTTTCGACCATCGCCGTGGGTCTGCTTCCGACGTATGACCAAGTTGGGCTGTTGGCCCCCACATTGCTGGTCATCATGCGGCTGATCCAGGGTTTTGCCGTGGCCGGTGAAATTTCGGGCGCCAGTTCGATGATCCTGGAGCATGCACCGTTTGGCCGGCGCGGATTCTTTGCGAGCTTTACGCTGCAGGGTGTGCAGGCCGGGCAGATCCTGGCGGCTGCCGTCTTCTTGCCGCTGGCGCACTACATGCCTGCCGAACAGTTCAACACCTGGGGCTGGCGCATTCCGTTCCTGCTGAGTTTCATCGTCATCGTCGCGGGCTACGTCATCCGCCGCGAAGTGCACGAAACGCCGGCCTTTACCGCTGAGCAACAGCAACAGGGCCGCCCCCGTTCGCCGATCCTCGAGGCTTTCAAATACAGCACGCCCGACATGCTGCGCGTGGTCTGCATGGCGCTGATGAACGTGATTCCGGTGGTGGCAACCATCTTCGGCGCAGCCTATGCGGTGCAGCCGGCGTACGGCATCGGCTTTGCCAAGGACATCTACCTGTGGATTCCGGTGGTGGGCAACATCGTCGCCGTGCTGGTCATTCCGTATGTGGGCGACCTGTCCGACCGCGTCGGCCGCAAGCCGCCCATCGTGATCGGCTCGCTGCTTGCCGGCCTGCTCGCGTTTGGCTATCTGTATGCCATCAGCATCAAGAATGTGCCGCTGGCGTTTGGCATGTCGATTCTGATGTGGGGCGTGGTCTACCAGGGCTACAACGCGGTGTTCCCGAGCTTCTATCCCGAGCTGTTCCCGACGCGCACCCGTGTGTCGGCGATGGCCATTTCGCAAAACATCGGCACCGCCATCACCGCCATGCTGCCGGCCCTCTTCACGGCCGTGGCGCCCCCGGGTTCTGACAACATCTGGCTGACCGTTGGCGCCATCGCCTTTGGCGTGACCATCGTGGCCGCCGTGGCAGCTATCAGTGCCCGCGAGACCTACCGCATCCACATGGACGACCTGGGCCAGCCAGCCGCGCAACCCGTCGACAAAGCCGAATACGCCCGCCAGCGGGCCGGCGCCCTGGCTACCTGAAACACGCACCTCCTGAACCATGATTTCTGGAAAAACCACCCTCATCGCCCACATCGGCGACCCGACCGAGACCTTCAAGTCGCCGATGATCTACAACCCCTGGTTCGAACAGAAGGGCATCGACGCCGTTGTGGTGCCGATGGGGGTCAAGGCGGAGGACTACACGCAGAGCCTCCAGTCGATCTTCCGCTTCACCAACCTGCGCGGTGCGCTGATCACCATGCCGCACAAGGTGACGACGGTCGGTCTGGTCGACGAGGTGACGCCCGCTGTGCGCATTGCCGGCGCGTGCAACGCGGTGCTCAAGCGCGAAGACGGTACGCTGCTGGGCGACCAGTTTGATGGCGCAGGCTTTGTGCGCGGCGTGCTGCGCAAGGGGCACAAATTGGAAGGCGCGCGCGTGCTGCTCTCCGGTGCTGGGGGCGTGGGCTCGGCGATTGCCGCGTCTCTTGCCGCCGCCGGTGTTGGCGAGCTGGCCCTGTACGACACGCGCGCAGCCTCGGCTGAATCGCTGGGGCGGCGTCTGCGCGAGCATTACCCTGCGTTGGTGGTGCGCACCGGCTCGAATGACCCGGACGGCTTCGACATCGTCGTCAACGCCACCCCGGTGGGCATGAAGGACGACGACCCGCTGCCCTTCGACGTGTCACGCATCGCGCCCAGCTGCTTTGTCGGCGAGGTGGTCATGAAGTCGGAATACACTCCGTTGCTGCGCGCGGCGCTCGACAAGGGCTGCGAAGTCCAGGTCGGCACCGACATGCTGTTCGAGATGATTCCCGCCTACCTGGAGTTCTTCGGCTTTGGCACCGCAACCGCAGAAGAACTGCGGCGTACGGCAGCCATTGCCTACTGAGTTCGATGACGCGTCGCCCGCTGAGCTTTGCCCTGCTGCTGCCGCTGTTGCTGTCTGCGCAGCCAGTGGCCACCGACAGCTACCTCCCCGCCCTGCCCGCGATCGCCCAGGCGCTGGGATCAGCCAGCACGAGCCTCACGGTCTTCGCGCTGGCCTTTGGCATGGGGCAGCTGCCGATGGGCAGCCTTGCCGATCGGTTTGGCCGTCGACAGGTCCTTCTGATCGGGCTGGCGTGCTACGCCCTTGCGGCGCTGGCCGGCGCCCTGTCGATGACCGCGCCGATGCTGACGGCAGCGCGCGCCATGCAGGGTTTCGCCATGGCGGCCATCCTGGTGTGCGCACGTGCGGCCGTACGCGATCTGCATCCGGCGCGCGACGGCCCACATGTGATGGCGCGTGGTCTCACCGGGCTGGGCTTCGTGGCATTGGTGGCGCCGATTCTTGGCGCCTTTGTCGCGCAGCATGCCGGTTGGCGGTGGGTGCTCGCAGGCATGAGCGGCTATGCGCTCGTGCTGTGGGCAATGTGCTGGTACGGCTTTGCAGAGACCCGGCAAGACACCCACACCCAGGCAGGCGGCGTGCGCGAGATCTTTGCCAGCGCGGACTTTCGCGTCTGGGGGCTGCTGGCCGCCACGACCTACGCCGGCATGTTCTGCTTCCTGCTGCTCTCGCCGATGGTCTATATCGCATACCTCGGCCTGTCGCCCGAGCTGTATGGCTGGATACCGGCCGGCGGCTCGCTCGTCTATATCGTGAGTACGACCGTCTGCCGGCGCCTGCTGCGTCACCAAAGCCTCGTGCGGACGGTGCAGCAAGGCGCAACGCTCAGCCTATGCGGCGCCGGCATCCAGGCGCTGGGCTGCTGGCTACTCCCCGGAGAGGCATGGCCGCTGCTGCTTGGGCACGGCGTCTATTGCATGGGCCACGGCATTCACCAGCCCTGCGGCCAAGCCGGAGCGGTGGGCGAACTACCGCATCTTGCGGGGCGCGCGGTGTCATGGTCGGGCTTCATCATGATGCTGGCCGCCTTCTGCCTGGGGCAAACGGCTGCCGCCTTTGACAACCCATCGCACAGCCTGGGCGCATGGCCCATGGTCGCGCCGATGATGCTTGCCGGGGCTGTGCTGGCGTGCATCGCCTTCCTCTGGTTGCCCAGGTTGTCCGATCTGTCGAATCCGCAAAGGGCTGCCGCATAGCGGTTGTCGGGTGCGCATTGCCACGCGTGTGGTACACAATGCGGTGTCCTCATTCTTTGCTCATCACAGGAGTTCGCACATGAGCCGCAATGCCGACCTGCCGTTCAAGACCGCCGGCTTGGAGTTCATCGAGTTCGCCACGCAGGCGCCGGCCGCGCTCGGCCAGGTATTCGCCTCGCTCGGCTTCAAGGCCATCGCACGACACGTCAGCAAGGACGTCACGCTGTATCGGCAAGGCGACATGAATTTCCTCGTCAATGCCGAAGCCGATTCCTTCGCGCACCGCTGGGCCGAGGAATACGGCGTGGGCATCTGCGCGATCGGCATCCGCGTCGATGATGCGCAGCGCGCCTATGACCGTGCTGTCGAACTGGGCGCATGGCCGGCCGAGGCCGAGCCGATCGGCCCGAGTGAACTGGTCATCCCAGCCATCCAGGGCGTGGGCGATACGCACCTGTACTTTGTCGATCGCTGGCGCGGCAAGCACGGCGCCAAGGGCGGTCTGGGCGACATCTCCATCTACGACATCGACTTCCGGCCGCTGGACCCCGACACCGCGCACGAAGACTGGCACCACGCCGGTGTTGGGCTGGCGCGGGTCGATCATCTGACGCAAACCGTCGGTGCCGGCCGGCTGCAGGACTGGATCGATTTCTATCGCAACCAGCTGGGCTTTAGCGAAATCCACGAGCTGCACGCCAATTGGCACGTGGCGGCGGATTCCCGCGTGATGGTGTCGTCGTGCGGCACCATCCGGATTCCGCTCTACGAAGAAGGCACGCACCGCGCCCACCTGATGCACGCCTACCTGCCCGACCACCCCGGTGAAGGCGTGCAACACATTGCACTGGCCACCGACGACATCCTGCATACGGCCGCCGCGCTGGCAGCCAACGGCCTCACCTTTGTTGAACCGCCGCCGCATTATTACGACACCGTTGATGCACGCCTGCCCGGGCATGGCCTGGATCTCGGTGCCCTGCGTCAGTACGGCATCCTCATTGATGGCGAGATTGTCGGCGGTGTGCCCAAGCTGTTCCTGCAGACCTTTGTCAAACGCCACCCGGGCGAGATCTTCTTCGAGATCGTGCAGCGGCGTGGGCACCATGGCTTCGGCGAGGGCAATCTGCCCGTGTTGACCGCGGCGGCCTGACCCGCTTCCACCCAGCCATGAAAAAAGCCCGCCAGAGTTTCGGCGGGCTTTTTTGTGGTGCGGGGCTGATCAGTAACCAGCAGCCAGACCCGTATTGCGACGCGGATCATTCGCGCCATAGAACTTGTTGTTGCCCACCGGCTTGCCGCCCAGCGACGGCGCCCCGACGATGATGGCCGCCAGATGGTTGGCCGGCTGTGGCGCCCCCAGGTTGTGGCCCATGTCCGTCAGCACCTTGCGCGTGTCCGGTGACAGCGCATACGGCTCGACGTTGGTCACGTCCGGCAGCCATTGCTGGTGGAAGCGCGGCATATCCACGGCTTCCTGCACGTTCATGTCGTAGTCGATCGCGTTGATCATGGTCAGCATGACGGCCGTGATGATGCGGCTGCCACCCGGCGTGCCCACCACCATGACGGGCTTGCCGTCCTTGGTGACGATGGTCGGGCTCATGGAAGACAGCGGACGCTTGCCCGGAGCGATCGAGTTGGCTTGCCCCTGCACCAGACCGTACAGGTTCGGCACGCCGACCTTGGCAGTGAAGTCATCCATCTCGTCGTTCAGGATCACGCCCGTCTTGGCGGCCGTGACCTTGGCGCCAAACCAGTCATTGAGCGTGTACGTGACCGACACGGCGTTGCCGTACTTGTCGGCAATCGAGTAGTGCGTCGTGTTGCTGCCTTCATGCGGCTCGACGCCCGGCTTGATGTCCTTCGACACAGCGGCCTTCTTCGGGTCGATCACGGCACGGATCTTTGCTGCGTAGTCCTTGCTCAGCAGACGATCCAGCGGGTTCTTCACGAAGTCCGGGTCGCCCAGGTAGCTGTTGCGGTCCACGTAGGCATGGCGCATGGCTTCGATCTGATAGTGCGTCGCCTGCGCGGAGTGCCAGCCCAGTTCCTTGAGCGGATAGCCCTCCAGAATGTTGAGCATCTCGCAGATGATCACGCCGCCCGAGCTCGGGGGCGGTGCGGAGACCACGTGGTAGCCGCGGTAATCGCACTCGACCGGCGCCAGTTCACGCGTCTTGTAGCTCGTCAGGTCTGCCTGCGTAATCAGACCGCCGCCGGCCTTGCTTGATGCAGCAATGGCCTCCCCGACCCAACCCTTGTAGAAGCCGTCGGTGCCCTTGTTGCTGATCTCGCGCAGCGTCTTGGCCAGGTCATGCTGAACCAGCTTCTCACCCACCTGGAAGGGCTGGCCCTTGTTCAGGAAGATCGCGCCCGAGGCGGCATCTTCCTGGAAGTCCTTGGTGGAGGTGTGCAGCATGTCGACGTCGCCCTGGTCGAGGGTGAAGCCCTTCTCAGCCAGTGCGATGGACGGTGCGATCAGTGCAGCGCGTTGCATGGTGCCGTACTTCTGGCGGGCGTATTCCATGCCCGACACGGTGCCCGGCACGCCCACGGCCAGATGGCCCTTGGTGGAGGCGCCCTTGATGACGTTGCCGTCCTTGTCGAGGTACATGTTGGCGGTGGCGGCCTTCGGCGCGACTTCACGGAAGTCGAGGAAGGTCTTACGGCCATCGGCCAGCTGGATGGTCATGAAACCACCGCCGCCCAGGTTGCCGGCAGCGGGATAGACCACGGCCAGCGCGTAGCCCACCGCCACGGCAGCGTCGACCGCGTTGCCGCCGCGCTTGAGCACTTCCACACCGACCTTGCTGGCCAGGTGCTGCGCCGAGACGACCATCCCGTTTTCTGCTGCAACCGGTGCCACGGATGCGGCGTGTGCGACGGTCGTGATACTGATCGATGCGATTGCGGCGGCGATCCACCGCATGCCTGTTCTTGGATTCTGCATAGGAGCTCCTTTGGTACCTTCATGGACGCCAGTCGTGCCGGCGTACGTGTTATGGCGCGCGAACCTTATCAGGCGCTGCGCCCGGGCACTATAGCCTCATCCCCGTATTGACGCCTTGCGCAGGCGGTGGGCCGTACAGCGTTAGCCCAGCGGCACCTCGAGCCCGACCTTCACGCGATTGAGCACGACGGCCGTGCGGTACCACTTGATGTTGTCGTTGTCATCGAACATGCGGCGCGCCAGGGCTTCGTATTCCGTCATCGTGGCCACGTTGAGGATGAGTACGAAATCGGCCTCCCCGGTCACGTAATAGCACTGCTGCACCTCGGGGCCGGACAGCGCTTTCTTGAGCGCAACCATGGCAGCGGTGTTGGTGCGCTCGGCATGCACTTCGACGATCACGGTGATCGGTTTGGCTACCCGTTCCGGATCCACCACCGCGACGTTGCCGACGATGACACCCGCCTCTTCCATCCGCTTGATGCGCCGCTGCACGGCGGCGGTCGACAAGTTCACCTGCTCCCCAATCACACGCAGCGGCGTGGTGTAGCACCGTTGCACGGCGTTGAGGATGGCGATATCGAAGGTGTCGAGTTCGAGCGGTTTCTGCGCAGCCATGACGGGCTCTAGGTGAGAAATTTTTGCGTCTGGCCACGCAGAATAGCGGAAATTGCTCTGCGGACGTGACATAGGATTTCGTGATCACTGGTTTGCAGAGGCCCCTCCCATGCACTGGCATTCACAGCTCGTCGACCCGGAAACGCTGGCCCCTGGCGGCTTTCGCTCGCTGGCGACACCGGTCTACCGCGGTTCAACCGTGTTGTTCGACAACGCAGCACAGGTGGTGGACGACTGGCGCCACGCCCAGCACGGCTACACCTACGGTCTCTACGGCACGCCCACCGCCATCGAACTGGGTGCGCGGATTGCGCAATTGGAACGTGCCCGCCATAGCTTTATCGTGCCGGGTGGGCAGGCGGCCATCGCCCTCGTCTATCTGGCCTGCTGCGGCGCGGGCAGCCACGCGCTGGTGCCGTTCAACGCCTATGGGCCCAACCGCGCCATGGCCGACGGCCTGCTCAAGCGCATGGGCATCGAGGTGCAAACATACGATCCGCTCATTGGTGCCGGCATTGCAGCACTCATCCGCCCGAACACGACGCTCGTCTGGACGGAAAGCCCTGGCTCGGTCACGATGGAAGTGCAGGACGTGCCGGCCATCGTGGCGGCGGCGCGCACGCGCGGCGTGCCGGTTGCGCTCGACAACACGTATGCGGCCGGCGTGTACTTCGATGCCTTCGCCCACGGGGTCGACATCAGCATGCAGGCGCTGACCAAGTACGTGGGCGGCCACAGCGACCTGTTGCTCGGCTCGGTCTCGGTCAACTCGGAGGCGATGTTCGAGCGCGTGGGGAGTGCGTTTGCAGACCTGGGCATGGGCGCATCGCCCGATGACTGCAGCCTGGCACTGCGCGGCCTGCAAACCTTGGGGCTGCGGCTGGAGCGCCTGCAGGCCTCCACGCTTGCGGTGGCGCGCTGGCTGCATCTGCAGGACAGCATCGCCACCGTGCTGCATCCGGCGTTGCCGTCATGCCCGGGTCACGAATTCTGGAAGCGCGACTTTACCGGCGCGACCAGCGTGTTCTCGGTGGTGTTTCTGGAGAGCGTGTCCGCCGCACAGGTCAACGCGTTTATCGATGCGCTACGTGTGTTCCGGATTGGCATGAGCTGGGGCGGCACAAGCAGCCTGGTGATGCCGTATCCCGATCTGGCGCGTCCGAATCGGCACTATCGCGGCCGCCTGGTGCGGCTCAATGTCGGGCTGGAGGCGCCGGAAGACCTGGTTGCCGATCTGCGGCAAGCCATGGCGCACGCGTTCACCACCCAGCAGGCCGTCACTGCGTAGCGCCCAATACGTCAATCAGCCGACACAAATGGCGGTGCCCGCCGCCGCACCGGCTGCGCCTTGACGATGGCGGTGTTGGTCTCAGCATGGTCAGCCACGCGATCGAGGATGTGGTCGAGCTGGTCGATCGAGCGCACATACAGCCGGGCGATAAAGCAGTCCTCGCCCGTGACCTTGTCGCATTCGCCAATCTGCGGAATCTCTTCGATCAGCTTCTGCACGATATGCAGCTTGCCCGGCATGGGCCGCACCCGCACGATGGCCTGCAGCGTGTAGCCCAGCGCTTTCGGGTCGATGTCGACCGTGTAATGGCGGATCACGCCACGCTCCTCCAGCCGGCGCAGGCGCTCCGACACGCTCGGCGACGACAGCCCCACCTGCTCGGCCAGTTGCTTGAGCGAGATGCGGGAATCGGTCAGCAGGACATCCAGAATCCGCTGATCCAGCTCATCAATCGTGCTCATTGCGCCTCCTGACGGCCATTGGTGTCTTTGGCCTTATTTCATTAGCAAGAACCATCAGTTTGCCTCAGAAAAGCAATGGAAGTCAGGCAATGCGCATGCGATCCTTCTTGCATACAAAAACACGGGGCAGCTTCATGAACGACAAGACACGCGGCACGGTCGAGATGACCACCGCCATGACGATTTCCGGGACGATCGGCTGGTTCGTGGTCCGCTCGGGCCAACCGGTGATGGACGTGGTGTTCTGGCGCTGTCTGTTCGGCGCGATCACGCTGCTGGCGGTATGCGCAGCGCTGGGGCTGCTGCGCGGCGCTATCACCTGGAAGCGCACGGGCATTGCCGCATTGGGCGGAGTGGCCATCGTTATCAACTGGCTGCTGCTGTTTGCTGCGTATCCGAGGGCGTCCATCTCGATTGCCACGGCGGTCTACAACACGCAGCCGTTCATGCTGGTGGGGCTGGGTGCCCTGTTTCTATCGGAGCGCCTGACGGCAGCCAAGCTGACATGGTTGGCCATAGCCTTTGTCGGGGTCGTGCTGATCGTGCAAGTGGGGCCGGCGGCGGCTAGCGGCACGGACTACCTGATGGGCATCGCGCTGGCGCTGGGGGCGGCATTTGCCTATGCGGTGGCGGCCATCATCACCAAGAAGCTGGCCGGTACGCCACCGCACCTGATTGCGCTCATCCAGGTGTGCGTGGGCGTGCTGATGCTGGCGCCGCTGGCCAACCTGTCACACCCGCCGGCCGATGCCCATACGTGGGTGCTGCTGGTGACGGTGGGCGTGGTGCACACCGGGCTGATGTACATCCTGCTGTACGGCGCCATTCAGCGGTTGCCGACGCACCTGACGGGGTCACTCTCGTTCATCTACCCGATCGTCGCAATTGCCGTTGACATCATTGCCTTCGGGCATCGGCTGCAACTGGCGCAGTTTCTGGGCGCGGGGGCCATCCTGCTGGCGGCGGCGGGCATGAACCTAGGTTGGTCGCCTTATCGGTGGCTACGGCCGGGGGCAGATTCGGCCGCTGTCAAATAATGCAATACGCTTAAGCCCCCACAACACGAATCCGCCGCCCAACTGCTGTTATTCTTGTGCGTTTTCCGCCGGCCACCCGGGCGCGCCCTGCGCCCGCCTCTCTCTCTTGACGCCGGACGGACGCAGAACTCCAGAACATACGCACAAGATGAAGGAAGGCCACCCGCCACAACCGGGCCGCGAAGCCGCGATCGCCTGGATCCGGGAACAAATGCAAACCTATGCGCTGTCGGTCGAAGACCTGCAGGCACGGGGCTGCTTCGATTTACCGCCCCCACCCGTCGGCCCCACTTATATGAGCGCCGACGGCCAGCATTGGGACGGCGCAGGCGACATGCCCGACTGGCTGCAGCGCGCAGTCAACGCAGGGCAGAGCATCGAGCATTTCCGTGTGAGCTGAAAAAACGCCGCAGGTACACGGGTTGCGTCTTTTGGGGTACAGGCGCCGCCGATTGACCGATCCTGACCATCAGATGGCCCGGCTGGCGCCCCAACCTACGGAGGACGTCATCATGCCGGACCGCAAGACCGTTGAACGTGCGCGCGCCGACAAGCGCCACGGCAAAGCCGCCTCGACGCAGGCTGGCAACTTCGTCAAGGAAGAGATCGATCACATCCGCGAGGGCAAGCACGGTGCCGGAAACACCAAGCAAGCCGTCGCCATCGGGCTATCCAAGGCGCGCCGGGCTGGGGTCGCCGTCAAACCGCCTGCGGCCGGCAAGGCCTCTGCCGCTACCCGCAAGAAAGCCGAGCGCGACATCCAGGCTGGCAGCGGCAAGAAGACCCAGGGTGCAGCCAGCAGCGAATCCACCAGCACACGCAGCCAGGCAACCTCCCGCGCGCTGAAGAAAGAGAGCAGCGCCGCAGTCTCCAAACCAGCGCTGTCCCGTCAGGGACGCAGTGCAGCATCCGAGCACTCCAGCCGCGAGCGCTCTGCGGCAGCGAAGCGCGGCGCTGCAACCAAGGGGGTCTCCGGGCGCTCAGCCGCCGCCAAGAAGGCTGCACGCACCCGTGCGGCGCGCGCCAGATAGTCACGCCAGCATCACCTGAAGGCGGCCTTTTCCGGGCCGCCTTTTTTCTTGGGCGGCACGGCTTTTCGCCCACCAAAAAAATTTTTCGTTTTCCGTATCAGGAATCTGTCAGTGCGGCGACCAAGTTGCACGGAACGCGTTTGCGCATTGCCGCAGCGCACCGTACAGCGAGGCAATCACGCCTTTGCTGGTCAAAAGACACCTGCTCAATCAAGGAGAACGCAAATGAAACAACAAGCCATCATCGCCGCCGCCCTGGGTAGCCTGCTCGTACTGGGCGCCCTGTCGACTCCGGTGCAAGCGGCAGACGCCGCTGGCAAAGAAAAGTGTTACGGCGTGGCCAAGGCCGGCCAGAACGATTGCGCCAGCCCGGGCAGCGCCCACGCCTGCGCCGGCCAATCGAAGATCGACAAGGACCCGATGTCGTGGAAGTACGTGCCGGCCGGCACCTGCGCGCAGATGGGCGGCACGATGCAAGCGCCGTCCAAGTAAGCGTCAGCCGACGACCCGGGTGACCGCCATGCAGACCACTCTACCCACGTGCGCCGGTGCAGGCCTGCGCGCCCCGCACTTTCCCGCTCTGCTGCACGAGGAAGCCCGCTTCCCCTGGGTGGAAGTGCACAGCGAGAACTACCTGTATGGCGGCCCGGCCCGCGCCGCGCTGCTGGCCGCACGGGCGCACCAGCCCGTGAGCCTGCACGGCGTGGGCATGGGGCTCGGCAATGCCGACGGGCTGGACATTGACCACGTGCGTGCCATTGCCACGCTGGCCGATGCCGTGGCGCCCGCCGCCATTTCCGAGCACCTGTGCTTTAACCGCAGCGGTGCCCAGGTCGTCAACGACCTGCTGCCCCTGCCCTATTCCCGCGAGTCGCTCGAACTCGTGTGCGCCAACGTCATGCGCGCGCAGGACACTCTCAAGCGGCCGCTGCTGATTGAAAACATCGCCGCGTATATCGATTGCCGCGCGCTGGTCGATGCCGAGGAGGCCGTCTCCGAAGGCACCTTCCTGACTGCACTCGCGCGCCGCACCGGCTGCGGCATCCTGCTGGACCTCAACAATCTCTACGTCAACAGCGTCAACCACGGCGTGACAGTCGAATCGGTGTTGGCCGACATCGACCCCGCGCTGGTGGGTGAGATTCACCTGGCCGGCTTCAGCGTGGAAGACGGCATGCTGATCGACACGCACAGCGCGCCGGTCCATGCGCCGGTCTGGGCGATCTACGAAGCGTGGATCGCCACCCATGGTGCACGTCCGACGCTCATCGAGTGGGATGCAGACATCCCGCCCGTGCAGGTGCTGCTGCAGGAAGCCGCGCGTGCTCAAGTCATCCTCGACCGGCATGCACGTTCCACAGTCACGGAGAGCGACCATGCGCCTGCCTGACTGGGAAGCTCATCTGATCAGTACGCTCACAGCACCGCCCACAGGCAGTGACGACTCGCGCGGCGTGGCCGTCTATCGCAACGCGCGCCTGGCCATCCTGCGCAACACATTGGCTGGTGCCTATCCGGTCTGCCGTGCACTCGTTGGCGATGACTGCTTCGATGCCATCGTGCGCGACACGCTGGCAGTACAGGGCTCGACGTCGGCCAACCTGCATCGGTATGGCGATGCCTTGCCCGAGGTGATTGCGCAATCGCCGCTGGCCGGCAGCGTGCCGTATCTGGCTGACGTGGCGCGATTGGAATGGCATGTGCACTGGGCGCACTACGCGCCCGATGCGCAACCTCAGGCGCTGGACGCCGCGGCACTCGGCACGCTGCTCGCACAGCCAGCGGACACCCTCCGTGCGGGTCTCGTCGACGGGGCTTGGTATGTAGCATCGCCGTGGCCGGTTGTGTCGATCTGGCGGGCGCATCAGCCCGACGCGACGATCGCGTTGAGCAACATCGGCCTGGATACGCACGAAGCAGCGATCGTCACCGTGCAAGACCGCCGCGTCGTCGTGCTCGATCTTGATGCGAGCACCGCCGCGTTTCTCGCAGCCTGCGATGCAACGCCATCACTGGAGGCGGCTCTCACACAAACATTGGCTGTACAGGCAGATTTCGACCTCACGGCTTGCCTGGCCGGTCTCTATCGCGCGGGGCTGCTCGCGCTGTCTACACACACCACATCCCCCTCCGGAGACACGCCATGAACACCGCCACCCTCGCCCCGTTCACGCGCATCCGCGCCGTGTTCGATCGTTTTGCCGGCCCGCAGAGCGGCTTGTGCTCGCTCATCTTGCTGATCGCACGGGCGTACCTCTTCTATGTGTTCTTCCGCTCGGGCCTGACCAAGCTGCACGACTGGGACACCACCGTGTTGCTCTTCACCGAGGAATACAAGGTCCCGCTATTGCCGCCCATGCTGGCAGCGGCGCTGGGCACCTTTGGCGAAATCGTCTTCCCCTCGTTGATGCTGATCGGCATCGTCCCGCGACTGGCGGCGGCGGGGTTGTTCTTCGTCAACGTCGTGGCCGCGCTGTCGTACTGGGCGAACCTGTCCGCCTCGGCCATCGAATTCCACTTCGTATGGGGCGTGCTGATCGCGATCGTGGCGACGGTTGGGCCGGGCTGGCTGGCGTTGCAGACGCTGTGGCAGCGCAAGCAAACCACCGCGCCGGGTCACGCATATTGACCAGCAGAGCATAAGACGCGCAGTTTCGGTGCAGGGCGGCAGGCTTATCATGTGGGCCTGTCGCCATTTTTTCAGGAGCATCGATGCGCTTCCCCTCGTTGTCCTTGGTAGTCCGGGCTGGTATGCCACGCCGGCAGATCGGCGTACTGGCAGCAATTGGCGCCGCATCGGTGCTGACGGCATGCGCCTGGGGCGATGGCCCCGACCGCACCGGCGCCCGCATGACCGACGACTCCCTGCTGTCATATCAGGTGAAGGCCGCACTTGATCAGGACACGGCCCTGAATACCCACCAGATCCGCATCCACACCACGCCGGAAGGCAAGGTCACCCTCACCGGCTGGGTCGATTCCGCCGAAATGGCGCGCCGCGCGGGCGAAGACGTCAAGCGCTTCGTTGATCCGGCCAAGTTGGACAACCAACTGCGAATCCTCTCGCGCAGCCAGGTGCTCGGCGGCGGCCCGCTGATCCCGGCCGGCCTGCCGCCCGCAGCACCGGCCAGCGCTCCAGCCGCGCGCTAAGCGTGTTGCGTGCCCGTACGGGCGGGCACGCGCCCCACCGGCATCAACTGCAACAGCCCGAAACCCACCTCCGCGATCAGGAACGGCACCACCAGCAGCGTAGCCCCTGACATCAATGCGAACGCTTGCCAGGCTGAAAAGAGCCAACGCGCAACGGCGTCGTAACGGCCCAGCGTCACACTGGCCTGCCGGAGTCGCAGCACCGACCACACGCACACCACAGACCCCATCAGGTTGGCCATCAGCAGATGCGCCGGCTCGAACGCCGGCAGGCTGCCGATACCCAGCGCACCGGCCAGCACATTCAAGGCTTGATGCAGCAGCGCGAACGTCCACGGCGTGGCAAACGGTGCGGATACGATCAGGTCGTACCAGGCGCTGGCGCGCACGATGCGCAGAAAAGTCGATTCGGAAACCACGGCAACACTCCAGAAGTGAAAGAAGCATCACCGTAAACTCTGGTGTACGCTCCAAGGTCAAGCCCGTTTCTGTTGCGAGACCCTATGCCCCCCACCCTCCCCGCCCGCACCGACGATCTTTCCATTGGCGACCTGGCCGCCGCCACCGACGTCTCGCGCGACGGCCTGCGCTTTTACGAGGCGCGCGGCCTGATCCGCGCGCGGCGACGCAGCAACGGTTACCGCGCCTACCCGCCTGAAACCGTTGAACTGGTGCGCTACGTGCGCACGGCCCAGCAGCTCGGCTTCACGCTGGCCGAAATTGGCGAGGGCATGGACCTGGTGTGGCAGCAACCCGACACGGATGCCGCAGTCACCGCCCTACTGCGCGAAAAGCTGTCCAGCATCGACGCCCGCATCGCCAGCCTGCAGGCCATGCGCGACGCCCTGGCCACGCGGCTGGGCCTGCCATGCCCACTTGCGCCAACGTGAGAAGGCCGACATGTCTTGTCATATAACTGACGCAGACTGCCGCCTTGGAGCGATTTGCTGCGGTTTTTCGCGTTTTCCCACCTCCTGACGGCTTGCTGAGTCATGAAAGGCGCTTGAAAGATCGCGTCGGTAAAAACGCTCCCGTCTCAAGGGGAGTCTCTGCAGTGAAACATTGGGGTGCATTCCATCCACGTGCCTGGGCCGCGCTGTGCGTGGCGACCAGCCTGCCGCTGACAGCGGCATGGGCAGGCGCGTCAAAGCCGGCCACACCGGTACCAATGCCGACGATGCCGGCTGCCGCCAGCCTGCCTGTGGCCACCATGCCACCCGTCAAGTCGGCCGTGCCGGGCGTGACCGGCCCTGGTTTCAACCTGGTTGAGCTGCTGCAGGAACTGAAAGGCAACAATCCGCAGCTCATGCAGGCCCGCCATGCCTATCTGGCGGCCAAGTCTGTGCCACCGCAATTGGCCGCGCCCAACAACCCGCAGCTCGGCTACATCTGGAACAGCATCCCCAAGGGGTTTCCGCTGGCAGTCAACCGGGCGGGCGGCAGCCAGTACAACCTGACGCAGCAGATTCCGTTTCCGGGCAAGAAATCGCTGGCCGCCGAGATTGCCGACCGACAGGCCGAATCGCTGAACGCCCAGTCCGACGCGTTGTACCTGCAGCTCTACGCACAGCTTTCGACCACGTATTACCAGGCGATCTCGCTGCAGAAGCAGATCGACGTGCAAAAGCTGACCATCACGCGCCTGGAGCAGGTCAAGCAGATCACGCGCGTGCGCTACGCCAACAATGCGGCGGCGTATGCCGATTTCCTCAACGCGCAGGTCATGCAGAGCAGCGCCCAGAACGATCTGTTTGCCGCGCAGCGCCAGTACGACAGCACGCTGCAAACGCTCAACACCCTCATCGGCAAAGAGCCGAGCTTCCCGCTGGAGCTGCGCACCGACGATGAATCCGTGCGCCTGCCCGACGAGCCGCTGCCCGAGCTGGAAAACCAGGCGCTGCGCGAGCACCCGTCGATCAAGGCGTCAGCCGAGTTGATTGACGCCGCACGCAAGAGCGTGACGCTGGCGCGCAAGGCGTACCTGCCTGACTTCCAGGTCATCGCCACGGTCACAACCGACAACCCGCCGTATGGCGTGCGCCCGAACAGCTACCAGATCGAGCTGGATCTGATCATCCCCTTCTGGTTCTTCACCAAGGAGAAGTACGGCGTGAACCAGGCGGTGGAAAGCCAGATCGCCACCGAGGCCAATGACGTGTCCGTGCGTCAGCAAACGCTGCTGGCGGTCGATACCTCGTACAACACGCTGCGCCAGACGCTCGCGCAGCTCGACTTCAACAAGCAGCGGCAACTGCCGCAGGCGCTGGCGGCCTATCGCGTGACGATGACCAACTACGCCAGCAACAACGCCGATTTCAATGACCTGCTGACCGCGCAGGGCGCACTCAAGAACGCCGAACTGGCGGTCGCCCAGGCGCAGGCCACGGCCCTGCAGGCCTATCACGCATTGCTCGCGGCCACCGGCCGTTCGCCGGTTCAAGCTCAATAAGACCATGAAGAAGTTTTCTCCTATCGTTGCCGTGATTGCCCTGGCTGCCGCTGTTGCTGTTGGCGTAGTGGTGGGGCGCAAGTGGCCCGCCGCCCCGTCGCCCAACGCTGCCGACACCGCCAAGCCTGCAAGCAACGCGGCATCTGCCCCCGCTGCAGCCGCTGCGCGCCCGAAACCCGATTCCGTGGAAATCCCGGCCGGCGGCTTTGACCCGCAGCAGGTGCAGGTCGCGCACGTCAGCCAGCGCACTGTGCCGGTGGAGCTGTCCAGCCCCGGCAAGCTGGCCTTTAACGCGGAGCGCACCAAGCTGGCGTCTTCCCGCGTGGCGGGCCGACTGGATCGCATCCTGGTGTTCGAAGGCGCGCTGGTGCAGGAAGGCCAGCCGCTGGCGGAGCTGTACTCGCCAGATTTCATCTCTGCCCAGAAGGAGTACCTGCTGGCGCTCAGCACCGCGCGCCAGCTCAAGGGCTCCAACATGAAAGACTTGCAGGAAGACGCGGAGGCCACCGTGCAATCCGCTGCGGGTCGGCTGCACGTATTGGGCCTGACCGACGCGGATGTCGCGCAGATTGCCAAGCGTGGCGCGCCCGCCGAGCACATGACGCTGCGCGCGCCCATCTCGGGCACCATCGTCAAGCGCAACATGGACCCAGGTGCCTTCCTGAACGTGGGCGACTCGTTCATGAGCATCGTTGATACACGCCAGCTGTGGTTCACCGGCAATCTGTATGAGAACGACATCGCCAGCGTGCACATCGGCCAGCCGATCACGCTGCACACGGCTGCGTACCCCGACCGCGATTTCACCGGCCGCGTGAGCTTCATCGCCCCGAATATTGACCCGGCCACGCACACGCTGACGGTCCGCTGCGACGTACCCAATCCGGATGGCCTGCTACGCCCCGAGATGTATTCGACCGCGCGCATCCAGATCGGCAGCGGCCTGGCGTCGGTGGTGCCCAAGTCCGCGCTGGTCAAGGAGCGCGGCAGCTACTACGTGATCGTGCAGAGCGATGCAACGCATTTCAAGCGCGTGCAGGTGCAAGGCAAGGACACCGGCGCCGATGGCAGCTTTGCGGTCACAGCCGGTCTGGATGCCTCATCACAAGTGGTGGTGCGCGGTGCTGCCCTGCTCAATGAAATGATCGTGAAGGCGGGGGCGTAGGCATGAGCTTCAACCCGATCGCGGGCATTCTCAAACGGCGGCTGCTGATCGTCTTCCTGGCGATTGCGCTGCTGGTGGTAGGCATTCTGTCGTTCAAGGAACTGCCGCTGCAGGCGTATCCGGGCGTGGCGCCGCTGTCGGTACAGGCCATTACCCAGTGGCCGGGCCGCAGCACGACTGAAGTCGAGCAGCAGATCACCATCCCCATTGAAAACGCACTGGCTGGCGTGCCGGAGGTGCAGTCGTTCCGTTCGGTGTCGCTGTTCGGGCTGTCGGTGGTGACGCTCAAGTTCAAGGAAGGCACCGACAGCTTCAAGGCACGGCAGAACTTCTCGCAGTACCTGGCGCAGGCCAATCTGCCCACGGGCATCCAACCTGCCCTGAGCCCAGACTCCGACGCCACGGGTGAAATCATGCGCTTCCGCCTGGTGGGCGACGGCGTGGATCTCACCACGCTCAAGAGCTACCAGGACTACGACATCACCAAGGAGCTCAAGCACGTGCAAGGCGTGGCGGACGTGAGCTCCTTCGGCGGCAAGGTGAAGGAGTACCACATCGTGCCGTCGCCGGCGAAGCTGCAGTCATATGGCATCACGCTGTCGCAGCTCATCACGGCCATCGGCAACGCCAACAACAACACCGGCGGCAACCTGCTGCGCGACGGCGAGCAGCAGTTCGTGGTGCGCGGCGTGGGCCTGCTGCAGACGGTGGAAGACATCCGCAACGTGGTGGTCAACGCCAACAACGGCGTGCCGGTGCGCGTGCGTGACATTGCCGAGGTGGAAGTCGGCAACGTGCAGCGCCTGGGCATGGTGCAGTACAACGACCAGCCCGACGTGGTGGAAGGCATCGTGCTGCTCAAGCGCGACGCCAATGCCACCGAGGTGCTGGCCAAGGTGCGCGACAAGGTTGCCGAGCTGAACAACAGCATCCTGCCGAAGGACATCCAGATCAAGCCGTTCTACGACCGCCAAGTGCTGCTCGACATCACCATGGGCACGGTGGAACACACGCTGGTGGTGGGCATTGCGCTGGTACTGGCTGTCCTGTTCGTGTTCCTGGGCAACCTGCGTGCGGCGGCCGTTGTGGCGGCGGTGATTCCGCTGGCACTGTGCGTGTCGTTCATCAACATGGAGCACTTCCATGTGCCGGCCAACCTGATCTCGCTGGGCGCGATCGACTTTGGCGTGATTGTGGATGCGGCGGTGATCGTGATGGAAAACATCATGCGTCACCTGGAAGAAGGTGCCGAAAAGCTGGAAGACGCCATCGTCAAGGCCACCAACGAAGTGCAGCGCGCGATGATCTTCTCCACGGGCATCATCATCGTGGCGTACTCGCCGCTGTTCTTCATCGGTGGTGTGGAAGGCATCATCTTCAAGCCGATGGCGTTCACGATGGGCTTTGCGCTGCTGGCCTCGATCGTGCTGAGCCTGACCTTCGTGCCGGCCGCCACGTCGTTCGTGTTCGGCAAGTCGCTGCATCCGCATTCGCCGGCCTTTGTCGGTGCGATCCTGCGCTGGTACAAGCCGCTGCTGCGCAAACTTATCGCGCGCCCGAAAACGGTGTTTGCCGCTGCCCTCGCCGCACTGGGCCTGACGCTGTACAGCGCCAGCTTCCTGGGCACGGAGTTCCTGCCAACGCTGGAAGAAAACAACCTGTGGCTGCGCATCACGCTGCCGAATACGGTGGACCTGAACTACTCCGCCTCGGTGGCCAACGACCTGCGCACGTACTTCGCCAAGCAGCCGGAAATCCAGAAGGTTTCGGTACAGATCGGCCGGCCGGACGACGGCACCGACTCCACCGGCGTGTTCAATCAGGA
This sequence comes from Ralstonia sp. RRA, assembly GCF_037023145.1. NCBI lineage: Bacteria > Pseudomonadati > Pseudomonadota > Betaproteobacteria > Burkholderiales > Burkholderiaceae > Ralstonia > Ralstonia sp. RRA. The sequence goes on along the minus strand of NZ_CP146092.1, from coordinate 1,262,645 downwards.
GTACGGCCTGTACTTCTCGTCGCCTGACAAGTGGGGCCCCGGCGTGACCAAGACGCATCTGGTTGAACGTCTGGCCAAGCATCTGGAGAAGATTCCGGGCATCGAATACAACTTCTCGCAGTACATCCAAGACAACGTGGATGAGGCGCTCTCGGGCGTGAAGGGCGAGAACTCGGTCAAGCTGTTTGGCAACGACCTCGACATGCTCGAGGCCAAGGCCACCGAAATCCAGGCACAGCTCAAGAAGGTGCAGGGTCTGGTGGACGTGGGCATCTTCCGCGAGCTGGGTCAGCCAACGCTGAACGTATCGATCGACCGCCAGGCCGCCGCGCGCTTCAACATCAACGTGAGCGACGTGCAAAACCTGGTGCAGTACGCCATTGGCGGCTCGCCGGTCACGCAGATCCTGGAAGGCGAGAAATCGTTCGGGCTGGCAGTGCGCCTGAACCAGCAGTCGCGTGCCTCGTACGACGCCATCCGCGAGCTGTTGATCGACACGCCTGATGGCCAGCACATCCCGCTGTCGATGATCGCCAAGGTGCAGATGACCGACGGCCCGTTCTTCATCTACCGCGAAGAAGGCAAGCGCTACATCGCCATCAAGTTCGGTGTGCGTGGGCGTGACCTCGGCAGTGCAGTAGACGAGGCGCAGCGCATGGTTGGCAACAACGTCAAGCTGCCCGAGGGCTACACCGTCAAGTGGGACGGCCAGTTCAACGAGATGAAGGTCGCCCAGGGCAAGCTGATGGTGATCGTGCCGCTGACGATCCTGGTGATCTTCCTGCTGCTGTACAGCACGTTCGGCAACTTCAAAGACGCGCTGATGGTGGTGCTGAACGTGCCGTTTGCTGCTATCGGCGGGTTGCTGGCGCTGCATATCGCCAACGAGACGCTGTCGATCTCGGCGGGTATCGGCTTCCTGTCGCTATTCGGGATCGCCATTCAGGACGGGGTGATTCTGATCTCGTACGTCAACCGCCTGGCGCACTCCGAGAACCTGCATGAAGCGACGGTAGAGGGTGCCGCGTTGCGCTTGCGCCCCGTCATCATGACGGCCATGCTGGCGGGCCTGGGCCTGCTGCCGGCGGCGCTGTCGCACAGCATCGGCTCCGAAGCGCAACGCCCGCTGGCGCTGGTGATTGTCGGCGGCATGGTGACGACGACGATCCTCACGCTGCTGGTGCTGCCGGTGGTGTTCACGTGGGCGCACCGCAATCGCGGCACGCCGCCGCGCGAGCCGGACGTCACGCCGACTGCCGCCATGCTGCCCTGAGCCCCAAGCGCTCACAGCCCGGTCGGGCGTATCGCCTCACAAGCGGTACGCCCGATTTGTTTTTGGGGTCTGCACGTTTGTCCCTGGCCGCACCCAAATCGGACGAATCTCATTGCTGCAAGCCGGCCCGGCACGCAAAGTGTGGTTCGAGCCCAAATCCACGCGCCACGCCATGCAGCCCTTCCGCGACACGCCCGCAGCCCCCGCTTCCGACGAGGCCAGTCACGCCATCATCGCCGGCCTGCTCCCCCCGCAGGTCATCAGCACACTGACCGAGCTGTTCGGGCTCGACCTGCAGCAGTGGCGCTTCATCGTCGACTTGTTTACCGAGACAGTCGAGCAGGACCTCGCCAACCTGGAGAAGGCCCTGCACGGTGGCGTGGATGCAGAGATCATCGAGGCCTCGCATCGCATCGTGGGCTCGTCTCGCATGCTGGGGCACCTGGCCATCGGCGATGCCGCGCGCGCCATTGAGCGCGTTGCGCAAAGCGTGGGGCCGTATCACGAGCGCGCGGCGGAAATGCAATCGAGCTTCACGCATCTGTCTGCGCTGGCAGATGAGTTCCGCCAGCAGATCAGCCGCTGCACCTGGCCGAACTCGGCAGTTGCCGGCTAAGGGTTGCCAGCCAGGCGGCCATTGCGCTCGGCCAGCCTCCGGTTGAGCAGCAGCGGCACGACACCGATTGCAATGCCGCCCAGGCCGATCAGGTTGGTCGCCCAATCGAACGTCGGCACGCTGTAGGCCGCAATGAACCACAAGAACAGCGCACTACCCAACGGCCACAGCACCAGAAACACTGCATCAAACACCGAGCGCAGCGCATCGCGCCGGGAGTGCCACGCACAGGCAAAGCCGGCTAGCCCGTAGTAGAACGCCACCTGAAAGCCGATGGCATTGACCGAATCCTTGATGATCGCGTTGATGCTCGGAAAGAACGACGCACCAAACAGCAGCACCAGCCCAATCGTGGAGATGACGGCCGTGGCCATCCACGGCGTGTGCCAGGTCTTGTGCAGCCGAGCATAGCGTGCGTGCAGCATGCCGTCGCGCCCCTTGGCGTAGAGCGTGCGCGTGAACTGCAGGATGGAGGTCTCCAGCGTGCCGATCGTGCTGAGCATGACGGCCACCACGGCCACGTAGCTCCATGGGCGCGGCAATAGCTTGTCGGCCACGGCAAAGATGACGTTGGTGCTGGATTGCTCGATTTCTGCATCGCTCAGCACGAGCAGGATCACGGCGGCAAAACCCATGAACAGCGCCAGCACGATCACCATGGCCCACAACGCGCCGCGGCCCGGTGCGTGATTGGCGTCGCGTGTTTCTTCCGTCAGGTTGACGGTCACATCCCAGCCCCAGAAGAAGAACAAGGCCGTGAGCGCCCCCGTGGCGAAAAGCTGCGGCGTGAATGCGCCCGGTGACAGCCAAGCCCACGACAACGCATGCGCCGGGTGCGCACCGAACTTCGACACCGCCAACGCAATCAGCGCAATCAGGATGACGGTCTCCACCACCGTCATGGCGACTTGCGAATAGCTCGTCAGCTTGATGCCTTTGATGATGACGGCGCTCACCACCAGCAGCCACGCGGCAGCCACCAGCGTGACCACGGCGGGCTGGTCGGCCAGCGACGGCGCCACCAGCGTGAGCGTGGCGGTTGCCGCCGGGATCGTGCCCGACACCATGAACACGCCAGAGGCCACCAGCAGTGCCCAGCCGGCAAAGAAGCCCAGCGTGCGGTTGAAGATGGCGCCCACCCAGGCATACGCCGCGCCTGCGTGCGGGTTGATGCGATTCAGGTGCAGGTAGGCAAAGGTCACACCAAACATGATCAGCCCGCAGTACAGCAGGCTTGCGGGCGTGAGCGCGCCGACTGCCGCAATCAGCGTAGCCGTGGTGGCGGCAATACTGAAGGCGGGCGCGGTGCCCGCTACGCCCATCACAACGGATTCGCCGACGCCCAAAGCGTGTGCATCGAGCCCTGCCTGCTCCGGCTGCGCTGGCGTATCCGTTGTACGCGTCGTCATCGCCACCTCCGTTGTCCGGCTGCTCAGGCACTGCCTGTCTTCAATTGCAGTATTGGCGCTCCTAGCCACAACACCAACCGATTTGATGTCAAGCACCAACCGGGCATCAGCAATGCCATTCCTCAGGACTATTTATGTTTCTGGTCACATAAATCACTTGATTAGGCTGTATGTTGCTTATCCCGCAATACAACGGATTTCTACAACTATTGATTTAGAACAGGGCTCATCACTATCTTCGCGGGCAACGTCGGCGCAGTCCCTCTGCAGCCGGCGGGTACGTACCAGCCATGACTGGTCCGGCCAACTCACTTCATACCGTAGCAACCAGGCACATCAACGCATCCGGGGGGATTTCGATGTCCGAAGCTGTACTGCATCCATTTTTTTCGCGCGAGCGCACCATCGCCGCGGTGGGGTTCAACCGCTGGCTGGTTCCGCCGGCCGCCTTGGCCATCCATCTGTGCATCGGCATGGCCTATGGCTTTTCCGTTTTCTGGCTGCCGCTCGGGCGTGCACTGGGCATTGCCAAGCCGCAAACCTGCGGCGCCGATATCTCGCTGATCGCTGAGCTGTTCACCACCACCTGCGACTGGCGCATTTCCAGCTTGGGCTGGATGTTCACGTTGTTCTTCGTCTTCCTCGGCCTGTCTGCTGCGCTGTGGGGCGGCTGGCTGGAACGCGTCGGCCCGCGCAAGGCCGGTGTCGTGTCGGCGGTGTGCTGGTGCGGCGGCCTGCTGATCTCGGCACTCGGTATCCAAATGCATCAGCTCTGGCTGCTGTGGGTCGGCTCCGGCGTGATCGGCGGCATTGGCCTCGGGCTGGGCTACATTTCACCCGTATCGACGCTGATCAAATGGTTTCCGGACAAGCGCGGCATGGCCACGGGCATGGCCATCATGGGCTTTGGCGGCGGCGCGATGATCGGTGCGCCGCTGGCTGACCGCCTGATGAAGCTGTTTGCCACGCCGGATTCCGTGGGTGTCGCGCAAACGTTTATCGTGCTGGCCGGCATCTACTTCGTGTTCATGATGGCCGGTGCCCTGGGCTACCGCGTGCCGCCCACTGGCTGGAAGCCGGCCGGCTGGGCGCCCTCGCCTGCCAAGGCGAAGGACACCATGGTCACGCAGCGCCATGTGCACGTGAACGAGGCACTGAAGACGCCGCAGTTCTGGCTGATCTGGGCCGTGCTGTGCCTGAACGTATCGGCCGGCATTGGCGTACTGGGCATGGCCTCGCCGCTGCTGCAGGAAGTGTTTGGCGGCAAGCTGCTGGGCGCGACCACGGCCTTCACCGAGCTGACCGCTGCACAGAAGGGCCAGATCGCCGCCATCGCTGCCGGCTTTACGGGGCTGCTGAGTCTATTCAACATCGGCGGCCGTTTCTTCTGGGCGTCGCTGTCGGACCGCCTGGGCCGCAAGATGACCTACGCGATCTTCTTCGTGCTGGGCTTCGTGCTGTATGCGTCGATTCCGTGGACTTCGCACACCGGCAACATCGCGCTGTTCGCGCTGGCGTTCTGCGTGATCCTGTCAATGTATGGTGGCGGCTTTGCCACCGTGCCGGCCTACCTGGCTGACATGTTCGGCACGCAAATGGTGGGCGCCATCCACGGTCGCCTGCTGACCGCGTGGTCGACCGCCGGCATCCTGGGCCCGGTACTGGTGAACTATCTGCGTGAGTACCAGATTGCCCATGGCGTGGAACGCGCTGCCGTGTACGACATCACGATGATGATCCTGGCCGGTCTGCTGGTCTTGGGCTTTATCTGCAACCTGCTGGTACGCCCGGTGAACGCGAAGCACTTCATGACCGACGCACAACTCGACGCGCAACGCCATGCAGTGGCAGCCAAGAGCCTGACGCCGTCGGTGACGGCGCCGGAAACATCGCTGGAATGGAAGGCCCATCCGGGTTCCGCCGTGGCTGTGGTGCTGGCCTGGGCGGCCGTTGGCCTGCCGTTGGGCTGGGGGGTTTGGATTACACTCCAAAAAGCTGCTGTTCTGTTCTCTTAACGCCTGAAATCAAGCCACCGCGCCGTCATGAAGCATCAGAAAATCGAGTTTTACCGTCATCCGGCCGGTGGCTGGGGCGCGCTTAAAAGCGTTGCGCATCAACTGCTGTCGCAGGGCATCGCCGCCAAGGGCGCCAAGACGATGCTGTCGGCCAACCAGCCTGACGGCTTCGACTGCCCCGGCTGCGCATGGCCTGATCGTGACCACGCCTCCACATTCGAATTTTGCGAGAACGGCGTGAAGGCCGTGGCTGCTGAAGCCACGTCGCGCCGCACCACGCCCGAGTTCTTCGCGCAGCACACCGTGCGCGAACTGGCCGAGTGGTCCGACTACGCGCTGGAAGACCAAGGGCGCCTGACGCACCCGATGGTCTATGACGCTACCAGCGACAAATACGTCCCGATCGAATGGGACGCCGCCTTCGCGCTGATCGCACAGCACCTGCGCGCGCTGCCCGATCCGAACCAGGCGATCTTCTATACCTCGGGCCGCACCAGCAATGAAGCGGCCTTCCTCTACCAATTGTTCGTGCGTGCATATGGCACGAACAATTTCCCCGACTGCTCCAACATGTGCCACGAGCCTTCCGGCACGGGCATGCGGGGCAGCATCGGCGTCGGCAAGGGCACCGTCACGCTCGACGATTTCACCAAGGCTGATGCCATCTTCATCTTCGGCCAGAACCCGGGGACGAACCACCCGCGCATGCTCGGTGAGCTGCGCGAGGCGTCCAAGCGTGGCGCGAAGATCGTGTCATTCAACCCGCTGCGCGAGCGCGGGCTGGAACGCTTTGCCGATCCGCAAAGCAAGATCGAGATGCTGACGCTGGGCTCCACCCGCATCAGCACCGAGTACCACCAGGTGCGCATCGGCGGTGATCTGGCAACGGTCAAGGGCATCATCAAACATGTGATCGAGCGCGATGACGTGGCGCGCAGCCGCGGCGAACCCGCCATCATCGACCACGCGTTCATCGCCCAGCACACCGGTGGCTTCGACGCCTTTGCCGCCGATGTACGCGCCGAATCGTGGGCGACCATCGAAGCCGAATCAGGCCTGCCGGAAAACGAAATCCGCCAGGCCGGCGATACGTACCTCAAGGCCGGCAGCGTGATCGCTTGCTGGGGCATGGGGATCACGCAGCACAAGCACTCGGTGGCGACCATCCAGATGATCGTCAACCTGCTGCTCCTGCGCGGCAACATCGGCCGCCCGGGCGCCGGCGCGTGCCCGGTGCGCGGCCATAGCAACGTGCAGGGCGACCGGACAATGGGCATCTACGAGAAGCCCGCACCCGCGTTTCTCGATCGGCTGGAAAAGGTGTTTGGCTTCAACGTGCCGCGCGAACATGGCTATGACACCGTCGGTGCCATCGAAGCGATGCGCAACGGCGCGGGGCGCGTGTTCTTTGCCATGGGCGGCAACTTTGCCGCGGCCACGCCGGACACCGCTGCGACGTGGGCCGGCCTGCGCCAGTGCGACCTGACCGTGCACGTGACCACCAAGCTCAACCGCAGCCACATCGTGCACGGCAAGGCCGCGCTGATCCTGCCTTGCCTAGGCCGGACTGAAGTCGACCAGCAAGCCGGTGGCACGCAAGGCGTGACGGTGGAAGATTCGATGAGCATGGTGCACATGTCGGCGGGCATCAATCCGCCGGCATCGCCGCATCTGCTGTCGGAGCCCGCCATCGTGGCGCGGCTGGCCGAGGCAACGTTACCCGAGAGCACCATCCCCTGGCGCTGGCTGGTCGAAGACTATGACCGTATCCGCGAGCGCATCGAAGCCGTGTTTGATGACTTTGCGGGCTTTAACGAGAAAATCCGCGTGCCGGGTGGCTTCCGCCTGCGCAACACCGCATCGGAGCGCGTCTGGAACACGCCGTCTGGCAAGGCGGAATTCCACACGCACGGCATCCCGACCGACACGCCCGTCCACCGCGCCCGCGAGCGCCATGCCGATGCCACCGTCTTCACGCTGGCCACGGTGCGCTCGCACGACCAGTACAACACCACCATCTACGGCATGGACGACCGCTACCGCGGCGTGTTCGGCCAGCGCCGCGTGGTCTTCATCAACAAGGAAGACCTGCACACCATCCGCATGAAGGATGGCGAGTGGGTGGACATGGTGACGCTGTCCGACGATGGCACCACGCGCCGTGCTGATGGCTTCCGTCTGGTGGCGTATGACATCCCGCGCGGGTGCCTTGCGGCGTACTACCCGGAGACCAACCCGCTGGTGCCGCTCTCTGCCGTGGCCGATCAGGCACGTACACCGACGTCCAAGTCGATTCCGGTGATGCTGGTGCCGAGCCAGGTTGAACGCACCGCCGACGCGCAGGCGGCCACCTCGGCCGAAGCCTGATGTCCAACGAACCGGCGTGGTCTGCGCTGCAGCTTGCGCTGCTCGCGGCACTGCACGAGACCGAACCGGGCAAACTGGTGTCGCTGCCCTGGCTGACCAAACGCGTGGGAGAACGCGCCAGCACCGTGCTGCGCGCGTTGCATCCGCTGGCCGATGCGGGCCTGTTGCGCGTCACCATGGATGACACACGCTGGCTGGTCGTGCTGCTCGATGCCGGCCGCGCTGTACCGAGTACCACCGCATGACCGCCCTCACCCGCCACCCTGCCGGCCTGCCCGTCGTCTCCACCTCGGCGACGCGGCGCACACGTGCCGGCACGCATGAAGACGCCGCCACCGTTGTCGCAGACGAAGCGCCTGTGGCACTCGTCTTCAACGGCATCACACATGCCGTGATGATGGCGTCGCCGATGGATCTGGAAGACTTTGCGCTGGGCTTCGCGCTGTCGGAAGGCATCATTGACAGCCGTGCCGACTGGCGCGGCGCCGATGTCGCAGCACATGCGCCCGGGATCGAGGTGCACGCAGAGATTGCCACTGGCTGCTTCGCACGCTTGAAGGAACGCCGCCGCGCACTGGCCGGCCCCACGGGGTGCGGCCTGTGCGGCATCGAAAGCCTGCAGACCTTTGATGAAACGCCGATGCCGCTCATGCGTCCGGCTTGGGTCGACACGTTGACTGAGGCGCAGGTGCTGGATGCGTTGAACGCAATGACCGCACATCAACCGGTAATGCCCCCGTTTTCCACAGTCGGCAGAAGTAGAAACTAAGCGGCCATGGCCAGCCGCTGCTTCGGGGTAAAGCCGCCCAATGCCATATTTGGGCGCTCGTGATTGTAAGTCCACATCCAGTCGGCCGCTGCCTGCCGAACCTGCTCCAGGTCTTCCCACAGATATTGCGAGAGCCATTCGTATCGCGCGGTCCGATTGAACCGTTCGATGTACGCGTTCTGTTGCGGCTTGCCCGGCTCAATGTATTCCAGCCGTATACCTAGCTTCTGCGTCCAAGTCACGATGGCTGTGCTCAGGTATTCTGGGCCGTTGTCACAACGAATTACCTTCGGCTTGCCACGCCATTCCATGTGCTGCTCCAGCGTGCGAATCACCCGCTCGGACGGCAGCGAGAAATCCACCTCAATGCCCAGCGCCTCGCGGTTGAAATCATCAATCACGTTCAGCGTCCGGATGCTGCGCCCGTCAACGAGCTGGTCATGCATGAAGTCCATTGACCACACTTCGTTGATGGCATGCGGCACCGACAGCGGCTGCGGCGTTTCGCGCACCAAGCGTTTCTTCGGCTTGATGCGCAGGTTCAGCTCCAGCTCCCGATAAATCCGGTAGATGCGCTTGTGGTTCCACCCGAATCCCTGCACGTTACGCAAGTAGTAATAGCACAGCAGAAAGCCCCAGTTGCGATGACAGCCCGTGATACGCATCAGCCAGTCTGCAATCTCTTCGTTCTCCGTGTTCAACTTCGCCTCGTATCGGTAGCACGACTCGCTGATGCCGAACACTGTGCACGCCACACGAATTGACACGCGGCGCTGTTGCACAACCTGCTTTGCCATCTCGCGCCGGCGAGATGGCTTCAGAACTTTTTTGCAGCGCCTCCGAGGCAATCTCAGCCTTGAGCTTCTCCTCGATGTACATCTTGCGCAGCCGGGCATTCTCCGCCTCGAGCTCCTTCATGCGCGACATCATCGACGCGTCCATCCCGCCGTACTTCGAGCGCCATTTGTAGAACGTTGCCGAACTGATGCCCAGTTCCCGGCATAGCTCCGGCACCGCAAGCCCAGCCTCCGCGCGCTTGAGCGCCTCCAATATCTGGCTATCTGTGAATCTCGACTTCTTCATCTGCAGAACTCCCTCTTAACGAGAAAATTCTACTTCTCCCAGCGGTGGATTTCAGGGGGTATTACCAACCCTTCAACGCGCTGACGGGCGGTCTGCATGCGGCCGGCTGGGTTCCGTCGCAAGGCGACGTGCCACTGCACGTGCTGGAAGATGTCGGCCGCCACAACGCGCTCGACAAATTGATTGGCCGATTGGTGCGATTGGGCATCCGCCCTGCAGACGGTTTCATCATCATGAGCAGCCGTGCGAGCTTTGAGCTGGCACGCAAGTGTGTGCACGTGGGTGCACCGCTGCTGGCGACAATCTCCGCGCCGTCATCGCTGGCCATCCGCCATGCGAAGGCTGGAAACCTCACGCTACTGGCGTTCTGCCGGGGCGATGCTGTGACGCGCTTCGCCTGAACCGGCTGAGGGTTCCGCAAGCACGGCTTTAGCGGTATCGGCGTAGATGGATTGGGCTTGGTCGAAGCGCTTGCGCTAGATCTCCACCTTGCTCCCCAGCTCAACCAACCGGTTGGCTGGAATCCGGAAGAAATCCGATGGCTTGGCGCTGTTGTGCTGCATCCATGCAAACAGCGACTCACGCCACATCGCCATGCCGGGCAGCGGCGACGGCACCACCGTGGCGCGCGTAATGAAGAATGACGTCTCCATGTCTTCAAAGACGATGTTCAGGCGCTGGCCCACGCTCTTGACGATGTCGTCCACGGCGGGGGTTTCCTTGAAGCCGAAATCCACGGTTGCCGTGTAGATGTCTTCGCCGATGGTCTTGAGCACCATCCGCTTGGCGGGCTCCACATAGGGCACCGCCAGCGTGCGGAAATGGATGAACAGCACGCGCTTGTGCAGCACGTGGTTGTGCTTGAGGTTGTGCAACAACGCCAGCGGCACAAACTCGATGCTCGGCGTGAGATACACAGCCGTACCATCCACGCGATACGGCGGATGACGCAGCAAGCCTTCCATAAAAGGCTCAAGCGGAATGCCGCCCTCCACGTTGCGCGCCTTGAGCAACTGCGTGCCCGTGTGCCAAGTCACCATCAGGAAAAAGATCAGGCCGCCCAGCAGCAGCGGGAACCAGCCACCCGCCGCAATCTTGAGCAGGTTGGCGCTGAAGAACGACAGGTCCACCACCAGAAACACAGTGCCGAGGCAGGCCACCACGGGCAGGCTCCACTTCCACGCATTGTGCATCACCACGGTCACCAGGCCCGTGGTCAGCAGCATCGTAGTCGTCACGGCAATGCCGTAAGCCGCGGCCAGGTTGTCGGACTTGCCGAAGGCCAGCACCACGGCCACCACCAGCAACAACAGGATGTAGTTGACGACCGGCACGTAAATCTGACCGATCTCCACGTCCGACGTGTAGAGAATCTTCATGCGTGGCGCATAGCCCAGGTGCACGGCCTGCGCCGTCATCGAGAATGCGCCGGAGATGACCGCCTGCGATGCGATCACGGTAGCGGCCGTCGCCAGCACCACCATCGGCCCGACGGCCCAGTTCGGCATCAACAGGAAGAAGGGGTTCTGCACGGCGGAAGGCTCGCGCAGCAGCAACGCTCCTTGCCCGAAGTAATTCAGCAGCAGGCACGGCATGGCGATGTAGAACCAGGCAAAGCGGATCGGCCGCGCACCAAAGTGGCCCATGTCAGCATAGAGCGCTTCGGCGCCCGTCAATGCCAGAAACACCGAGCCAAACACGATGAACGCCAGGATGGTGTGCCGGAACGCAAATTCGAGGGCATAGACCGGGCTCAATGCCACCAGCACCTGCGGAGACTTCACCACCGACACCAAACCGATCAGCCCCAGCAGCACGAACCAGATCAACATGATCGGCCCGAACAGGCGCCCGACCACGTGCGTGCCCTGCTTCTGCAGCAGAAACAAGCCAATCAGCACAATCAACGCCAGCGGCAACACCCACGTCTGCAGCGCGGGCGCCATGATTTCCATGCCTTCAATGGCGGAAAGCACCGAAATGGCCGGCGTGATCACCGCGTCGCCGTAGAACATGGCGGCGCCCAACAGGCCGAGCATCATGAGTGTGCGGGTAAACCGGGCGCTGCCGCCGCTGGCGCGCATGGCCAGCGCTGTCAATGCAAGGATGCCGCCTTCGCCGTTGTTGTCGGCGCGCATGACGAACACCACATATTTGATGGAGACCACCAGCGTCATCGCCCAGAACAGCATCGACAGGATGCCGAAAACGGTCTGATCCGAGAACGGAACCCCATGCTCGGGGTTGAAGCATTCCTTTAACGCATACAGGGGGCTGGTGCCGATGTCTCCGAAGACCACGCCGATTGCGCCCACCATGGTGGCCATCAACGCGGGTTTTTTTCTGATTGTGCTGGCGGTGGCTGTCGTCATGGTTGCTTGCGACTGGAACGGCGGGAGCACACGCAATTCTTGTGCACGATCTGCCATGCCGCCCACGCCTGGCGCGGCTTTGGAGTGCGGCAGAAGCCACTAAAGCTTAGGTGAAAACGCTCGGTTTTGTGCGAGTGTTTGCACCGATGGCGAGAACGCCCGGACCCTGATGGGCCCAGCAGGCATCGTCTATGCTTGACCAAAACAAAAGAAGTGAGAAAACAGACTTTGACGAGGAGACGCGCCGAGCATATATTCACCAAACGATCGTTTGGCCGGTTTGGCCGGGTCTGCCTGCTATGTTTCTCTTGGCCGGCGGCCGATCGATTTCTCAACTTTACGACTCAAGATCATGGCTACTGGTACTGTTAAGTGGTTCAACGACGCAAAGGGCTTCGGCTTCATTACCCCGGATGACGGCGGTGAGGACCTTTTCGCGCATTTCTCTGCGATCAATGCGGCGGGCTTCAAAAGCCTGAAGGAAGGTCAAAAGGTATCGTTTGACGTCACGCAAGGCCCGAAGGGTAAGCAAGCGTCGAATATCGTGCCGCAGTAAGTCGAAAGCCGGGGCACAGGCACAGCCAAGATCGTCATTGCGATTGCAGGACGGCGCGTCATCCTTCCGGGCAGGAGGCGCGCCGGTCAAAAGCCCCTAGAAGTCAGGTTGTAAGGGTTGTTCAGTACGTGTTTGCCATCAAGCGGTCGAAGGGTTGCTGGAAACAGCGCTCCGGTTTGACGAAGTCCCTCTCGGGAGAATGCAATGGCCAGCCGAATTGAAGATTACGCCGTTCAATATGATCCGCCCGCCGGGGCAGCTGCAGAAATGCACGCTGCCCCGCGTTTTATTCGGGATTCGGAGATCCAGTTTTCACGCACGCCGGCTTTCCGTGAGGGCCAGCGCGTGAGTTTCGATATCGAGATTGGCCCCGATGGCGAGCCGATCGCCGTGAATATCAAACCAATATGACAGCGCGGTTGACCAACCGCATGCTCAAAGAAAAAAGGGAGGCATAGCCTCCCTTCTTCTTTGGTGCATACCGCTTTACTTGGCAGTCGGCATGACGAACTCGGCGCCCTTGCCGATCGAATCCGGCCAGCGTTGCATCACACTCTTGTAACGCGTGTAAAAACGCACACCCTCTTCGCCGTAGGCGTGGTGATCGCCAAACAGCGAGCGCTTCCAGCCGCCAAAGCTGTGCCAGGCCATCGGCACCGGAATCGGCACGTTGATACCGACCATGCCAACCTGAATCTGCCGCGCAAACGCGCGCGCCACGCCGCCGTCGCTGGTGTAGCACGACACACCGTTGCCGAACTCGTGCGCGTTGATCAGATCCACCGCCTCGGCAAAATCGTGCACACGCACCACTGACAACACCGGGCCAAAGATCTCTTCCTTGTAGATCGTCATGCCGGGTTTGACGTGGTCGAACAGCGTGCCGCCGGTAAAGAAACCTTGTTCATGGCCATCCACCGTGTGGCCGCGGCCATCCACCACCAGCTTGGCGCCCTCTTCCACGCCCTTGGCGATATAGCCTTCCACCTTGGCCTTGTGCGGGCCAGTGACGAGCGGCCCCATTTCGCTGGCGGCGTCCATGCCGTTGCCGATCTTGAGGGCCTTCGCACGTTCCGCCAGGCGCGGCACGAGCTTGTCTGCGACGTCGCCCACCGCCACGGCCACGGAGATCGCCATGCAACGCTCGCCGGCCGAACCGTAACCGGCGCCGATCAGTGCATCGACGGCCTGGTCGAGATCGGCATCGGGCATCACCACCAGATGGTTCTTCGCACCGCCCAGCGCCTGCACGCGCTTGCCGTGCTTCGTGCCTTCCGTATAGATGTACTCGGCGATGGGCGTGCTGCCCACAAATGACAGCGCCTGCACGTCCGGGTGCACCAGCAATGCATCGACGGCATCCTTGCCGCCTTGCACAACGTTGAACACGCCGTCGGGCAGCCCGGCCTGCTTGAGCAGATCCGCAATCATCAGGCTCGGGCTCGGGTCACGTTCGCTGGGCTTGAGGATGAACGTGTTGCCGCAGGCCAGCGCCACCGGCGCCATCCACATCGGCACCATGAACGGGAAGTTGAACGGCGTGATGCCGGCCACCACGCCCAGCGGCTGGCGCAGGTTCCAGTTGTCGATGCCGCCACCGATGTTGTCGGTGAATTCGGTCTTGAGCAGGTTCGGAATGCCGCAGGCGAACTCCACCACCTCAATGCCGCGCGTGACTTCGCCCTTGGCATCGGAGAACACCTTGCCGTGCTCGCGGGTAATGGCCGCAGCCAGGGCATCGTGGTTCTGGTCGAGCAGCTCCTTGAACTTGAACAGGACCCGCGAGCGCTTGAGCGGCGAGGTCTCGGCCCACGCCGCTGCGGCGGCCTGCGCGGCAGCCACGGCAGCATCCACCTCGGCCTTGCCACCCAACAGTACCTGCGCGCTCACGGCGCCAGTAGCGGGGTTGAACACATCGGCACTGCGTGTGCCTGCGCCGGCATAGCGCTGTCCGCCGATGTAGTGGCTGACCACGGATTCGGTCACAGCGGGATCAATCGGTCGGTTCATCTCAAGCTACCTCTTGCAGAACGGTACGAACGGTATCGAAGATGCGCGCGATCTGCGCCTCGTCGATGATGAGCGGCGGCGAGAACGCCAGGATGTCGCCGGTGTAGCGCACCAGCACGCCACGCTCCAGGCATTTCAGGAAGACTTCGTACGCGCGTGCACCAATCGCACCCGGGCGCGACTCCAGCTCGATGCCGGCGACCAGCCCCAGGTTGCGGATGTCCTTCACATGCGGTGCGCCCTTGACCGAATGCGCCGCCGCTTCAAATGCCGGTGACAGTGCGCGTGCGCGCTCGAACAGGCCTTCGCTGCGATACAGGTCGATGGCAGCAACCGCAGCGGCAGCAGCCAGCGGGTGCGCGGAATACGTATAGCCGTGGAACAGCTCGATCGCGCCCGGTGCGCCGGCATCAATGATCGTGTCGTGCAGCGACTGGCGCACGGCCACGGCGCCCATTGGCACGGCGGCGTTGTTGATGCCCTTGGCCATCGTCAGCAGATCCGGCGTCACGCCAAAGAACTCCGCTGCAGTGGCCGCGCCCAGGCGGCCGAAACCGGTGATGACCTCGTCGAAGATCAGCAGGATGCCGTGCTTGTCGCACAGTGCACGCAGACGCTGCAGATAGCCCTTGGGCGGCACCAGCACGCCCGTGGAGCCGGCCAACGGTTCAACGATGACGGCCGCAATAGTCGACGCGTCGTGCAGCGCGACGAGGCGCTCCAGCTCATCAGCGAGGTGTTCACCCCAGGCCGGCTGGCCCTTGGAGAACGCGTTGTGCTCCGGTGCATGCGTGTGCGGCAGGTGGTCCACGCCCGGGATCAGGTTGCCCGAGAACGCCTTGCGGTTCGGCGAGATACCGCCCACCGAAATGCCGCCGAAGCCCACGCCGTGGTAGCCGCGCTCACGGCCGATCAGGCGCGTGCGTTGCCCCTCGCCACGTGCGCGGTGGTAGGCCAGCGCAATCTTGAGCGCCGTGTCCACCGCCTCCGAACCGGAGTTGACGAAGAAGATGCGATTCAGCCCTTCCGGCATCAGCTCAGCCACTTTCTCGGCCGCGCGGAAGGCCATCGGATGGCCCATCTGGAAGGTGGGCGCGAAATCCAGCGTGCTGGCCTGCGCGGTGATGGCGTCGACGATCTCCTTGCGGCTGTGGCCGGCGTTGACGCACCACAGGCCGGCCGTACCGTCCAGCACCTCGCGGCCATCGGCGTCGCGGTAGTACATGCCTTGGGCCGACGTGAGCAGGCGCGGTGCGGCCTTGTACTGGCGGTTGGCCGTAAACGGCATCCAGAAGTAGGACAGATCGGTCGTTTCCAGCGGGTGCGGTGCGGGTTTCATCGGCGTCTCCGGAAGAAAAGCAGGCAAGCGTGCATGCAGCACAACGGTTCGGGCAAACTGTACAGAGTCACACGCACTGCGGACATGCACAGATGGCGGTTCTGCATGAAACTGTATAGGTGCCCACCGCGCTTATGTCGCTTAAATGCCGCATCGCAACATGCAACTCGAACTCGATCCTCATCACCCCCAGCGTACGTTGGTCGATCAGATAGTCCAAGGCATTCGTACTGCCGTGGAAAGCCGCAGCCTGCCGCCGGGCACACGGCTGCCCTCGGTGCGCAAGCTTGCTCAGGCACACGACGTCAGCACGTTCACCGTGGCCGAGGCCTACACGCGGCTGGCCGCGCTAGGGGCCATCGTGGCGCGGCCGCGCTCGGGCTATCTGGTGGCCGCGCGTGCGCCAGCACAACCCGCGTCCGTTGCGCCGCGATGGGAGCCACCCAAGCTCAACGCGGCGTGGCTGCTGTCGGATGTGTTTGCCGATCGCTCCATCGCCATCAAACCAGGTTGCGGTTGGCTGCCGAACGATTGGCTGGACGAGCGTGGCGTGCAGGAGGCGATGCGCGCCGTGAGCCGGGTTTCTGCATTGCGCGTGGCGGGCTACGGGCACCCATGGGGCTACGCACCGTTGGGCGAGTACGTGGCGGAGTCCCTCACCCTGCGCGGCTTGCCGGTCGAGCGCTCGCAGGTACTGCTGACCAGCGGAGCCACCCAGGGGCTTGATCTGATCGTGCGCACCTTGTTCAAAGCTGGTGACGTGGTGGCCGTGGATGAGCCGGGCTATTGCAACGTGCTTCAGGTGCTGAAACTGGCCGGCCTGCGCGTGGTCGGCGTGCCGCGCACGCCAGATGGCTTGGACACAGCGGCCCTGGAAGCCATCCTGCGCACCGACGATGCCGAGCGCCCACGCGCGCTCTTCACCAGCTCCGTGCTGCAGAACCCCACCGGCACCTCGATGACCGCGCAGAACGCCTACCGCGTGTTGCAGTTGGCCGAGCAGCACGGCCTATGGATCGTCGAGGACGACCTGCACCGCGAACTGGCCGACCCCGCCGCCCCCATGCTGGCCGCGCTCGATGGCCTGCGGCGCACGCTGTATGTGAGCGGCTTCTCCAAGACGATCTCGCCGTCGCTGCGTTCGGGGTATGTGGTGGCGGATGCCGCCATCACGCGCGAATTGGCCCGTACCAAGATGGCCGTCGCGCTCACATCGTCGGAAATTACCGAGCGCATCGTGCATGCGTTCGTGACCCGGCCGGTGTATGCAGAGCACGTGACGCGGCTCATTGCGCGCCTGGCCAAGGCCCATGCCGATGTGGAAGCGCTGATGCGCGAGCACGGTGCCGTCACGTTCGATACGCCGGGGCGCGGGCTCTTCCTGTGGGCACGCCTGCCGGGCCACCCGAATGCCTCCGCGCTGGCCGACCAGGCGATCGGTCACAACATCTGGCTGGCACCGGGCCAGTATTTCCGCACCAACGAGGCCATCGACCCCTGGCTGCGCTTTAACGTGGCGTACTCCGCCGAGCCCGCGCTATGGGCATTTCTCGCCCGGCAATAGCGCTTTTCACGCAGGCACAACAACGCATTGCGCCCGTCAACTAAGGTTGCCGATCACACATCCACATGCGGCTTCACAGTACGATATTTGCCTATGCAATGACATAGGCGAGTACGGGAAGCGCGTCTCGGTATCAGTGATTCGCCTGCGCATGTGACGGTTTGACCTTCCTGTCACATAAGCCCGGCAGCATCGGCTTTTGTTTCACGTGCATGTCGGCTGGCGCACCACCGTCAGGCTTTGTCTATCGTGTTCCAGGCATGCCGGCCTCACAGAGCCTGTCCTGAGGCCGGCTGATTTCCCGCTCTTCTCGCTGTCCGGATTCCCCTCCCTCCTCGATCCCTTACCGCACAAGGAATGCCATGGATATCAAGACTGTCCGCGAAACCGCGTTCGCGATGCCGATCACGAGCCCGGCCTACCCGCCCGGTCCGTACCGCTTCATCCACCGTGAGTTCTTCATCATCACGTACCGCACCGACCCGGCCAAGCTGCGCGCCATGGTGCCAGAGCCGCTGGAAGTGCCCGAGCCGCTGGTCGCCTATGAGTTCATCCGCATGGCGGACTCCACCGGCTTTGGCGATTACACCGAGAGCGGCCAGGTGATCCCCGTCACCTACGAGGGCAAGCCTGGCACCTACACGCTGGCGATGTACCTGGACGACCACCCTCCCCTGGCCGGCGGCCGCGAAATGTGGGGCTTCCCCAAGAAACTCGCCAGCCCCAAGCTGGAAACCGACAAGGACACGCTGATCGGCACGCTGGACTACGGCCCCGTGCGCGTGGCCACGGGCACGATGGGCTACAAGCACCGCGAGCTGGATCTGGCCGAGCAGAAGCGCCGGCTGGAGCTGCCCAACTACCTGCTCAAGATCATTCCGCACGTCGATGGCAAGACCGCGCGTATCTGCGAGCTGTCGCGCAATTACATGATCGACGTCGACATGAAAGGCGCCTGGACGGGCCCGGCCTCGCTGGAACTCGCACATCACGCGCTGGCGCCGGTGGCCGAACTGCCGGTGCTGGAGATTGTCGAAGCTCGGCACATCATTGCGGACCTGACCCTTGGCATGGGCGAGGTCGTGTTCGACTACCTCGCCAAGTAATTCCACCTCCATCCCCCTTCAGGAGCAAACACCATGTCTGATTTGAAAGGCAAAGTCGCTGTTGTCACGGGTGCCGCCAGCGGCATCGGCAAGCAGATCGCCCTCACGCTCGCCAACTCGGGCGCCGCCATCGCCATCGTTGACCTGAACGAAGATGGTGCAAAGGCCGTCGCCAAGGAAATTACCGATGCAGGCGGCAAAGCCATCGGCCTGCGCATGGACGTAACCGACGAACAAGCCGTCGACAGCGGCATCGACCGCGTGGCGGAAGAGCTGGGTTCGGTCGACATCCTCGTTTCGAACGCCGGCATCCAGATCGTCAACCCGTTCGTGAGCTACTCGTTTGCCGACTGGAAGAAGATGCAGGCCATCCACGTCGACGGTGCCTTCCTGACCACGCGCGCAGCGCTGCGCCACATGTACAAGGACGACCGCGGCGGTGTGGTGATCTACATGGGTTCGGTGCACTCGCACGAGGGCTCGCCGCTCAAGTCGGCCTACGTGGCGGCCAAGCATGCGCTGCTGGGGCTGAACAAGGTGCTGGCCAAGGAAGGCGCTGCGCATAACGTGCGCTCGCACGTGGTGTGCCCGGGCTTTGTGCGCACGCCGCTGGTTGAAAAGCAGATCCCCGAGCAGGCCAAGGAACTCGGCATCAGCGAGGAAGAGGTCGTCAAGAAGGTCATGCTGGGTGATACGGTGGACGGCGTATTCACGACGGTGGAAGACGTGGCCGAGACGGTGCGCTTCCTGGCCACCTTCCCGAGCGCGGCGCTGACCGGCCAGTCGTTCGTGGTCAGCCACGGCTGGTTCATGCAGTAAGCCCAATCCAGGAGACCGGAGGAGACATGCCCGCACCCAAGCTACGCGTGGCGGCCAGCCGCGCCAAGTCCAACGACACTGCGGAAGCCGCCAGCACCTCGCCGTCGCGCATCGAACTGCCGCCCTACGAGAACATCGCGCTGGTGCTGCAGGGCGGTGGCGCGCTCGGCTCGTATCAGGCCGGCGTATTCGAGGGGCTGGATGCGGCCGGCATCGTGCCGAACTGGATTGCGGGCATCTCCATCGGGGCGTTGAACACGGCCATCATCGCGGGCAACGCGCCTGAGCATCGGTTGGCAAAGCTGCGCGAGTTCTGGCAGATCATCACGCAGCCCACCTTCTCGCCGCCGCTGCCGGACATCCTGGAAAACGCCTGGTTTGACGGCAATTCGCATCTGCGCAAATGGCTGACCGCCATGCAGGCGGCAGACACCCTCATCGAGGGGCAGCGCGGCTTCTTTACGCCACGCATTCCCGCGCCGCTGCCGGCCAATGAAATGGACCCGCTCGACGCCAGCTACTACGACACGACGCCGCTGAAAGCCACGCTTGAACGCCTGTGCGATTTCGATCGCATCAACGACGGCGGCATCCGCGTATCGGTGGGCGCGGTGAACGTGCGCACCGGCAACCTGGAAGCCTTCGACAACACCGAGCGCCGCCTGTGCGCCGAGCACTTCATGGCGTCGGGCGCGTTGCCGCCGGGTTTCCCGCCGGTGCTGATCGATGGTGAGTACTACTGGGACGGCGGTGTCGTCTCCAACACGCCGCTGTCGTACGTGCTGGGCTCCAAGCCACGCCGCGACACGCTCGTGTTTCAGGTGGACCTGTGGGCCGCGCTGGGTCCGGTGCCTAACACCATGATCGGCGTCGCCAGCCGCCAGAAGGATCTGCAGTATTCCAGCCGCACCCGGCTGATTACCGACTGGATGGAGCGTTCGCAATCGACGCGCCGGCTGGTGCGCAAGATGCTCGAGCATCTGCCCGAGAAGGAATTCGAGCGCACACAGTGGTACAAGCATGCGCAGGAGCTGGCCTGCACCAAGCGCTACAACGTGATCCACCTGATCTACGCAGCCAAGGAGCACGAGGGCCCCGGCAAGGACATCCAGTTCGGGCCGTCCACCATGCGCGACCACTGGGGCTCGGGCCTGTCGGACATCCGCGAATCGCTCTCGCACCCCGAGTGGCTGGCGATGCCGGATGATGAGTCCGGCTTTGTCACGCACGACATCCACCGCCACCCGCACGCCGAGCGGCGCAGCAAGCGGCTTTAAGGCGGGTTACCCGGGCGGCTGCGGAGCGCTTGCCTGCTGTGCACGCAGCGTCCGCAGCGACACCCCCAGCGGCGGCCGCGGCAGCGCCGCCGACCACGCCCGGCGGATCACACCGCTGATCTGCTTGTAGACCTCCTTCGAGATCACCGTTTCGGCCAGCATGGTGTCGATCTTGTTCTGGCCGATGTGCAGCGCAAACAGCAACAGCAGGCGCTTTTCGAGCGCGGCGCTGTAGTCGCCAAACTTCTCGCGCAGTTCGGCCAGGCCCTCTTCTGCCGCTTCGATCCGCGCGATCAGCACACCGTCGAGCAGATCGGCCATGCGCTCGCCCAGCACCGGCTGCAGGGACAAACGGTTGTAAGCACGCAGGCGTTCCAGCACGGTCTGGCGGCAGACCAGCAGCTCATAGCGGTCGGCCAACGCGTTGGCGAGCGGCCGATCGATATGCATCAAGCGGTGCAGCCAAATCGCAGCGCGAAAGCCGAGGCTCTTGGCAAGAATCCGGCGCGATGCGCGCTTGTAGCCAACGCGGCCTTCGGCGCGTGCTGCGTCGATCATGTCGGCGGTGTTGCGCATCATCGCGTCAAGGTTGCGGATGGAGATCAGGCCGTTGCCGTATTCGGGAATCAACTCGCGCTCGCGCGTGGCCAATGACACCAGGCCGATGGTGAGTTGGTCGCGCTCGGACAAGGCATCATCCAGGTTCAGCTCTGCAGCGCCGGCTGCCACTTCCAGCCGATACGCAGCCGCCGCCTGGTCCGCCGCTCCCGCCGCAAAGTGGAAGTGCCCGCCAATGCGGCGCATGATCGCCTCCACTTCTTCCGTCGACATGTTCAGCGCCTGCCTCTGCAGCGCCTGCTCCTGCGGGGAGAGCTGATCGAGCCCGAGCTGGTGCATCACCCAGCGCAGCGTCGCGCCGTTGAAGAGCACGCTCACCAGCACGAAGCCCGTGGCGAGAATGGTGACGAAATGCCGGTCGGCCGCGTGTACGGCGTGGTTCTCGGCCACGCCCAACGCCAGCACCAAGGTGACGGCACCGCGCAAGCCACCCCATGCAATCGCCAGCTTATAGGCATGGCTGACCGGTGCGGACAGCTTGAACCACGCCAGCACCGGCAGCAGGCCAAACAGCACCGCCAAACGTGCGGCCAATGCAGCCACCACGATCACCGCCAGCCACAGCGCGTCTTTCCACACCACGCCGTGCAGCAACTCCGGCACACGCACCGCAGCCAGCAGGAAGACCACCGCCCCCGCCAACGCAGCAATCTGTTCCCAGATCAACTGCAGGTGAGACCAGTTGCGTGGCGTCAAGCGCGTGCGCCCCAGCGCGCCAATCACCAGCCCTGCACACACCACCGACACCACGCCCGATACATCGAGCACATTCTCCGCCACGAGGTACAGCGGATACGGCAACGCAAGCGTCCACGCGGCCTCTGCCTGCGCAATGCCGCGCAGTGCCGGCAGCAGGAATGCGGCGATACGCCCTGCAATCAGCCCAAAGATCACGCCGCCGCCGAATGCCTTCGCCAGTTCGCGCAGGCCACCGCTGACCGTCGCGTCGGTACCGTGGCCCGTGAGCATGGCCAGCAGCACCCCCATGATGGCAATGGCCGCCGCGTCGTTAAGCAGTGCCTCGCCCTCCACCAACCGGATCAACCGCGCCGGCGCGCCCACGTCGCGAAACACGGCAATCACGGCAGACGGGTCGGTGGTGGCAATCATCGCGCCCAGCAGCAGGCACGTGACGATGCCGAACGGCGTGACGGCCGCCGCTGCCAAACCGATGACGCCCGTGGCCACGATCACCGCCACGATGGCGAGCATGAGGATGGGCGCGGCATCCGGCGCCATGCTGCGCACATCCACCGACAACGCCGCCTGAAACAGCAGCGGCGGCAGGAACAGCCACAGATAGGCCTCGGCCGGCCAGCTTGGATCAATGAGCGGCGCAAAGAAGGTCGTCGCAAATGCGGGCGCCGTGTTCTGCAAGCCCACATACGCACCGCCGATGCCGATACCCGCCAGCGCCAGCAACGTCGATTCGGGCAGCGTCAGGCGCGAAGCCAGCATCTGCACCAACGCCACCACGGCGAGCAACCCGCCCGCCACCAACAAGAGAATGACGACGCCGTTCACGAGGTGGACTCCCGTACGGCAAGCCAATCGGCACGCTCGGTATCGGTCAGGTCCGGCACGACCGCTGTGCCCGTCTCGGCCGCTGCGATGGCGGCTTCGAGCACCGCCATCACCGCCAATGCCTGCACCGGAGGAACAGGATTGGCGCGTTGGCCGAGGATGGCATCGCGCACGGCAGCGTAGTACGCACGTTGATCGCCAGCAGGTGTGGTGACATCGCTTGCCGACGACGTTGCGCCATCGATGAGGATGCCCGCATCGTCATCCACGCCCCAGCCTTGCGCGCCAGGTGCCATGCCGGCCAGCAGTTGCGCCTCCTGCTGATCCATGCGGCGCTTGATGAACGAGCCACGCATGCCATGCACGATCCAGCGCGGTGCGCCGCCGGCCACCAGCATGCTGGCGTGCAGGATGGCGCGGCGCTCGCCGTGGTGGAGCACCACGTGCGCCCAATCGGCAGTCTCCGCGCTGGGGCGTTGCCGGGCAAACGATGCGCTCACCGCATCGGGCAGGCCAAGCAGCAGCAACGCCTGATCAATCAGATGCGGACCGAGATCAAACCAGATACCGGTGCCCTGCCCGGCCTGTTCGCGCCAGCGTGCGCGCACCTGTGGGCGGTAGCGGTCGAAATGCGCCTCCACGTGCATCGCCTCGCCCACGGCACCGCTGGCGAGCACAGCCTGCACGGCAAGGAAATCACTGTCCCAACGCCGGTTCTGGAAAACCGACAGCAAACGCCCGGTCTGCCGCGCCACGTGGGCCAGATGCCGCGCCTCGGCCAGCGTGACGGTAAAGGGCTTGTCCACCACAACGTGCTTGCCGGCGCGGAGCGCGGCTTCGGTCAGCGGCGCATGGCGGTCGTTTGGGGCGGCGATGACAACGAGGTCAACGTCCGGGTGCACGGCAGCCGCTTCGGGCGCGCAAACCACAGCGTCCGGCCGATCCGCGAGCACCGCGTCCGGGCGGTTCGAGCCGATCACGTGCAGGCGCAGGCTGGGTGTGGTGTCGATCAGCGCCGCGTGGAACAGCTTGCCCGCATAGCCGTAGCCCACCAGGGCAACACGCAGGGGGCTCAATGGATGTGGTGAAGACGACATATCAGGAAAAGGCAGAAAACAACTGAGTCAGACGCTGCACACGCAATTTGGTGCCGTGTATTTGGTGTTGCCTCGTGGAAAGTTGCTGCATCTTGTATCCGCAAACGTTGCATTCCGTCAAAAGAATGATTTAACTCCCTTGTAAATAGGAATTGTTCTCATTATTATCTGCGCCTTCACAAAGTGATGGCGCCAGCCTCCGGGGGGGAGGAACGGCGTCCTGCTTTTTACTTTACGGGAACTGCAATGCCGCCGAATTTTCGACGAGATGGCCTGTGCCTGTCCTTGGCCGTCCTTGGAACCCTGCCGCTGATGCACGTGGCAACTGCTGCCGACACGATTGCGGCCGCCGATGCCGGCACGCTGCCGACCACCACCACCAAGAGCACGCGCAGCAGCACGAGCTACGACACGCCCGTCGCCAATACGGCCACGAAGATTCCCGTGCCGCTGCGCGAGATTCCGCAGTCGGTCAACGTCGTGCCGCGCGCAGTGATCCAGGACCAAGGCGCGCTGTCGCTCAACGACACCTTGCGCAATGTACCGGGTGTATCGGCCTCGCTGGGGGATGCCCAGCGCGATCAGGTGACCATTCGCGGTTTCTCGTCGATCAACGATCAGTACGTCGACGGCCTGCGCGATGACTCGCTGTACTTCCGCGATCTGTCGAACATCGACCGCATTGAAGTGCTGAAAGGCCCGGCTGCCGTGCTGTATGGGCGCGGCTCGTCGGGCGGCATCATCAACCGCGTCACCAAGAAACCGCTGGCCACGCCGCAGGCCGAGATTGGCGTGCTGGTGGGCACCGAGCGCCAGAAGCGCGCCGAGTTCGACCTGAACACTTCCATCAACGACGACGCCATCCGCGCGCGCATTACCGGCGCGGTGGAAGACTCGGGCGGTTTCCGCAACGACTACTTCCTGCGCCGCCAGGCGATCTCGCCGTCGTTCCTGTTCAACCTGTCGCCCGACACCAAGCTGACGGTGCAGTTTGACTACCTGCACGACAAGCGCATTGCCGACCAGGGCGTACCGTCGTACCACGGCCGCCCCGTGGATGTGCCCATCGGCACGCGCTACGGCTCGGCCGATGCGGGCGCGGGCAACATCGACACCACCGTCAAGAGTGTGACCGGCACGCTGGACCACCGCTTCAATGATCAGTGGTCGTTCCACAGCGTGGTGCGCAACTACGAATACTCGCTGGGGCGCAACAACTACACGACCGTAAAGAGCGTGAACGACGGCCCGATCCCGACCGTCACGCTCAACGTCAACCAGCGCAACCGCAGCGATCGCGGCACCGTGTGGCAGAACGAGCTGACGCAGAAGGCCGAGACCTGGGGCATCCAGCACACGCTGCTGTATGGCATCGAACTGGGCTATCAGGATAAGAGCGACCGCGTGGCATCCACCCCGGGCAACTTCAACGTCAACCTGTTCAACCCGGTGCTGCCGCTGCTGCCTACGGTGCCGGCCAACGCCACGCCCACCAACTACGGTCTCTCGCACAACGAGACGTACGCCGCGTATGTGCAGGATCTGATCAAGTTCTCGCCGCAATGGACGGTGTTGGCCGGCCTGCGCTATGAAGCGCTCAAGCAGAGCCGCACAGACCTTACGCCCAAGAACCAGAACTACGCGCGCACCGACACACCGGTCAGCCCGCGCCTGGGGGTGGTGTATCACCCGGTGGAGCCGCTCTCGCTCTACGCGTCTTACAGCCGCTCGTTCCAGCCAGTGGCGGACAGCTTCAGCGTGTACCCGAACAGCAGCGCACTGGCGCCGCAATCCACGACCAACTACGAGATCGGCGCCAAATACGATGTGTCGGCCAACGCCAGCCTGACCGCCGCACTGTTCGACATGAAACAGACCAACCTGACCGGCGTAGACCCGGCCACGCTGCTGGCAGTGCCCATCGGCACGCAGCGCACGCGCGGGCTGGAGCTGTCGTTCACGGGCGAGGTGGTGAAGACGTGGTCCCTCATCGCCAGCTATGCCTATCTGAACGGCGTGCTGACCAACCCGCTCGACAAGAGCGCTGGCGTGGCCGTCAACGGCAACCAGCCGTCGCTCACACCGCGGCATAGCGGTTCGCTGTGGCTCAAGCACGATCTGCCCAATGGCTTCTATGTGGCCGGTGGTGTGCGTGCAGAGGCCTCGCGCTACGCATCGCAGTACAACGTGACGACGCTGCCGGGCTACATGACGGTCGATCTGGGTGCGGGCTATCGCAGCAAAAACGTCGACGTGACGCTGAACCTGCAGAACCTGTTCAACCGCGCGTACTACGTCTCGGCCCACGGCGGTGCCGAGAACTACAACATGCCGGGTGCCCCGCGCATGGCGCTGCTGGGCGTGCGCTACAAGATGTAAGCGTGGAATAGGCAAACACGCGATGCTGCGACGGGTGCTCTTCCGGCTGCACTGGCTGATCGGGTTGTCAGCCAGCGTGGTGCTGGCCGTCGTCGGCATCAGCGGCGCGCTGATGGCGTATGACGAAGAGCTGCTGCGCTGGCTGAACCCCGGCGTGTTCAACTTGCCAGCGCGCACTGGCCCGGCGCCCACGCTGCCACAGGTTGCCGCACAGGCGCAGGCCGCCATCCCTGAGCGCCCCGTCACGTTCATCACCGCAGCTTCGGCGCCCACCGAGCCGTGGCGTATCTGGTACGCGTGGCCGACGGGCAAACGTGGCGGCAGCAGTCGCGGCGAGTTGCACTACTTCGACCCGGCCACCGGCACCTTGCTGCCCGAGGCGCGTGGGCAACGTTTCTTTGCCACCGTCAAACTGCTGCACCGGACATTGCTGGCAGACGAGGTCGGCAAACAGATCGTCGGTGCCAGCACGATTGCATTGGTGGTGATGGCATTGTCGGGACTGTATCTACGCTGGCCGCGCCGCGTGACGAACTGGCGGAGCTGGCTCGTCATCCGCTGGAGCCGCAGCGGGCGCATCCGTTGGTGGGATGTACACACTGTCATCGGGACGATGGTGCTGCCGCTCTATCTGTTGGCGGCATTCAGCGGACTGTACTGGGCCTATGACTGGTATCGCGAAGGCCTGCAGCACATGGCCGGCATGCCGGCTGCTGCCAAGGCCAAATCAACGGGGGCTTCGGGCCCGCACAAACCACTCGACGGTGCGGCATTGGAGCGCACCTGGAACGCTTTCCTGGCCAACGCGTCGAACTATGCGAGTGCCACCCTGCGCATCGACGATGCGCGCACCAGCCAGGTTGACATCAACTGGCTGCCGCTCAACGCACCGCACGACCGCGCCTTCAACCGCCTGACGCTCGACGCAGCCACTGGCGCGGTCCTCCGCCAGGAATCCTTCACTGACAAGCCACCGATGCAACGCCTGCTGGCTGGCATGCTGCCGCTGCACAATGGGCGCTACTTCGGGCCTGTCGGCATTGTGCTGGTGTTGATCGGCGCGTTGATGCTGCCGGTCTTTGCGATAACGGGGTGGTGGCTGTATCTGGATCGGCGCAGGCGCGCGCAACCGCAGCGCAAACACACATCCGCATCGACGCGTCCTTGCTGACCACGTGGGGACGTCGACGCGATGTCGAGCGCCCTCAACACAACAAGGACAACATCATGGTGATTGAAAAAGCCCGCGACCTTTCCCTGCGCCCATTGGAGCGCAATGACCTGCGCTTCGTGCACGAACTGAACAACGACGCGAAGATCATGCGCTACTGGTTCGAAGAACCGTACGAGACTTTTACCGAGCTCTCGCAACTCTACGACCGCCACGTGCACGACCAGCGCGAACGCCGCTTCATCTGCGAGAACGATGCCGGTGAAGCCGTTGGCCTGGTCGAGCTGATGGAGCTCAACTACATCCACCGCCGTGGTGAGTTCCAGATCATCATCGCGCCCGGCTGGCAAGGGCATGGCTACGCCTCAACCGCGACACGGCTGGCGGTCGACTACGCCTTCATGGTGCTGAATCTGCACAAGCTGTATCTGGTCGTCGACGTGGAAAACGAGCGCGCCATTCACGTGTACGAGAAATGCGGCTTTCAGCGTGAAGGTGAACTGATCAAAGAGTTCTTCAGCAACGGCGCATATCACAACGCCTTGCGGATGTGCGTGTTCCAGCGTGACTACGTGAGCGCGGTTCGCGGCGCCAACTAACGAAGGCGGGTGGCTACGCCGTGCGCAGCCACGCGTGTAATTCACGCTGCCCGAGTTCGGTCATTTGCAACGCGCGGGAGTGCTTCTGCCGCGCAAGCCAGCCCAGCGCAATGCAACGCTCCGCCACGGCCGCCCCAAGCGCACCGGCCAGATGTGGGCGGCGCTCGCTCCAATCCATGCAGCCGTAAGCAAAGCGGCGGCGCCCGCTGCGCAATGCAGTCACGTCAACACCAATGGCTGTGAAGGCACGCTCGCCTTCGGACGTAACGTCGTAGGCAGCGTGCGTTTCATCAAGCTGTTCGAGCCAGCCGCGCGCCAGCAACTTCTCTGATACCTCCGTACCAAGCTGCCCGGCCAGATGGTCGTAGCACAGCCGTGCCGCGCGCAGGTTTTCAGGCACGGTCGAACGCCTTGGGTCTGCGGGCTTTTCCGGCGCAACCACCAGCAGCGATTCGATCATCTCCGCCACCGCCGGCGAGCGCAGCCCGAAGTACTTGTAGCGCCCACTGGCCAGCGACGTGATCAGCGCATCCGCCTCCAACCGGCGCAGGTGCGCACTGGCGGTGGCGGGCTCCACGCCGGCGCCGTAGGCCAGCTCCTTGGCGGTGAGCGAGCGGCCTTCCATCAACAGCAGCAGCATGCGGATGCGCGTCGGATCGCCAATGGTGGCGGCCACCCGGCCGATATCAGGTTGTGTCGCTGGGGAAGATGCGGTCATGGTTCGATGCAGACCAAACTGTTGGTGCGTGACAGGCGCGGGGCCAATCCAGACAATAGGGGCCATCTTACTCCCGCCCCCGCCCCCTCTATCAGGCCGACCGCTGCCATGGACACCACCCTCACCCTCGCCCCACCCGCCGATCCACTGCAGGGCATCGTGCATGCCGACCCCGCGCCGTATTACGCCGAGCTTGCCGCCACGCGGCCGTTCTTCTTCGATGCCGCGCTCGGCTGGTGGATAGCCGCCAGCGCCGATGCGGTGGACGCCGTACTGGGCTGCACCGCCTGCCGTGTCCGCCCCGCAGAGGAGCCCGTCCCCAAAGCGGTAGCCGCCTCGCCAACAGGCACGTTCTTCGGCCGCCTCGTCCGGCAAATCGACGGGCCGGACCACGCTGCACGCAAAGCCACGGTGATGGCTGCGCTGGGCCGATTGGATGTGGCCGCGCTGGCCCACCGCGCGCATCAACAAGCGCATGCCGCCCTGCCCGACGCAACCGCCCTGGACGCCGCGCTGAGCACCGACGCTCATTTCCGCGTGCCGCTGGCCGCCATCGCGCAAACGCTGCTGGCCGATCAAGCCGACACACACGCCTGCCAGAGCGACATCACCGCCTATCTTGCAGCGCTCGGCCCCAACGCCAACGCCTCGACCGTCGAACGTGCAGACGCTGCCGTTGGCCGCCTGCAGCAGCGCTTTGCCGACTCGCCGTTCGCCACCAGCGAAAACGATGCCGACATCAGCAACCTTGCCGCCCTGCTCGCGCAAACCTATGATGCGTGCGCCGGGCTGCTCGGCAACAGCATCGTCACGCTGGCCCGGCATCCGGAGTTGGTCGAACGCCTGCATGCCGCACCGGAGGCGATTGAACCCTTCGTGCGAGAAGTCCTGCGCCTGGACGCGCCGGTGCAGAACACCCGCCGCTTTGTCGCACAGGACACCGAATTGCTTGGACAACCGATGCGCGCAGGTGATCGCATCCTCGTACTGCTGGCCGCCGCCAACGTGGATGCCGCAGCCAACCCCAATCCATTGCGCTTTGACATGGATCGTGCCCAGCCGCGCCTTTGGACCTTCGGCGGCGGCGCACACCGTTGCCCGGCCGAAACCCTGGCGGTGGTGATTGCGCGCGAAACCGTGCAGCATCTGTTGCGCCTGCCCGGCATTGCGCGATGGCTCGCCAACCTGGGCGAGATCACGTACCGGCCATCGCCCAACGCACGCATCCCCGTCTTCCAAGCCTGATCTGACGTTTCGACAACGCAACGATTCGACTCTCCACAGGAGCCCCACCATGATCGCCGTCATCTTTGAAGTCGTACCCGCCCCGGGCCAGCGCGATACCTACCTCAACATCGCCGCGCGCCTGAAACCGTTGCTTGAGCAGATCGACGGCTTCATCTCAGTCGAACGCTTTCAGAGCCTCACCAACCCCGACAAGTTGCTCTCGCTGTCGTTCTTTCGCGATGAAGAGGCCATCAAGGCCTGGCGAAACCTGGAGCAGCACCGCAGCGCGCAGCATGTCGGCCGCGAAAGCGCGTTTGCCGACTACCGCCTGCGCATCGCCCACGTCGTGCGCGACTACGGCCTGAACGAGCGCGAACAGGCTCCTGCCGACAGCCGCACCGAACACGCCTGACCTGCCGCCCAGCCCTGTGTGGCGCCCTCGGGCGTCCGTGGGCATCTCCTTTGCTACTTGGTTGCGGAGCCGGCACGGAATGACGCATCGCACCATCCCGCGTCACATCCGTGCGCAACGATTGCAAAGGAGTTGTCATGACTACCGCTTTTCACGAGGCAGAACCTGCTCTGCAGGCCACACCCGCCCGCACCATGCAACGGCCAGTGCGCTATGCCGTGGTGGGGGCCGGTTGGATCTCCCAGGCCGCCTTCCTCCCGGGCGTGGCGCATAGCGGCAACTCCGTTGTCACCGCACTGGTAACGGGCGACGCCACCAAGGCCAACGCATTGGCCAGGCGCTACGGCATCGAGCACGTCTGCGACTATGCCGACTATGAGCACCTGCTGACCGGCGGAGAGATCGACGCCATCTACCTGGCTCTGCCCAACGACATGCACCGGCAGTACGCGCTGCCCGCGCTGCAACGCGGCATCCATGTTCTTCTGGAAAAACCCATGGCCACCAGTGAGGCCGACTGCGAAGCCATGATCGAAGCGGCCCGCCTCGGCAACGCCAAGCTAATGATCGCGTACCGGCTGCATTTCGAGCCGGCCACGCTGGCCGCCATTGAACTGGTGCGTGCAGGCAAGCTGGGGCGCATCCGAGCGTTCTCGGCGGTGTTCAGCCAGTCGGTTGCGCCGTCCAATCACCGCGCCAGCCACGGTTACTGGGCGGGGCCGGTATCCGACATGGGGGTGTACCCGATTAACGCTGTCCGCAATCTGTTTGGTGAAGAGCCGGTGGAAGTGGCCGCCGTTGGCGTGCGTGATCCGGACCTGACCTTCAACTTTGACGACACGGTGGCCGTGACGCTGCGCTTTGCCGACCACCGCGTCGCGCAATTCACCGTCAGCTACAGCGCAACGTGGGTGGACCAATACCGCATTCTCGGCACCAAGGGCGACCTGGAGGTCTCACCGGGTTTTACGTTTGGATCAGGCTTGCGGCACCGCCTCACGCTGAACGGCCACACGCAGGAACGCGCATTCGAGGCCACCAACCAGTTTGGCGGCGAGCTGCAGTACTTCTCCGACTGCATCCTGAACGACCTGGAGCCGGAACCGAATGGTGAGGAAGGCCTGGCCGACGTGCGCATCCTGGCCGCCATCGAGCGTGCGTTGGAATCAGGGCAACCGCAAAGCCTGGGGCCGTTTCATCGCCACGGCCGCATGGAGGCTGCACAGGTGCGCAAGCTACCGGCCGTGTCGGCACCGGAACTGGTGGATGCGGCGGAGCCAAGCGTGGGTTGAAGCGGAAGGAACAGCGCCCGCAACGAACTGCGGGCGCAGGGTATTACAGCTTGATGCGCTGCACAGCGTCACGCATGCGCAGGCGGGTGGAAACGTCGGAGTTGTTGGTGTTGCCGCCGCTGTCGGTTTCCATGGCGTTGTCGCAGCGCCATTCGGTGGCTGCGCCGCTGTCAGTCAGCGCACAGACGCGGTGGGTCCAGCGGTCCCACACGAACACATCGCTTCCGGCCTCGCCGGAGAGCAGCGGCTCGAATCGGTACATCCACAAGTACCCAAGACCCAACAGGGTGATTACCAGGATCGCCATCCAGGACGCTTTGATTCGGCGTCGCATTGTCATTTCTCCTCGCAGAAGCCCCGCGCCGGACGCGTCAGACTGTGCGTCGCCAAGCTCAAAAAATGCGGTGCTTCAAACGCAAATCGTAACATGCGGCGCGCCCGCCTCTGCCCGGGCGGGGAAGGCGGTGCGGCAGCGCAGCCTTCTGGGAACGGCCTCGGCAACTCAGTTGAAGACGTCCTGCCGGTAACGTCCGGACTGCATCTGCTCGGTCAGCCAGTCCGATGCGGTGGCCAGATCACTGCCGTAGCGTGCCTGGTGCAGGCGGATGAGCGTGTCGCGCACGGCTGGCGCCATGGCGCGGCCGTCACCGCAAACGTACAGCGTGGCGCCGGCGTCGAATGCAGCCCAGACGGCCTCGCGTGCATCCCACAGCGCGTGCTGTACGAAGCGATGCGGGTGGCTGTCTACGCATGAGTACGCAGGCAAGACCTGCACCACGCCAGCGTCTTCCCAGGCGCGTAGGGCATCGCGGTAGAGGAAATCGTGCTCGGGATGCCGGCAGCCAAAACACAGCAGCGATGTCGCAACGGCCTCGCCTGCCGCCTGCTGTGCAGCTCGCTCCTCCAGAAAACCCCGGAACGGCGCGATGCCCGTGCCGGCGCAGATCAGCACCATCGGCTTGCAGGCATCCACATCGGGCGCGAACAGCGGATTGGGGGTCCGCACGGTGGCAGCGATCTCCGCGCCGGCCTGCAACTGCATCAGGTAGTTCGACGCCGTACCGCGATACGTGCCGACGCCCGACCATGCCGGCCCCGACACCGTGCCCACCGTCAGCGCTGCTACATCCGGCGAGACGCGCGCCGAAGAGGCGATCGAATAGAAGCGCGGCCGCATCGCCCCAAGACGCGCGAGAAAGCCCTCCAGCGTCAGATCGATGGCCGGAAAGCGGATCAGCAGGTCGAGCACGCTCAGGTGCGCAGCCTGGATGTCCTGATCGAAACGCTGCGCTGCCGCCTCCCCGTCGATCCACACGGCAAGCTGGCTGCGCGTGAACGGGCAGCGCGTTGTCGCATGCAATGCGGTGATGTCACGCGCGGTGGCCGTGTCCTGCAGCTCGACAAAGTCGCGCAGCAGTTGGCGCACGGTCACTGGCTGGTTGAGCGGCAAGTGCCGCACATGGGCGTGCTGCGCCGTCAGCGTGACAAGCGCCTCGCCTTCCAGGCCGAGCCGGGCGATGGCCGCCTCAACACGATCATCAGCATTGCGTGGATAGACGGCGAGGTGATCGCCGGTGGCATAGGTCACGCCTTCGGGCAGCCGCACGGTCAGATGACGCGTCGGGCCACGCGGCGCCTCACGGGTGAAATCCCACAGGCCAGTGGGATCGCGGACGAGTTCCTCATTGGCGAGCACCGTCATGCTGCGTGCGGCAGCCGGCAACACGGTGGCACGCACGGCATCCGGCGCCAGGTATTGCACGCTGACAGCGGCAACGTCGGCCTGCACCTGCCGCGCGCCGAGGGCCGCCCACAGACTGCGCGTCCAGGCATCGACGGCCGTATCGAAACCGCCATTGCCGTCGGCCTCACCGCGCGGCACGATGGCCTGCGCACCCGCGGCGGCCAGCATGGCGTCCACCCGCTTTGGAAACGCCTGGAACGCCGGCCACTGCGAGTTACCGCAACCCAGCACGGCATAGCGCAAGCCAGGTGCCTGCCGGACCAGCGCATCGGCAGAATCGAGGCGCCCTTCCAGCGTGCGAGCGCTGTCCGGCGCACGGCCGTTGTAAGTCGCCGCCACGACGACGAGCGTGCCCTGCTGCGGCAACGCATCGGCAATGGCATCCAGCGCCGCCACCTTGGCATCAAAGCCTGCACGCGATGCGGTGGCGGCAATCTGTTCGGCAATGTCCTGGCAGGTACCGAGGCTGCCGCCATACAGCACGTGCATCGGTTCCCCGCCGCCGGCCAGCGTGGTTTGTGTATCGGCATCCGCCGCCGCATTGGCTTGCGACGGCACCGAAACCAGCAGCCGCTCGCGCGCATTGCGCAGCCGCGCACGCAGGCGGAAACCGTCCGGTTTGAGCGTCAGCGTCTCCTTGATGTGGAACGCATAGTCGTGCGGATCTGACAGCGCAAAACGCTGCAGAATCACGGCCAACGCCAGCTTGGCTTCGGTCAGCGCGAACTGACGGCCGATACACGCGCGCTCGCCGTTGCCGAAGGGCTTGTAGGCGTGTGGGTGGATGCGGGCTTCGTTCTCGGGCAGGAAGCGGTCGATGTCGAACACTTCAGGGCGATCCCACACCGCGGGGTCGCGGTGCAAGGCCATCAGTAGCGTCACCACGCGCTGATCCTTGCGGATGGCGTAGCGGCCACCGATGCGCGTATCTTCGTACGGCGCTACGCCAAAGCTGGGGGCCGTGGGCCACAGGCGCAGCGTTTCCTTCAGCACGCGCTCGATCACGTCGAGCTGCGCCAGGTGCGCGTACTGCGGCACGGTGTCGCCCGGGAGTACGCGATCGACCTCGGCATACCCCTGCGCAAGCACAGCTGGGTGGCGCAGCAGCATGTACAGCGCGAACGTCAGCAGCCCGCTGGTGGTCTCGTGCCCGGCAATCAGGAAGGTGATCACCTGGAAGCGGATGTTGGTGTCGTCCAGCGGCAGATCCGTCACCGGATCGCGCGCATTGAGCATCAACCCCAGCAGATCGCTCGCCCCCGTGCCGCCATCCTGCGCGTGGCGGCGCTTGCGGATCACCTCGTCCACCAGCTGGTGCATGGCGGCCACATCCCGCTCGAAGCGGCGATGGTGCTCATGCATGAACCGGTCTTTGAACGGCAAGCGTGTGAGCTTGCCCATCGCCTCGGACAGCACGCCCGCCATGGCTTCCAGGAATGGATGCAGCGCGGGCGTCTTGAACGAATCAAAGCGGTATCCGAAGCCGGCCAGCGAAATGGTGTCGAGCGTAAGCCGCGTCATGTCGTCGGCAACGGAGATGTCGGCGTCGGGGCCTTGCCGCGTCCATTTGTCGGCCAGGGCGTTGGCCACTTCGAGCATCACGTCGAAGTAGCCCTTCATGGCGCGCTGGCTGAAGGCCGGTAACAGGATCCGGTGGGCCTTGCCCCAGTTGGGCTCGTTCTGATGCGCGGTGAAGAGGCCGTCGCCTGCGCCTGCCCGCAGGAAGGACAGCGGTGGGCCGATCAGCTTGCGAAAGCGGGTTTCATCGCACAGCTCGGCCACCAAGTCGGCGGAATAGACGAATGGGACGCAGCGGCCGACAAAGTCGAGCTGGTACAGACCTTGGGGAAACTGCCGACTGATCTCTAGAAACGTCTGGGCTACGCGGTCTCTGGGTAGTTGAAGCAGGTTGCCCAGCCACGGCAGGCCCTTGGGCTGCGGGATGGGCTCCGCCGCTGCGGAGGAGGCGTTGGCGGGCAACTCAGAGGCAGAACGCATGCGCGGTCGACTGCGAAAATGGGTTGTCTGCCAATGTACGCGCCGCCCGGTGCAGTATCAAACGCCATTGCCGTGTTTGAATGCCGCCCCCTAAAAGTGCATCGGGCGACCCGTGGGCCGCCCGATCTGGGGTACTGCGATGTGGCGATCAGCGATTGCGCTGCGACGCGTTGAACGGCGCGTTGACCTGCGCTTCCAGCGCGCGGATCTGGCGCTGCAGTTCGTCCACGCGGGCGCGGGCGGCGCGGCGCTCCACATCCAGCGTATCGGCTTCGGAGCGGGCAACCTTCTGGCGCTCTTGCGCCTGGGCCTGCTGTTGGCGCTGGATGTCCAGGTCAGTCTTCAGGCCGCGCAGCTTTTCTTCCTGCGCTGCAATCTGGCGCTCGGAGCGCTCCTTCTGGGCTTCCAGGCGAATGCGCTGCAGCTCCAGATCGGCCATCGTGCGCGTTTGCTTGGCGAAATCGCTGTAGAGGCGCTCTGCAGCCGCCTCGTTGGTGGTCTTGATGACGCGCCAGAGGTCCTTCTGCTGGAACAGCGTCACGTAATACGTCAGGTCGCTCTGGGCAAACAGCAGGCTGGCGCCGTAGGCGCCGTTGTAGGTCGTGCGCAGCTCCGACAATTCGTGGGCCTGCATGCGACGCTGCAGATCCAGCACGGTGCTGTTGCCAGCCCCATTGCTGACTGGGCTCTCGGCACGGGCGATGCTGTTGCTGGCTGCAGGCGTGCTGGTGGCAGCCGTTGCGGTGGTCTGGCCAACGGTGGCGGTCAGTGCCGGCACCGGCGCGGCTGCGGCAATCGGTGCGATGGCGGTGGGTGCTACAGCCGGGCTCTGCGCCACGGCAGATGTGCAGGCGGTACCGCCCGCCATGACTGCCACCGCGGCCGCGATGGCCAATCCCCTCTGAAACGCCTGTTGCGACGCTTTCCCTGACTGTTTTGTTGTTGTCATCTCGACCCTGTGGATTCTGCGCAGGTGTTGCAGCCGAAAACTATACGCGATCCGCCGCCCGAGTGGCACGCCGGGGGGCCCGTCGGGTGGGAGGGTGTTGTATGGCGTCACTCCATCTCACGCAACTCGGCTTCGCCGTCGGCGATCTGGTATTTCCGCATCTTTTCCCACAACACCTTGCGGCTGATGCCCAGGGTGGCGGCGGTGTCCTGGCGGCGCCAGTTGTTGGCGTCCAGCGCGGCCAGGATGCGGCGGCGTTCCTCATCGCTGCCACTGCCGCGGTCATGGCTGTTGCCGCCATTGCCACCGTTGCCGCCGTTGGTCTCGCGCTCGAAGGCATCGCGCTGGAGGCCGGCAAACAAGGGCAGGATGCGAGCCTCGTCCCAGCGACCGAACTGGCGCAGGGTGATACCGAGACGTTCAGCCAGGTTGCGCAACTCACGCACATTGCCGGCAAAGTACGCACGGCCGACCGATGCCCTCACCCACTCCGGCACCGGTGGCATGCTCTCGTAGGTCTTTTCGCCCAGCAAATGCCGCAGGAAAGACAGCAACAGAGCCACCTTGTCGTCTGCGCCGCGCTGCTCCAGGCTGGGGATCCGCAACTCGATCACGGCCAGACGGAAGTACAGGTCTGCCCGGAACTGGCCCCTGGCAACCATCTCCCGCAGATTCTTGTTGGTGGCCGCCACCAGGCGGAAATCCAGCTTGACGGGCACGGTCGAGCCTAGCCGCGTGCATTCGCTGTCTTCCAGCACACGCAGCAGCTTCACCTGCTGATACAGCGGCAGGTCGCCCAGTTCATCGAGGAACAGCGTGCCGCCGTTGGCCTGCTCGAAATACCCACGGTGCGCATACATGGCCCCCGTGAATGCGCCCTTGGCGTGGCCAAAGAACTGCGATTCGAACAGTCCATCGGGAATGGCGCCGCAATTGACCGCCACGAACGGGCCCTTGCCATACATACGGTTCTTGTCGTGCAGCAGGCGGGCGATGCGCTCCTTGCCGGCGCCGGTCTCACCGTAGAGCATGACGTTGCTGTCGCAGTCGGCAAAAGTGTCGACCTGCTCCAGCAGCCCGTGCATGGCCGGCGATGCCGCCACGAGATCGCTCTGGTCGGGCGCCTGATCCTGCGCCGACGACATCGACGGCAAGACCTTGCTGATCTGTGCGCGCAGCTCGGTGGCGCCAAAATCCGGCCCAAGTACGTAGGTGTATTCGGGTGGGAAGCGGCTCGAATCGTGCTGCGTATCCGCCGCCACCCAGATCACCGGCATGCCCTGCGCGGCTTGCCAATCCAGCACGGTAAAGCCGCCGCTTTCCACCACCGACGCGCTGATGATGGCGATGCTAGGCTTGGCGCGCGGCTCAGCCGGCTGGAAGTCGATACCGCCTGCGCGGATCACCTCCGCACCAAACGGCGCCATGAAGCGCGCCACACGATCGGCAATGTCGTAACGACCTTCCCAGACAAAGATATCAAGCGTTTCGTACGCCCAGCGATCGGTTTTCATGTCGTCGCTTCCATGTCAGAAAACCAGCTCGACGGAATCGCAGTCGAGCGAAAGGAGTTTGATGTCGGCGTAGCCGAGTTGGATGCCGAGGACTTCGAGCAAAGGAGTGAGAACAGTGTCGAGGGTCAACCCGACAAAGGCCAACACGGGCGCAAGGACGAGCTTGCCGGCATCCCCCAGCGGAATGGTTCCCACAAGCGGGAGTGTGGCGTTCAACTGAAGTTGATTCAGATTGCTGTTCAAGATAGAGCCGAAGACAGATTGCGTCGCGACGCGCGGTGGAGAGTTACCGCTCGTATCCGTTTGAGGATTCAATCCGATCTGGGATGCGGCAATGGTTTCGTCGCTCCAGTTGGAATTGGCGGTGGGCGATACGTTGGCTTTGATAGTTACTGCTCCCAAAAGGCCCAAGTCCACCAAAGGCGCAGGCGATGCTGCTGCGCAGTTCATTGCGCCATTCACTGCGGTAGCCGCGCCCGCTGCGATGCATAACGACACAGGCTGAGGTTGGGCTGAGATGGTGGCAGTCGAATTCTTGCGAGGGACTGTACAACTGGTCGATTTTGCATGTGCCTGTGCACCCGCCACCTGTAGACCGATCGGCAAATCAAGGCCTGCGAGGAGCAGATTGGCGTTCACGTCCAACCCCAACCGCACTTGGGCCGTGCGCGCCTGCGTCTTCCACTGCCCCGCGTTTGGCCCCGAGAGGAATTGCCCCGGTGGCCCAACAGCAATAACCGGGGGCTCGATGATTTTCAGCGACAGCGTCACAGCCCCCAGGTTGAGAAGGTTCAACGTGACGGGCGCCACGTTCACCGCCGATTTGCTGTTGGCAATCTGCGCAGCGGTTGTCAGCAAGTCCAGCACATTGACCGTGGCATCGAGTGCAGCCTGCTCGTTGCCAGCAAGCGCAAGCACCGAGAGCAGCCCAGGAGAACTGGCGCCGCCATCGCCAATGTTGATGGGCAAATTCAAGTCGTTGCCAAACGACAGCGCGTTACTGGCGCCAGATCCGCCCACAGATACGCCGGCTAGCCCCGATTGCGACGCAACGGAGATGACCGCATTGAAGAACGTCCCCAGATTGGGCGACAGCGCCAGCAACTGCTGCATGGACCCCGCGCCGAGCGCCACGGCGAGATCCCCCAGCCGGATGTTGGTGGTCGCCAGCCCCTGATACGAGACGGCGTCGATATTGAGGTTGGTGTGCAGCAAATACCCGAGCAACTGGTTCAGCAATCCATTGTTGACGGACGCCAGCCCAGAGCCGAGTGAGAACGACACGATGGACGTGTTCTTTGCGATTGCCGAGGCCTGCAACTGCCGATTTCCGACGAGGAAGAAGTACGGCACCTTCTTGGTGATCGTCACTTGTGCTGCATTGGTGTTGCCGTCCACGGCGGCTTGCGCGGCGAAATACGTCGGTGCCGTACCGGCGCTGGCATCCCACACCCCCGGCACGACCGTCAGCGTGACGTTGGTGCCGTCGACGGTCAGACCGTTCTGCAACACCGATTGTTGCGCTGCATTGGACAAATCCAGCCGCTGCACCGCTGCCATTGCCGCAAGATCAGCGGAACGCTGCAGCGCGCGCTGCGTATAGAACAGATTGCCAATGTCGATCGACACCAGCACCGCCAAGCCAACGGTGGCAACAAAGATGGCCGTCATCACGCTCACGGCACCGCGCATGCGGCGCAATGGAGTGGCGGTTTGACGAAGGCGGGTGGCGGATCGCATCACGTCGGGGACTGATTGCAGCTCAACGCGTCGACGGCTGTGCCGCGCTCTGGGTAGAAGCACGCCCACCGGTGCTCTGCGCGGCCAGGCTTGGCATCGGCTGGTTGAATGAATTGAGGTAGCGCTGGTACGCCAGCGCGGCCTGCTCACCTCGCAACGGCACCAATTCGCCCGCATACGTCCCATCGCGCTGGGCTTTAAGTAACGCGCGCGTGGCCTCATTGACGTTGGTTCCGACCTTGGGAGCCGTTAATGCAGCACTCTGTGCGTCTGCCCCAGAGAAACCCTGGGCGGCAGCCATGCCACACGCCAACCATGCCGTCAAACCGGCAGCCATAACAATGCGATCGATCATTGCGCCGCCTCCAAGGTATCGAGCAGGCGGCCGCGTTGTAACGCCAACGGGCCGACCGAAGTGCGAACAGCATTGGCACCCGCGGTGGGCGCCCCCGTCGACGGAGCCGCCGCCACAGCACGCGGGGCCACGGGTGCAGCTTCACGAGCGATGCGGCGATCGCGCCAAGCGCTACGTACACGCGCCACGTCGTCGTCGATGGCTTTGCGCGCCGAC
Organism: Ralstonia sp. RRA; assembly: GCF_037023145.1. Taxonomy (NCBI): domain Bacteria; kingdom Pseudomonadati; phylum Pseudomonadota; class Betaproteobacteria; order Burkholderiales; family Burkholderiaceae; genus Ralstonia; species Ralstonia sp. RRA. The sequence continues at coordinate 1,222,517 of NZ_CP146092.1, read as the reverse complement.
GGTGTCAATTGCGCATGCGAGGCCAGCGATGCGGCATCGTCTTTGCGGTCATTCACGGTCAGCCAGATCACGAGGTTTCCGGAAATCTTCGGGCTGCCGGCAGCCATCTGTTGCGCTTGCATCAGGGGCACACGGGCTTGCTCGACCTCGCCGGCGCGCATCAGGGCGTAGCCGTAGTCGCTTGCGGTGCTGGGGTCGGTTGGGTTGGCTTGAGCCGCCACCTGCAGTCGGCGCGCAGCCTCAACAAAGTTGCCCTGGCGGCCAGCAGTGATGCCCAGCCCGCGCCAGGCGCAGGCATTGAGCAATGCGCCCTGCGTGCCCGCTCCCATGGCGGAGGTTGCACCCACCACCGCGCGGTATTCGCCATCAGCCGCGACAAGCTGATCGGTCTCGCGCAGCGCATCGGCATGCAACAGCATCACCTCCGGCGTGCGGCCATAGCGCTGCTGATAAGCATCGATATGCGCCAGCGACGCGTAATACAGCCCCTGCTCCTGCATCCTGCGTATCAATGACAGATACGTCGCCGGGTTGGTGATCTCTGCCTTCTCCTGGCTTTGGCGCTGACGTGCCATTTCAATGTCGGCATCAGCACGCAGGCTCATGTCAGAGGTGGCCATCGAGCCGCAGCCGGCCATTAACGCCGTCAGGATGGACAAGCCAGCCAACCGTATGTGGACTGCCTTCGGGATTCGTGTCATCTCAATGCCCTCCGGTTTGTTGCAGGCTGCGCATCACGCTCATGAAGCCCGGCCCTGCGGCGATGATCAGTAGCGCTGGCAGCAGTGTGATCACCATGATCATGGTCATCTTTACGGTTAGCTTGCCCACTTGCTCTTTCAGGCGGGCACGGCGATTCTCTTGCAGGCGACCGCCAAACTGACGCAGAGGCTCCTGCACGGCGCCGCCAAAGCGGTCAACCTGGGTGAGTAGCGTGATCAAGCCCTTCAGATCTTCGTTGTCAAACAATCTGGCAATACGCAGCAGCGTCTGCTCACGTGGGCGGCCCGACGCGAACTGCTGGTTAGCCCGGCCAAACTCCCCGGCCAGCACAGGCAGCATGCTCTGAAACTCGTTGGCAATGACCTGCAGGCTCTGATCAATCGACAGGCCCACCCCCTGCAGCAAGCGCAGCATGTCGACCATGACAGGCAGTTCGTCATCAACACGACGGCGGCGATTTTCCTTGCGGCGCCCCAGCAACCACTTGGGCCCCAGATAGCCCAGTGCAAAGCCAACAAAACCCCACACAAACAAAAACAGAAGCGACGAGGCATTCAGTACGCCCACAACCGCCAGCAGGGGCGGCAGCACAATACGCGTACCACCAAACACGGTGCGAGCGTGCTCACCGTAGTAGCCACACTCTTCCAGCAGCTTGCGGTCCTCATCGGTAACGATTCGGCGCCCCAAGCCAGTGTCAATCCAACGCTGCCCCACCTTGGCAATCTGCTGCTGAATCTGCTTAGCCTCGCGCGCGCCGTGGGGGCTCGCCTTCGCCACCGGCGGCACCGCAGGTGTTGTCGAAGTTGTGGTTGGATTGGCCGCCGTCGTGCGCATGTTTGACAACGCCGTATCCAGCTTGCGTGCGCTGCGATGGCGAGTGAGCGTTGCCCGCAACGCCAATCCGCCGAAGACCAACACACCCGCGGCGGCGGCAGTGAGGCTGAGGGTCATAAGCGCATCATCCATGGCGTGCCCTTTCCCTAGACCGACTTCGCCAGCCTGGCGAGCATGATTGCGCCAAGCACTTCCATGGCAAACGCTGCCAAGATCAACGTCTTGCCGAAGGAATCACGCCACATCGACATGATGTAGGCCGCATTGGACATGGTGATCAAGCCCCCAACCACGACCGGCAGCAGCCCGATGATCCATGCAGACATGCGCGTCTCGGCCGAGAGCGCAAATAGCTCGCGCTGAGCCTGCTGGCGGTCACGCATGAACGCCGCGGTGCGTTCCATGACGATGTCTGCCCGCCCGCCGTAGCGCAGCGACAAACGCAGCACGGACGACAGCAGAATCAGCTCATTGACGCGGTACTGCTGGCCCACTGCCAATACCGCCGCATCAAGATCCTTGCCTGCACGCTGCATCTGCGTAATGGCAATCAGGCATGAGCGCAATGGCTGCTCGGTATTGCCACTGGCAGCCTGGAATGCCGCTGGCACGGCACTGCCGATGCTCATCAGGCGAACCACGCCATCCAGGAACCCTGGGAGTTGCTGCAGCAGGCGTTCATTCATCTTCTGTGTGCGGTTCCAGAAGAGAAAGACAGCAATAAGAACGTACAACCCAAGCGCCATCACCGCAGACAGCAGGCCCGACACGGCCCATGCAATCAGTACGATGACCAGCGCCGGGACAATCAACAGTATGTAGAAGCGCCGACCCGGCTCGATGTCGGCGCGGCGCAGCGCGTCATTCCAGGCCCGAGTGATGGAGTCGGGCACGCTGGCGGGCACCGCCTCCGCATTGGGCTGGTAGCGCGCATTGATCTGCTCGGTCTGCGCGCGCACGAAGCTGCGCGACGCTTCGCGCTCACGTCGGCGCACGGACTCCGCCCACAGCATGAGCGACGCACCCATCAGCAGGAGTGCCAGGCAGCCAAACCAGAGCGTCATGCTAGACATGGAAGCGGCCCCCGTTGCCGAATCCGCTCATCCCGCCGTCCATGCCGCCGCCCTCCGCTCCGCTGTTGCGCATGCGTGCCAGCTTGGGTGAATGCGGTTGCAGGCCGAGTGCCGTCCAACGATCGACTTCTTCGCCGTCCGGGCCGGTATATGGCTCGTAGCGATACAGCTCCTGCGTAGAGATGATGTTGTCCCCCAGCCCCGTGACCTCCGTGATCGACAGGATGCGCCGCTTGCCATTGGACAAGCGCCCGATCTGCACGATGAAATCGATGGCGTTGGTGATCTGACGGCGCAAGCTCACCTCACTGCCCTGGAAACCGGCGAAGCCCGCCAGCATTTCCAGCCGATACAGGCATTCGCGCGGGCTGCTGGCGTGGATGGTGCCCATCGAGCCATCGTGGCCCGTGCTCATGGCCTGCAGCATTTCCAGCACTTCGCCACCGCGCACTTCACCCACGATGATGCGGTCCGGGCGCATACGCAGGCTGTTGCGCAGCAGCTCGCGAATCGTCACCACACCAGTGCCCTCAAAACCCCCGGGGCGGCTTTCCAGGCGCACCACATGCGGGTGGTTGAGCGACAGTTCCGCCGTGTCTTCAATGGTGATCACGCGCTCAGTAATCGGGATGTGATACGCCATCGCATTGAGCAGCGAGGTCTTGCCCGAGCTCGTACCGCCGCTCACCAAGATGTTGCAGCGCGCCCGCACGGCGGCTTCAATCAGCGCGCCGATCTCTTCATTCATCGTGCCCAGGCCCAGCAGATCTTCGGGCTTGAGCGGGTCCTTGCGGAACTTGCGGATCGACACCACTGGCCCTTCCAGCGCAAGCGGCGGAATGACCACGTTGATACGGCCACCGTCGGGCAGGCGCGCATCCACCATCGGGTTAGATTCATCCAGCCGGCGGCCAATCGGCGCGAGGATGCGGCGCACGATACGCAACAGGTGGTTGTTATCGGCAAAGCGCACCGGAATGCGTTCCAGCACGCCATGACGCGATACGTACACATCCAGGTGACCGTTGACGAGGATGTCTTCCACCGCTGGGTCGGCCAGCAAATCCTCGATCGGGCCGAAGCCAGCCAGTTCCTTCGTCAGCGCCTCGGCAATCTGGCGCACCTCCGTCTCGTTGACGGGAATGCGGCGCATGCGCGTAAAGCCCTCGACTTCCAGGTCGACAAAGCGTTGGATGGCCGTGCGCGACCAACGCCCGAACTCGGCGCCCAGCTCTTCAATGCGCGTGAGCAAATGCTCGTGCGCTGCTTCCTTGATGTCCTGGAAGGCCTGCGTGACAGCAAACGCGCCGTTACCTGCGTCCGCCTGGTTGGAAAACTCGATGGGTTGTGTCATGTCGCGTTCCGTCCAGTGGTGCCCAGATCCAGTTCGTCCTGGTCTGTCGATTTACGTTTGAGGCGCCCGTCCCGCCCTTTGCCGAACCGCCCGCCCAAGCGCGCCCGTGCGTCGGCTACCCAGCCCGACATACCCGACGCGCGCTCACTTTGCTGCGCGTAGCCCAGCGTCTGCGCAATGTGGGCCAGCGCCTTCACGTAGACGTCGGCCGGGTGGGTTTCCGCCAGCATTGCGCCCTGGTTGGAGGCAATGACCAGCGCCTCACGGCGGCTCGGTACAGTCAGCACCGAGGGGATCTCCAATCGTTCGGCAATCTGCGCTGCGTCCAGTGAAAGACGCGAGTCGAACTTCGAGATGGTCAGATGCAGATGATCGCGATCAATCTCGCGCTTCTTGAGCTCCTGCATCAACTCGGCTGCCGAGACAATCGCGCCCACGCTCTGCTCGGTCACCAGCATCACGTCGTCTGCGGCTTTGACCAGCTGGGCGATGAAGTCGATGTTGCCGAAGCCGCCCAGGTCAACCACCTGCAGATCGAAGAACGTGCGCAAGCGGTTCAGCAGCCCGAGTGCCTCGGAGAACGAGATGTCGCGCATCTCCGCCAGCGAGATCGGCAGCGGCAGCACCGCCAGCCCATTCGGATGGCGCGACAGGGCCGTCTGTACAAACACCTGGTCGAAACGGCGCAGGTTGCGCACGGCTTCCACAAAATGGAAGTTGGCTTGCACGTTCAGGTACAGCGCACCGTCACGCAGCGGCTGGCCGAGGTCCATCAGCATCACGTCGCTGGCTGACGTGCGGCGCACCAGCGTGGCCAGATTGGTGGCAAGCGTTGTGGCGCCAACGCCGGGACGTGCGCCGAGCACGGCCAGCACGCGGCCACGACGCGTCGGCTCAGTGGAGGCGCGCTCGGCCAGCAGGCGACGCACCACGCGCACGGCCTCGGCGGGAGCGCCTTCCACGTCAACGAAATCCTTCACGCCGGCGCGCAGCGCGGCCAGCATGGCACGGCCGTCGGCTGCCGAGCCGACAGCCACCAGCGGCAGCCCCGGAAACAACCGCGAGAGCTGGCCAACCAGTTGCGTTGCCTCGCCAATGTCGTCAGCGCCCTCGCCCAGCTTCTGATCCTGGTCTGGCACGTCGATCAACGTGGGGGACGACGCAAAGCGCACGAACACGACTTCGGGATTCACCGAGCCTATCTGCTCCAGGAACGCGTCGTGACCGGTGGTCTCCGCCACCAGCACACCCAGCTCGCGAATCGCTGCGGCCAACCAGCGGTGCACGCCCGCCGCCTGCGCATCGCCCTGCACGCCACCACGTGCGCCACCGTGCAGAAGGAAGTAGTCCATGCCAGCCCCTTACTGCGAGAAGCCGGGCATGGTGGCCGGATCCGCCACCCCCAGTGCAAACGGGCGCCAGACGGCCCCGCCTGCGGTGTCACGATCCTGGCCGCCACTCTGGCCGGGCAACATCTTCTCGATGGGCGCGTTGCGTGCCATCGGCTTGACCAGATGCGGCGTCACGATGATCACCAGCTCACGTTCTTCCTGGTTGTAGTTCAGGCGCTTGAAGAACGTCCCGATGATCGGCACGTCGCCCAGGAACGGCACCTTGTCGACGTTGGAAAGCGTCGAGCGGCTGACCAGGCCGCCGATGACGAAGCTCTCACCATCGCCCAGCTCAACCGTGGTATCCGCACGGCGTGTGACGATGGCCGGCACCGTCGCACCGTTAAGCGTGATGCCCCGGCTGAAATCGAGGTCGCTCGCTTCAGGCGCCACCTTCAGGGCGATGCGGTTTTCCGACAGGATGGTGGGCGACACCGTCAGCCCGATACCGAATGGCTTGTATTCGATGGTGGTCGTGCCCAATGCCTGCGGCACGGGAATCGGAATCTCACCACCAGCCAGGAAGTTGGCACTCTGGCCAGAGAGCGCGACCAGACTAGGCTCGGCCAGCACGCGTGCCATGCCGTTCGATTCAATCAGGCTCAGGTTGGCGAAAATGCCCTTGCTGACGGAGCCGACCAGCAGGTTGAATGCCGAACTCAACGGCATGGTCGATTGCGCGGTCAGCCCCGTCGACGGACTAAACGTGGCCTGCGTAAGCGATGACGGTGAGAACGTGCCAAAAGAGAACCCACCCTTTGTGCGCATGAAGTTCAGGCCCGACTCCTTCAGCACCGTCTTGCTGAACTCCACCACACGCACGTCGACCTGCACCGTGCCGGGCACATTCATCGAGGTGTTGTCGATCACGTTGCCGTTCTTTGGCTTCTCACCTCCACCAGCCGCAGCAGCCGAGCGGCGAGCGCGTGCCAAGGCATACACATCCTTCGCCTGACCAGACACCACAGCGGTGTCGCCCTGCGTAGTCACATTGGGGTCGCCCGGCTCAGACACCGCAGCATCAACCTGAACGTTGTAGGTCGTGGCGGCGCCGCCTTGCGTCCAGACCATGACGCTGGCCGCACCCGGCTTCTTGGCGATGATCAGCAGGCTGTTGGCCGCGCCACGCCCTTTGAGCAAGAGAGCATCCGCAATCTCGGGATTGCCGATCGCAATGCGTTCGAGCGGCTTGCCCAGGCGGACCTCGCGTTGACTACCGGTCAGCAGATGCAGTGTCTGCCCAGCCGGCGCCGTCTCGGCAAATGCTGTCGATACAAAGGCGGCGCAGCCCCACGCAACTGCGCCCATCCAACCGCGAACCACGGCGGCATCAGTCATGTTGCTCCTCACGTTTACCTGCGCGGATGATCTCCACACCGGTGCTGGCAGTGCTGCTGCGCACCGTCGTGCGTGCTGCCGCAATTGCGGGCAACGGTGTTGGCTGCGTCAGGACAGGGCGGCGCGGTGACCCCGTCAGGCTGGACATCGAGACGCCAGCCTGCGCCACGTCCATCGGGTTGCGATTGGCAGCGGCCAACAATGCGGCGTCCTGCGGTTTCACCGTGGGTTCGGCATCGTCCCCTGGGTTGCGCAAGGCAAGCAGCAGGCGGCCGCTCTGATGAGCCATCGCCAGTTGACTGACGGCTTCCACGGGCACCGCCAGCACGGCTGTCCTAGCCTGGTCGACCTTCCGCGTGACGGTGTTGCCGTCCGGCTGCTTCTGCGGCCCCTCATTGACCGCCAGCGGTCCGAACGCCAGCACGCGCAGATGCGGCAACAGCAGCCGCGCCTGGCTGTCCTCGATTTCCTGGCCATCCTTGCGCACCACGAGGAACACGTCCACGTAGTCACCAGGCATCACGCGGTTGCCAACGCCGATCACCTCATCAACGGTGATCGCAATCGCGCGCTGCCCCGCCCCCACCTGCTGCGCCAATCCGGACGCAAGTTGGGAGGCAAGCAGCGGCACGCCCACGCCAACCGGGAGAATCGGCTCGCGCCCCACCACCTTGGACACATCGGAGAATGCCTCGACCGGATTGATCGGCAACTGCTCAATGCCCAGTTGGTCCGCCGTAATGGGCTTGCCAGGCTCCAGCGGTTTGACCGTGACAACAATCGGGTAGGCCGTCTTGCCGTCTTTCTGCACGGCTACCGGCGCGGGCGGACGATGCGCACTCTTCCAAGCCACGGCACCAAGAATGGCCGCAAGCAGCAGCAGCACGGCGGCGAAGATCTGGAGATGTTTGCTGGTCATCTAGGCAGCCTGTCGATGCAATCGTTAAGTGGAACTGGCGGGCCGTTTCGACTCAAGAACTCGGCACAAGCTGCACGATCGCCGAACCCGTCAACGTGGACGGCACCGGCAGCAGTGGAATGGAAGGCAAAAGCGGGGTGGCGCCAGTCGTAACCGGCAGCGTAAGCACGACGCTCAGGCATTGCATGCTCGCGATGGTTGGGCACGTTACCAACGGCGATCCGCTTTGGTTGGTTGTGACCTGCGAGCGAATGGAAACAGGCAGCGCTGCGTTGACAGCCGTGTAAGCGGCGGTCACGCGCTGGGTGTTGGAAGATTGGTAGCGCAGAGCAGCTCGGGCGCCCTCTTCGGCCGCCAGCGTCAGTACCTGCTGCATGGCCAGGATCACGCCGTAGTACACGATCCCGAGCATGAGCACCAGAAGCACAGGCAGGACAACGGCAAACTCGACCGCCGTCGCGCCGCGACTACGGCGTCGCCTGGCCGCAAACATACGTACGCCAGAGTGCAGTCGTGCACTCTCCCGTTCCCATTGCAATGTCGGCATGGCCGACTCCTTTTCTTATCAGGCCGCTTGGCGGCTCTTTTTCAGCTCTTCAACTGTCCGAACTACATGCCAGGCAGCCACGGCATCCGCATCGCGGCTGGCACCCAAGGCAGGCTCAGCAAGCCGATCGCCATATGCGCTGCGTAGGGAATGCCTCGGCGTCCAGCCTGCGCGGTATCCCAGCGGGTGATCGCCGGACACACTCGCATCACTAGCCAGGCAGAGGGCGACGACGCATCAAGCTGACGCAGTGCCATGATCGCAAGCGCATGCAGTCCTGAGATCATGCTTGAGACAAGCCACACGGCCACTAGACCGTGCCAACCAGCCAGCAACCCAGCCACTGTGAAAAACTTGACATCACCCGCGCCCATCCAGCCCAGTGCATAGAGCGGTAGAAAGCAGGCAAATGCGATCGCCCCGCCGAGCCAGAAGTCCTGCCAGTCATAGGCCAGTGCTGTCACGCCGCCAAACTCGATCAGCACGATAGACAGCACCACGCCAGCGGCGACGAGCCAGTTCGGCACGCGCCGCGAGCGAAAGTCCAACGTGATGGCAAGAATGGCGAAAACTACGACACTGACCCAGCCTGCGGTATCTATATGGCCGTACCAGCGTGTCAGCACGTGGTGGCAGTGCCGCCCTTGATCGCGCCGCAAATGGTGTTGAACACGTTCGTCAGGTCGGTGCCCAGCGCTTTGATCGTGGCTGCAATCGCTGCTGCGATCAGGCCCGCGATCATGCCGTACTCGACGGCCGTAGCACCTTGTTCGTCGCGAAGGAACTTCAGAACGGCGTTTTTCATGATTGCTCTCCTGTTTGCACTCGCCCGCGGATGTTGTTGGTCTTGACCAGCCTGCGGTGCTCCGGCCGCGACCAGTTCATATTGGCTAATAACGGATAAAACGCTTGGGGATTTATAGCGATGACACGGTCGAAACAAAATCTTTTCGCCGCGCCACCTTCGTTTTATCAATAAAACAAAGATGACAAGCCATCAGGTGATCTTGGTCCCGCAAAAACACCCGATGACCACCGCACACCCCCAACCCGTTACCTCGCCATCAGAATGTCACGTATGTCACGTAACATCCCGTAACGGTTTTATAGGCGTGCGGCGCCGCAAACAAAATAACTCAATTTAGGTACTTACTCAAAATTAGAGTAAAGGCTCTATTAAACCTCATTAAAGACGCACCAACCCTCTGAAAACTAATGGAAATCCCTTAATGATCGGCAGACTATGCCCATTATGTGTGCGGGTTCTCCATTAATCCGGGGGTGATCTGAACGCTCCCCATTCTCTGTCATGGCAAAAAAAAGGATGCGCGAGCGACGGGAACACGCCCGCGCACCTTCAAGAGCACAGACAGGTACTGCTCAGTGCGCCAGGCTGCCTACGCCGCCCAGCAAGTTCGTAACAGGCGCCAGTGGATTGCTGCCCGAGGCGCCGCCGGCTGCGCTGGTCACGCCGCCCAACAGGCCAGTGACAGGCGCGAGCGGGTTGGAGCCACCCGCGGCCCCGCCCAGCAAGCTGGTAACGGGCGCCAAGGGGTTGGAGCCACCGGCCGCGCCACCCAGCAGGCCTGTCAGCGGTGCCAGCGGATTGCTGCCGCCCGAGGCACCACCCACGCCGCCAAGCAAACCACCCAGCGGATTGCTGCCAGACGAGCCGCCGGCAGTGCCTACGCCACCCACTGCGGCCACCGTAACCCCAATAGAGGAAACCACCGGGCCCAGGGTTGAAACTACCGGCACGCCAGTCCCGGTAATGGTGTTACCGGCACCGGCCACGCCGCCGCCAACCGTACCCAGCAGCGAGCTGAACGGACCGCCCAGGCCAGTCGCGTCGCCGCCCGATTGCGTGGCGTTGGTCAATTGCGTGGTAACCGGCACGATGGCCGAGCTGGCCTGCTGCGTGACTTGTTGTACCGCGCCGGACGACAGCGCGCTGCCCAGCAAGGTGCCACCGCCAATCAGCGCCTGGCCAATCTGCTGCACGCCAGCCCCTACCGGCTGAGTAACGGGCGCAAGCGGCGCGCCCGAGCCTTGGCCCAGGCCCTGCACGAGCGTACCGGCGCTGACCGTGGTTTGGCCGAGGTCCGTCACGACGTTGCCAGTGCTGGCCACCGTCGTTCCAATTGGATTCGGGTTCTGGCCCATCTTGCCCAGACCGGTTTGCACGCCCAAGCCCAGGTCGCTGACAGCCTTGCCGGCATTGCTGACCGTACCACCCAGGCCTGCCTTGGCTTGGTCGGAAAGGCCCGGAATATTGGCGTTCTGCAGGGTCGTACCCAGGCTGCTGATGGCCTGGCCCGTCGCCACAACCGTGTTGCCGGTGCCGTTGGCGACCTTGCCGACAGGCGTCACCCCTGTCAGATCATTCGGGCTGGGGTTCGGCGAGCTGCCGGAACCGCCGCCACCTGAAGAGCACGCTGCCAGCATGAGAGCAGCAACGGCGCACGCCAGCGGCATGACGTGGATGGTTTTCTGGATCTGTTTCATGTCCCGTCCCCTTCTCAAGGATTTGTCTTAAGTCTTACCTGTTGTATCTGAGCTCGGTATTGCGAACTGCGGGCCAGATTCTGCAATTGCCATGCCAGCCTCATTAGAGAGAAACATCGACTGCTGAAGAGCGGCGTCACAACAGGCTTTGCAGACAGCGCATCCGGCATTACCCGAATACGACGGAGAGGTGTTACGGTCAGAAAACACGTGTTCCCGGCGTTACGTTGTAACGTGACACGGAACATATTCAACCCAAACATAACCCCCATAGCAAACGTTTCCCTCCCTCATTCGTAGGGCAGGGTAAATCCCATATTTGAGTTAGTTTTCACGATTCCTCCATTCCAAAAGAGAAAATCACGCCGAATTTTGATAATCAATTACGCATAGCGCAATAATCAAGACATGGCACACCGTTTGCAGAGTCCCGCTACCCAAATCGACATTGGGACCATTTTCCAGCTGACAAAAGCGGACTTTTAAAACGGGAGAACGATCATGAATAAGAACATCAAGTGCCTGGCAGCTACGATGGCTAGCCTGTTGGTCTTGGGCGGTTGCGCAAGCTCGGGTTCGGGCGATGTGGGTGGCAAGTTGGGTGGCTCGAACGGTAGCGGCGGCTCGAACAACAACGCGGGCGGCTCGACACCCTCGCCTTCGCCGTCGCCCTCTCCGTCACCCTCGCCTTCGCCGTCCCCGTCGCCCTCTCCGTCACCGACACCCGCACCGGCGCCCCTGACGCCGGCAGGCACGATCCTCAACAACACGGGCAATGTCGTATCGGCCGCCGGCTCGGCGGTCAGCGGTATCGGCGCGGACATCAAGAACGCACCACTGCCCTCGCAGTTGAGCGGCGTGCAGAGCGGCCTGGGTGGTGTGGTGGATAACGTTGGCACGACCGTTTCGGCGCTGGGCGCTGGCGTACAGAATGGCCTCGGCAGCATCGGACGCAATCCGGATCCGGTTGGCACCACGGTGTCGAGCCTCGGCAACGTGGTCACGGGCGCAGGCAACACAGTCACCAGCGCCGGTACGCTGGTCAACAATCTGGGCACTGGCCCGCTGGCGCCGCTGGCCCCGGTAACGACGCCGCTGGCCGGCGTGGTCACGCAAGTCGGCCAAGCTGTTGCCAACGGCGGCAGCACGCTTGGCACGGCGCTGTCGACGGGCCCTGTACAGCAGCTCACGCAGCAACTCAGCACAGCCATCATTCCGATTACCTCGCAGCTCACCGGCGCCACGCAGACGCTCGGCGCGACCTCGGGCTTGGGGTCGCCGGGCAACACGCTGCTGGGCCAGTTGGGCGGTGCGGTCGCCAACGGCGGCAGCGCCATCACTGCAACCCATGCACCGGTCGTCGGCAATCTGGGCGGTGTGGTGACGGCAGTCGGCAATACGGTCGGCGCGCTGGGCGGTGCGGTGTACTCGCCGACGACGTCGCCGGGCGGCAACCCGCTGGCTCCGATTACTGGCCTGCTCGGTGGCCTGGGCGGTGCGGGTGGTAGCAATCCGCTGGCGCCCATCACCGGTGTGTTGGGTGGCTTGACGGGTGGCGCGGCTGGTGGCTCCAACCCGCTCGCACCGATTACCGGAGCACTCGGCGGCTTGGGTGGTGCGGGTGGCAGCAATCCGCTTGCACCCATCACCGGTGCGTTGGGTGGCCTGACGGGTGGCGCGGCTGTTGGGTCCAACCCGCTCACACCGATTACCGGCGCACTGGGCGGCCTCGGCGGTGCGGCAGGCGGCGGCAACCCGGTCAGCTCGATCACGGCGCCGGTGGGCACGGTTGTCACCACAGTGGGCAGCGGCCTGACTTCAGCCGGCGCTGCAACGCCGCTGGCACCGGTGACCGGCGCGGTAGGCGGCCTGCTGGGCACGGTGGGTGGCGTACTGGGCGGCGCGCATCACTGATCAAAGCGCAGTACAACGCGCGGCGGATCGGCCTGACCAGCCGGTCCGCTGTTGCGTTTCAAACGCGATGATGTCGCGCCAAGCGGCACGATTGCTGGGCCAACGGGCACGGAGTCACACACCATTGGTATCAACCATGGCGTTGCGTCGCGTGAACGTTGCTTCTATGTGTTTTGTTGTAAAGCACCATGTCTCGCGGTTATCGTTCCATGCAGTGCGCAACCATGCGCGGCGTCGACCGGCCCGGACCGGCGAATCGCTTCACTGCAGAACAAACACCACGGAGGAGACACGCGTGCGGAGCACCACGATGCGGTTAGCGCTGGCCACAGGCGTTGCATTGACCAGCCCGGCACTGAGCTGGGCACAGAGCAGCCCCACGCAAGGCAACCCGATCGACACGCTGCCCAAGGTCGATACCTCCCGCCCGCCTGAGCAGAAGATCCAGGTGCAAGTGCAGCGGCCGAACCCGGCGCTGGAAAACCTGCTCGCCACGCACCTCACGCCCACCAAGTTCCAGATCGAAGGCGTCAAGACGCTGCCGTTTCCCGAGATTGCTGCGTACTTCGCGCCGCTGGCCGGGCACGACGTCACCGTCGCGCAGCTGCTGCAGGCGGCCAACGATGTCACCAAGCTGTATGCCGACCGCGGCTATCCGCTCTCCTTCGCGTTCGTGCCGGCGCAAACCTTCGAAGGCGGCGTGGTCCGCATCACAGTGGTGGAAGGCTACGTGGCGCGCATGCGCATCGAGGGCACGCCCGGGCCGCTGGAAGGTCGGTTGCGCGAGATCTCGCAGCGCTTGATGGATGAGAAGCCGCTGCGCAAGGAGACCTTCGAGCGCGTAACCGGCGTGCTGGCACTGCAACCCGGCGTACAGATCACCGCGACCGTGCAGCCGCCCACCACCACCGATGGCGCGAGCGAACTGGTGCTCAACGTCAAGCGCCAGCCGTACACCATCGGTACCGGCGTCGAATACCGCTCACCTGGTGTGCGTGCCGTCATCACGGGCACGCTCAACAGCGTGACGCCGCTCGGCGAGCAGATCACGGTGTCGACGCTGCAGCCGCGCGGGCCCGATCACGAAACGTTCTACTCCGCCACCTGGGCGCAACCGATCGGCACCGACGGGCTGCTGGCCAAGCTCACGTGGTCGCACTATCGCGGCATGCCCGAGAACCTGCCGCTTGAGCAGCTCGGCTATCAGTCGCGCTATCTGACCGACACGCAGCGGCTGGGCCTGTCGCTGAGCTATCCGGTGCTGCTGTCGAACACGCGCAGCCTGACAGTCACCGGCACGTTTTATGGCAACGACGACAAGCAGCAGTACTCGCCGCAAGACATCACCCTCCCACAAACGGAATTGGACACGAAGGTGCGCGTTGCCGGCGCTGAAGCGGTCTACACGGAAGTGAATCCCGGTGAAACGCGGCGCGCATCCATTGGGGTGTATCAAGGGATCAGCGGGCTCGGTGCCGGCAAATCTGCATCGCCCAAGGCCCAAAACAACGTCGATCTTGGCTTTCTGCGCACGCGCATTACCGCAAGCGAAGCCCATGACCTGCCCTTCGGCTTTGGCATCGCGGTCTCGGGCGCGGCGCAATACAGCGGGGCGAACTTGCCGTCGTCGGAGCAGATCAGCTTTGGCGGACGTTTCTTCGGCTTGGCCTATCCGGCGGGCGAAGTGGCAGGCGACCGCGGTTGGGGCGCATCGGTAGAACTCAACCGGGTCTTCCCGGTGTCGATGGAATACCTGAAGACCGTGCAGCCCTACGTGCTGTACGACACAGCCAAGGTGTATTCAAACGCCGGCACGCTGGTGCATGACCAGCTTGGCTCCATTGCGCTGGGGGTGCGTTTCTCCGACCGCAAGTACTACACGCTGGACTTGGCCATTGCGCGCCCGGTGGGCGACAAGCCGATCAACACGAGCTCTCGCAGCCTGCGCTTCACCGCTGCCTACACGTACCAGTTCAACTAGGCGGCAGACAAGGCACTGAACAGGTTAAGGAATTTTGTATATTTTTTATATTTTCAGCGCTGAAAGTCACCCATACTCCCTTCCAAAGGGGGGGATACAGCACCGCCGGAATTTGGGAGCATCAGAAGCGGAATGTTAAGTTTTTCCAAAGAGTTGCCGATTACCAAGGAAGTCGCGCAGAAGAACAACAATCAACACAGCGACAGCGGCCAACAGCACATCAGGCCGCAACACGCCGATGGCGAGGGTCAGTCCCCTCAGTCATCGCAATACGCACCGGGGGCCACTATGCTGCAACGTCTATCGGATGACGCAGAGTTTCATCGACTCGTCGATACCATCTACGAGGCGGTGCTAGACCCCGCGCAGATGCCGACTGCCCTGGCCTTGCTCTCCGTCTACGCAGGGGCAGAAAGCGCACATTATTTCGTCTGGGACAAGCACACTGACGCGCCACGCCAAGGCGTTTCGTCGGGCTGGTGCCAGAACTGCCCGCAACCGGGCCACTGCAACGCCTTCTGCCAAGACCCTCAACTACTGCGCGCCCCGCAGCCCGAAGACGCACCTGCGCGCGGCGTGACGTTGATGGACACGCCGGACCTGAGCATCACCATGCGCCTGCGCACACGGGACAGCATCTCGGAAGTGAGCGCAGCCGAACGCGAAGAGCGCCTGCAACGCGTCCTGCCCCACCTGCAGCGTGCGGCGCGCATGCAGCAGCGCAATCAGGAACTGAACGAACTCGCCGCGCTCGGCATGGCCGGGTTGGATACGCTCGACTTTGGCGTAATGGTGATCGAACGCAGCATGCGCGTGAAATACGCTAACGCATGGGCGCGAACGATGGCCGCAGAAGACGATCGTTTGTCGCTTGATGGCGGCATGTTGCACTCCGCTGACCACACACACAACGCGGCACTGCGCAACCTGATCGAACACGCTGCCGGCTCGATGGGTGTGCAAGGCGCTGCCGGCTCGTGGATGTATCTGGCACGCGATGGGCGGCCCGTTCCCTTCATCGCCACGCCGCTGGCGCCCTCTGATGCCATGCGCTCGACCTGGGCGGCGCCGCTCGCCTTGGTACTGGTGGGCAACTCGGAGGCGCGGTCGGTCATGGATGCAGGCGTGCTCGCCTCGCTCTTCGGGCTGACGAACAAGGAATGCATCGTCGCTGCGCGACTGGCTGCAGGAGAGACCCTGCAGGAAATCGCCGACCGCGAATTCCTGTCGCTGCATACCGTGCGCGTGCATATCCGCGACATCCTGCGCAAGACCGGCACGCACCGCCAATCCGAGCTCGTGCGCCTGCTGCACCTGCTGCCCAGCGTCGACCTGGAACGTGCCGGAGCCGCCACCCCCGCATCCCGCCGGCGCACTCGCCTGAACGCCTGAATCTCCACCCGCAATCGCGGGCGAGCGACCATTCGCGTATACCCGGGTCATGCGGCCCGGTTTTTTGCCGATGCATGAAGACAGGCGTGGAGCCGCCGCAATTGCTTGATGCAATGCAATAGCGGCGGATTATCCCGACGCATTCTGTGAATAGCGCGCAACAAGCGGGCTTTTTCACCGCCTGAAACACCAGGCTCTTGCGCTATCCTCGCCGCAAAACACAGACAGGCGTCGGTCGAAAGTCGGGGGGCCGCGCCAAATGCGCTCGCATGCATAACGATTTCCATATTGCGCTGCTGCTGTTTGCGTGGGTAAGCACGGGCTTAACCACGTTTGCCGCACTAGACGCTGCGACACGTCTGCCGGGGGGTTCGACGATCGCAAAACGCCGTAACTGGCGCATTGCCTGCGCCGCCATTCTCGGCATCGGGCTATGGTCGGGGCTTTGGCTCGCTCAGGTCGGCCTGCACCGGTCATTGGCTGCGCAGCTCACGGTACCCATTTCCGTCACGCTCATGACGGCGTTGGCGGCCTCGCTCGCGGCATTTCTGGTGGTATTGCCTGATACGTCGCCCGCCATCGCCGGGCAACCTCCGCATCGCCACCGCATTGCCATGGGCGCGATCGCGCTCGGTATCGGGCTGTTGATGACAGAGCTGTATCTGGCGCGCCCATGGCTGCACAACGACACCCTCTCGCTGCAGCGCACGCTCGCTGGCTGGGGGGGCGGCGCCCTTGTGCTCGGTGCGGGGACGTGCCTAGCGATGTGCATGGCCTTTCATCTACCGCCGGCGCAGCGCCGGGCCGCCGTCGGCTTGCGCGCACGAGCGGCGGCAGTGCTGGCCACCTCCGCAGTGCTATCGCTGGCGGCGTGGCCGTCGGTCAGCGTCTGGCCCGCAGACGAGGCAACCACGCTGCATGTGGTGCCCGTCATCATGCTGAGTGCCGGCGGTGTGCTACTTGCGCTTGGGCTGCACGCGGTGCTGATCATGCTGGAGACGCGCGTCGATTCCGCACAGGCCCATCTGGCCGCATCTCTGGCACGTGTCGCAAATCAGCCACCCACACCGCAGCATCACGATGCACTGACCGGCTTGCCCAATCGGCTGCAGCTTCGGCAATCGCTGGACAGCGCGATCCTCTCGACAACGCGGCGCGGGCGTCCTTTCGCCCTCTTCTGCCTAGACCTGGACAACTTTAGCCAGATCAACGAGCAATACGGCCGCGCCACCGGCGACCGCGTCTTGCAGATCATCGCCGAGCGCCTGCGCCAGACCATGCGCGGCGAAGACATGGTCGCCCGGCTGGGCGGCGACGAGTTCGCCATTCTGGTCGAAGGCCTCACCCTGCCTGAGGCAGCCGCCACCGTTGGCGACAAGCTGCTGTTCCGTCTGCGCGAGCTGGTGGAAGTGGACGGCCGCCGCCTGCGCGCGACGGCCAGCATCGGCGTGGTGATCCATCCGCACAATGGCGCAACGGCCGACACGCTCCTGGAGCATGCCGACGCCGCCATGTTCGATTGCAAGCAGTCCACCGGCAATGCCTACCGCTTCTACGAGCCGCGCCTGAACACGACGGCGCATCGCGTGCTGCAGATCCAGCGCGCGCTTTCGCATGCAGCGCTCAATGGTCAGTTGTCGGTGCACTACCAGCCAAAGTTCGATGCGTTCACGCAGGCAATGACCGGCGCGGAGGCACTGCTGCGCTGGAATCACCCAGAGCTTGGCCCCGTATCACCCGCCGAGTTCATCCCGCTGGCGGAGCGCACCGGCACCATCGTCGAGTTGGGCGACTGGGTGGTCGAAGAAGTCTGTCGCCAGATCATGCATTGGGATGCGGCGGGCATGGCCCCGCAGCGTATCGCGGTCAACCTCTCGCCGCGCCAGTTTCAGCAACCCGACCTCGTGCAGCGCCTGTCGCAGATCCTGCACCGCTATCAGGTGAGCGCACACCGCCTGATGTTTGAGATTACCGAGACAGCCGCCATGCGCGATGCCAGCCAGAGCATTGCAGCGATCCGCCAGATCCAGGCACTTGGCATCGAAGTCGCCATCGACGATTTCGGCACCGGTTATTCCAGCCTGAGTTATCTGCAGCGCTTCCGCGCTCAGCAGATCAAGATCGACCGGGCATTCGTCTCCGCGCTTGATGACAACCCGCCCGAGGCGGCCGCAATCATCCGCGCCATCTGCGCGATGGCGCATTCGCTGGATATGACGGTGGTGGCGGAAGGCGTGGAAACCGAGGCGCAGATGGAGGCCTTGGTGAATCTGCATTGCGATCAGGTTCAAGGCTATCTGTTGGCGCGCCCGTTACCGGCAAAGGATTTTCAGGGCTTGCTTGAAGGCGTGCAGTTCGCCTGAAGCAATTGTAAAAATGCGCCATTCTGATGCATTTTTCATTTCCCTTTCGATAACCTTTCAACGCACGCTCGAAAGCTTTTCATCAAATCGGCTCCCAGTGCGGCTGCCGAAGCAATGAAGCAATCACATAAAAAGAAAGTGTGCCGTGCACGCTCAATGCTGCTCGCTGGCATTGAACACACGTAGCCGCACGGCTTCTCGCTTCTTCATATGTTCACAATTTCCGGTTTCCCGGACAAATGGCCGCACCATGCCGATTTGCGCAACGCAAACTGCTGCGCAAAATCGACGCCGTTGACATGAGGTCTTAACGAAATTCATTTCACTCGGTCAAAGTCGTTATAATGCGGTGGGCTACGGGGAGCGTGCCCATGTTTCAATTGCAAAGTTGAGGAATCCATAATGCCGACTTACAAGGAAATCGTTCAGAAGATCTCTGAACTGCAGCGCCAGGCCGATGAACTCCGGGCAAACGAACAGGCGACGGTGATCGCTGAAATCAAGCAGAAGATCGTGGAATATGGCCTGACCGCCGACGACCTCGGTTTTGGTGCCAAGGGTGCAGTGGCTTCGAAAAAGGCCGGCCGCAAGGTACCGGTGCGTTACCGCGACAGCAGCGGCAATACCTGGACGGGTCGTGGCAAGCGTCCGGGCTGGCTGGTGAAGGAACTGTCGTCGGGTCGCAAGATGGAGGATTTTCTGATCGCCTGACCCGCGCAGAAAAGCAGCACATCCGAGTCTGCACAAAGAGGCAACCGGAAACCACAAAAAACAAGGCCGGCGATATTGCCGGCCTTGTTTTTTTCTTGCGCTTTGGCGCGTTATACCTGGAAGCGCCCCACTGCTGAGCGCAGCAATTGCGCCTGCTCTTCCAACGAAAGCGCCGCCGCAGCAGCCTGCTCCACCAGCGCAGCATTCTGTTGCGTCACCTCATCCATCTGATTCACGGCCTGATTGACCTGCTCAATACCGGAGCTCTGCTCGTCGGATGCGGCAGAAATCTCCCCCATGATGTCGGTCACGCGCTTGACCGCGACCACCACTTCGTCAATCACCGTTCCCGCTTCCTGCACCAGAGCAGAACCGTTCTGCACACGCCCTACCGAGTCGCCGATCAACTCCTTGATCTCCTTGGCGGCACTGGCCGAACGCTGCGCCAGGCTGCGCACCTCGCCCGCCACCACGGCAAAGCCGCGGCCCTGCTCGCCGGCACGCGCGGCTTCCACCGCGGCGTTGAGCGCCAGGATGTTGGTCTGGAACGCAATACCCTCGATCACGCCAATGATGTCGGCAATCTTCTTGCTGCTCTCGTTGATGCCCGACATGGTCTCGACCACGCGCCCCACCACTTCGCCGCCCTTGACGGCAATATCTGACGCGTTGACTGCCAGCGTGCTGGCCTGACGCGCGTTGTCGGCGTTCTGCTTCACGATCGATGTCAGCTCTTCCATGCTCGATGCCGTCTCTTCCAGCGAAGATGCCTGCTGCTCCGTCCGCTGTGACAGATCGGCATTGCCGGCTGCAATCTGCTTGGTTGCACTGGCAATGGAATCGGCCGAATTCTTTATGTCGCTGATCGTGCCCGTGAGTTGCTGCTGCATCTGCGACATGGCGAAAAGCATGCTGTCGCGATCGCCTTGGCGCGTCTGCACGCGCACCGCCAGGTCGCCTCCAGCAATACGTGCGGCAACGTCTGCGGCATACGCCGGCTCACCGCCCAGCTGACGCTGCAAACCGCGCGTGACGGCCACGACAACCACGGTCATCAGCAAGCCAACACCCAGCAACAGGCCGAGCGATTGCATGAGCGAGGTACGAAACGCTGCATCAACGTCATCGATGTACAGCCCCGTCGTCATCGACCAATCCCAGGGCGCGTAGTACGAGACGTAGGTCAGCTTGGGTTCCGCCTTGTCGCTGCCAGGCTTGGGCCACAGGTAGCGTACAAACCCGCCGCCCGCCTTGGCCGTCTGCGCGATGTCCAAGAACAGATGCTTACCCTCAGGGTCGGTCGCAGCAGACATGTTCTTGCCGACCATCTCGGGCTTGAACGGGTGCATGACCGAAACGGTATCGGTTCTCGACAGCGAGAAATAGCCGTCGGTGCCATAGCGCATGTCTTTCAAACGCGCGATGGCCTGAGCCTTGGCCTCGTCCACCGTCATCTTGCCGTCTTGCGCCAGTTGGCCGTATTCCTTGATGACGCTGAATGCGGTGGCGCTGACGTTCTGGAGATCGCGTTGCCGCTCCTCCATGCGCACGGTGCGTGCGCTCCATGCACTCCACAATGTGATGACAAGCAGGCACAGCCAGCTCAGGACGAGCGGCAGCCACAGCTTCTGTCGAAGCGTGAGTCGGTTCATCTTCCTTCCTCCAAGCGTTTCTTCTTGTCCGCGTGATGCTGGCGGCGCTCCCCGGCGCGATTGCACGCGCTCTACATGCGCTATCGGGCAAGCCGGAAGGAAACTTGAGTACGAGGCGTGATCAACATCCGTAAAGATGAACGGCCTCAACGCAGCGCGTTGGGATTGATGCTGGGCAATGTGCCGTTGCTGGCCGACGCGGGCTCGGTCGGCGCAGTCGCTGTGGCTGGTGTGCCCGAAGTATCGGGCGCATTGTCCAGCGGCGACCACGACTCCCACAGCCCCTGGCGACGAAGCGTCTCGGGCTGCGCCGCAGACGTAGCAATGTCTGGCAAGGCAGTATTTGCTGCAGCTACTTTCAGTGCCAGTTGGACATGCGAGCCGGCCATGCGTGTGGCACGACCGCCGGCATCGCGCAAAGCCACACCGTGCGCGATGAGCTGACGATAGCTGCCATCCTTGTGCCGCATGCGGAATTCCGCAGCGTAAGCGGGCGCATTGCCGTCAACGTGCGCCTGGATACGGTTGAGCACGAGCGGCAAGTCATCCGGGTGCACGAGGCGCAGGTACTCGCTGGTACTCGGGCCGATCTCCTTGAGCGAGTAGCCGAGCATGTCGGCAAAGCGCGTGGAGAACTGCGCGCTGCGCGTAATCAGATCAAATTCCCACAAGCCGACATCCGCGCCATCGAGCAGCAATTGATGCCGCGCGGCCAACTCCGCCTCGCGCTGCCGGTAGCTCTGCTCCAGATCGTTAAGCGCCTGCATCGTTTCCTTGCGGCGGCGGATCTCGCGGGTGGCAATTGCAGCCGAGGTGTCACCCGATGCGCGGTCACGGTAACCGAGCAGGAAGCCGGCGAGCACCGTCGCCACTGCCCCGCCTGCCACCAGCAATTGCAGCCAGGCCGGCGCACTGCCGAAGGCAACCGATGGCGAATCCACCAGCGACGCCGCATACACCGCGTCGATGGCCAGACCGATGCCGAACAGCACACTCACGAACAGGCTCACGACGGGGCGGCGGACAGCCACCCCCGTCGCACCGGATTGCGCCGACAGCGCAAACTGCAACGCCGCCGCACAGGCCGCCGCCGACAGCAGCATGACGATGCCGAGCATGCCGGCATCCGCCCACGCCAGCGCATCGAAGCTGGTGACACCCGCGAGCAACAGCACGGCCACAGGGCCGCTGATGCTCAGCAACGCACCCAGCAGCACCGCGCGTACGGTGCCCGCCTGGCCACCCAGGATGCACCACAGCGCGGCCACTGCCAGACTCCAGCAGAACGATGCCGGCGACATCACCAACAGCGCGGCGCCCTCGTGTAGCGGCCAACGCGCAACCAGCGGCAGCAGCGGCACCGTCCACAACGCAATCGCACAAAACAGCGCTGTCATGGCCAGCGGCAGTCGGGCGCGCGTGGCGCCGGCACTGCGCAGATCGTCCAGCAAACGCAGCAGCAAGCTGCCCGCGCCGCATGCCACGATCAATGGCAGCAATGCGCCAGCAAGCCTGCCGGTCAGTTGCGCAACAAGGTGAGCGACGTCATCCACTGCGGGGTGGTTCCAGTTCTGCGGGGGTCAAACAGCGTTGTATGTCGTGAGTCAGCGGGACTGAAAGCCGTCCGGGTTCATGCTTTGCCAGCGCCACGAGTCTTCGCACATGCGCTCGATGCCGTATTGCGCGCGCCAGCCCAGCATGGATGCAGCGAGTGCCGGATCGGCGTAGCACGCGGCGATGTCGCCGGGGCGGCGGTCCACGATCTGATACGGAACCGGGCGGCCACTCGCACGTTTGTAGGCCTCAACGACTTCCAGCACCGAGTAGCCGCGCCCAGTGCCCAGGTTGACGGTAAAGCCACGACCATCGCGGCGCAGCACATCAAGCGCCGACAGATGCCCGCGCGCCAGGTCGACCACGTGGATGTAGTCGCGCACGCCCGTGCCATCGGGCGTGGGCCAATCGCCGCCGTAGACGGAAAGTTTCTCGCGCTTGCCAATGGCCACCTGGGCAACGTACGGCATCAGGTTGTTCGGAATGCCGCGCGGGTCTTCGCCGATCAGGCCGCTGTGGTGCGCGCCAACGGGGTTGAAATAACGCAGGTAGGCAATCTGCCAGGCTGCGTTAGAGATCTCCAGATCGCGCAGCACCTGCTCGCCCATCAGCTTGGTCTGGCCGTACGGGTTGGTGGCCGACAGCGGAAACGACTCGGTAATCGGCACTGTATGCGGATTGCCGTACACGGTGGCCGACGAGCTGAACACCAACTGGCGCACATTGGCATGGGCCATCGATGCGCACAGCGTGACCAATCCGCCAATGTTGTTGTCGTAGTAGGCCAGCGGCTTCTGCACCGACTCGCCCACCGATTTGAGCGCTGCAAAGTGGATGACGGCCGAGATGCGCGTGCTGGCAAAGAGATCATCAAGCAGGCGGCGGTCACGCACATCGCCCTGCACGAACTTGGGCGTCTTGGCGGTGATCTGCTCAATGCGTGAAAGCACGGTAGAGCTGCTGTTGCACAGATTGTCGAGGCCGATCACCTGATAGCCCGCATCCAGCAGTTCAACCCAGGTATGCGAAGCAATATAGCCGGTGGCGCCGGTCAGCAGAATGGTTTCTGTCATTGGGTGCGAGGTATCGAGAAAGAGATCGTGGCGTGCCGATTCGAGCGCGGCATCGGGTTCACCGACCGATACAGCCGGCGCGGCGGAACAGCGCGATCATAGCAAGCCCAGCGCCGGTTGGCGGGCAGTTTGCACGCGATATTGCGCAAAAAACCGTGCTATGACGCGGAGCCTTTATCCGCATCCGGATGGGCCGCCGCCTGCCAGTCGACATACGCCGAGCGCAGGCGCCAGGCCGAGGTCTGATCCCGCAAGCCCAGCGCGTACCCCACCTCGGCAGGGGCCGCGCCGGCATCGAACAGCGCTGCGGCATAGCCGTTGCGCAGCGTCTGCGGCGAGAGCCGTTCGCTGCGGTGCATCAAAGCGGGCAGCGCGGCCAGCCAGGCCTCCACACGGCGATATACCGAGGCCGCATGCATGACGCGCCCACCGGCATCGGCCACGAAGATGCGCTCGCCCGGCACTTCGGCGTGACCGCGCACGGCCAGCCAGGCCGCCAACGCGGGGCGCGCACTCTCCAGCAGCGGCGCGTGATACGCGGGGCCGCGCGACGGCTCGACGGTAATACTCTCCAGCGCCTCGCCCACATGGCGCAGCAGCAATGACTGCACCTGCGCGACCTTCAGCCCCGCACCGTGGCACACCGCCACCAGTGCCCTGTCGCGCGCCAGCTTGAAAGCACTGGCGTTGACCGCCGCCTCACTCGCCCGCGCGCCCACCTCCAGCGAGGCCTCGATGGCAACGCGCTCGGCCGTGGAAAGAAAGGTGGTCGGGTCGTTCTCGCCCTCGGCCAGCTTCTGCTGCACTGCCGCGCTGGCCGGGTTGTGCGTGCCTGTGCGCAGCAGTTCAATCTGATGGAAGACGCGCTCGATCAGGCGTGCATAGCGATACCGGTGCAGCTTGGTCAGGCCCGATTCATCCAGGAAGGCGGCGATATCGCCCGCACTCCAATCCGCCAGCGCGCGTTGGTGCGATTCAGCCCAGCGCAGCCATTTGCGCCACATTGCGCGGTACACCGTCGCCGACGATGCACGATAGCCGCGCACAGCCAGCCAATGCTCGAAGGCCTGCGCGGGCTGGTCGGCCCAATCCTGCAGGGTGGGCTGGAACAGGTCGGGAACGGGCGTGGCAGGCGGCGTTGGGCTGGCGGACATGCGGGAAAATGCAGGAAAAAACCGGCGGGAGCAGGTGTTTCGCGTATCCTGCCGAGCGTAACACGCAGCTCATGACTCCCATTGCGGACCCCATTGTGAAGAAAACCGACCTCGAAAAACTCAAGGGCCTCAAGATCGCCAACAACCTCAAGCGCGACAGCCAGCGCGCCGGCAAGCCCGGCCAAGGCACCGGCCGTGCGATTCCCCAGAACAAATTGCTGAAGGCGCTGCTGGGCAAGCCCGCCGAAGACGAGCCGAAAAAGTCCTGACGCACGCCCACCACCTCTAGAACCCTGCCCTGTTGTTCCAACGGGCGCTTGGGTGCTACCGTCCGGCGCGTTCCCACACGATAAACGCGCCGGCACCATGTCCACACCCGCCACGCCCTACCCCCACCTGCTTCGCCCCCTCGACCTCGGCTTCACCACGCTCAAGAACCGCGTGTTGATGGGCTCGATGCATACCGGGCTGGAAGACGGCAATCACTTCGATCGCCTGGCCGCCTACTTTGCCGAGCGCGCACGTGGTGATGTCGGCCTGATCGTCACCGGCGGCTTTGCGCCCAACATTGCCGGGTGGACCAAACCGTTTGCCGGGCGACTGGCCACGCATGGCGCAGCGCGCCGCCACCGCATCGTGACCGACACAGTGCACCAGGAAGGCGGCAAGATCGCGCTGCAGATCCTGCACACCGGCCGCTACGGCTATCACCCGTTTGCCGTGGCGCCCACCGCGCTGCGCTCCCCTATCAGCCCGTTCACACCACGCGAGCTATCCGTGCGCGGCATCGAACGCCAGATCCGCGCCTTCGTGCGCTGCGCGCAACTGGCGCGCGAGGCCGGCTACGACGGCGTCGAGATCATGGGTTCCGAGGGCTACTTCATCAACCAGTTCCTCGTCACCCACACCAACAAGCGTACCGACGACTGGGGCGGCAGCTACGCCAACCGGATGCGCCTGGCGGTCGAGATCGTGCGCCGCACGCGCGAAGCCGTCGGCCGTGACTTCATCATCATCTACCGCCTGTCGATGATCGACCTGATTCCCGACGGCAGCTCGTGGGAAGAGGTCGTGCAACTCGCCAAGGCCGTGGAGCAGGCGGGCGCCACCATCATCAACACCGGCATCGGCTGGCACGAGGCGCGCATCCCCACCATTGCGACGAGCGTGCCGCGCGCAGCCTTCGCATGGGTGACGAAGAAGATGAAGGGCGAGGTCGGCATTCCGCTGGTCACGTCCAACCGCATCAACACGCCGGAAGTGGCCGAGAGCGTGCTGGCCGATGGCTGCGCCGACATGGTGTCGATGGCGCGCCCGCTGCTGGCCGACCCCGACTTCGTACGCAAGGCGGCAACGAATCGCGCGCAGGACATCAACACCTGCATCGCCTGCAACCAGGCGTGCCTGGACCACGCATTCAAGGCCAAGATTGCCAGTTGCCTGGTCAACCCGCGCGCATGCCACGAGACCGAACTGGTCATCCGCCAGACGCCCGCGAAGCGCCGCTTTGCGGTGGTGGGTGCGGGGCCTGCGGGCTTGTCGGCATCGATCACGCTGGCCGAACGCGGCCACGCGGTGGACCTGTATGACGCCGCGTCGGAAATCGGCGGCCAGTTGAACATGGCCAAGACGATTCCGGGCAAGGAGGAGTTTTACGAGATGGTGCGCTACTTCACGCGCCGCGTGGAGGCCACCGGCGTGACGCTGCGCCTGGGGGCGCGTGTCGATGCGCAGCAACTGCTGGCGGGCAAGTACGACGAGATCATCATCGCGACGGGCGTGTCGCCGCGCAATCCGAAGATTCCGGGGCAAGACCATCCGAGCGTGCTGTCGTACATCGACGTGCTGCGCCATCGCAAGCCGGTGGGCAAGCGCGTGGCGATTGTCGGTGCAGGCGGCATCGGCTTTGACGTGGCGGAGTTCCTTGCGCTCGATGGCCACTCGCCCACGCTGGATTTGCAAACCTGGCGCACTGAATGGGGCGTGGGCGACCCGACACAGGTGCGCGGTGGCGTAGATGGCATCCGCCCGCAGCCCGAAGCGCCCGATCGCGCGATCGTGTTGCTGCAGCGGCGCGCCGGCAAGCTGGGCGCGGGCCTGGGCAAGACCACCGGCTGGATCCACCGCACGAGCTTGAAGAACATGGGCGTGCGCATGGTGGGCGGCGTCAACTACGAGCGCATCGGCGACGAAGGCCTGCTGGTGAGCTATGGCGAGAAGCGCGAAGCCGCTGAATGGTTGCCGGTCGATTCCATCGTGCTATGCGCCGGGCAGGAACCGCTGCGCGAGCTGGTCGACCCCCTGCAGGTCGGCGGCGCCAAGGTGCATGTGATTGGCGGCGCCGATGAAGCGCGCGAACTCGACGCCAAACGCGCCATCGACCAAGGTACACGGCTGGCCGCCTCGTTGTGACGCCGGCTGCGCGCGCGGTGTGAAGGATTTGCACCCCGCGCCCGTTTTTACATGCCAAGCCCCCATCCAACCGGCCGCAGATGGCGAAATGACAACGCCCGGCGCGGCCGGTCCGGTTCTTGCGTGAAACGGCGCATCACGCACATTCACATGAACCGGTTTGTCCAAGAACGATCGATCCCCCCATCTGCCAAGTGCTGCGCCTCTGCCCGAGGTGGACGTTGCCCGCACAGCCTTCCTGCTGGACTTTGACGGTACGCTTGTCGACATCGCACCACAGCCCGATGCCGTGCATGTCCCTGCGCCGCTGCGCGAAACACTGGCCGCCTTGCATGCGGCCTGCGGTGGCGCGCTGGCCGTCATCAGCGGGCGCACCGTGCGCGATATCGAATCCCTGCTCGCCCTGCCCGGCCTTGTGATTGCCGGCGTGCACGGCGCTGAACGGCGCTATGCCGACGGCAGCTTCATGCGTCTGAATACCGACGCCGATGTCCTTGCCGAAATGGAGCGCGAGCTGCGTGCTGAACTCGCGCAACTGTCTGCGCAGTTTGCGGGGGTGATGCTGGAGGGCAAAGGCATCGCCTTCGCCCTGCATTACCGCCATGCGCCTGCCGCTGAAAACGCCGTGCTCGCCGTGGCCGATCGCCTGGCGCACCGCTACTCCGACCACATCCGGCTGCAGGCCGGCAAGATGGTCGTCGAGCTCAAGCCGCGCGGCGCAAGCAAGGGCGATGTCGTCCACACGCTGATGACCGAGCGCCCGTTCATGGGCCGCACGCCACTGTTTGCCGGCGATGACCTGACCGACGAGAGCGCCTTCGACGCCGTCAACGCACTTGACGGCTGGTCGGTCAAGATCGGCACCGGCCCAAGCCAGGCCCTGTGGCGCGTGCACGACCCGGCAGCGCTGCGCGCATGGCTGTCGACGATGGTGGCGAGCAACGGTGGTGCAGCATGAGCCGGCTCATCGTCGTCTCCAACCGCGTTGCGCCCATCACCGAAGGCCAGGGAACGGCAGGCGGCTTGGCCGTGGGTGTGTTCGATGCGCTGCGCGAGACTGGCGGCGTCTGGTTCGGCTGGAGCGGCGAGGTGACGACACAGAGCGCCACCAACGTATCCAGCGAGCCCGCCATCGTCGCCAAGGGCAACATCACCTATGCCACCGTTGGCTTGAGCCGGCGCGACTACGACCAGTACTACCGCGGCTTTGCCAACGCGACGCTGTGGCCGATCTTCCATTACCGCGTGGATCTGGCGCGCTTTCAGCGCCAGGAGTACCACGGCTATCGACGCGTCAACTCGCAGTTCGCACATCAACTCAAGGCGCTGATCGAGCCGGACGACATCCTCTGGGTGCACGACTACCACCTGATCCCGTTTGCTGCCGAATGCCGCGCACTGGGGCTGACCAACCGCATCGGGTTCTTCCTGCATATCCCGTTTCCAGCGCCGGAAATCCTGACGACCATCCCACCGCACGAAGAGCTGATGCGCGCGCTGTGTGCGTACGACCTGGTCGGCTTCCAGACCGAAACCGACCGCGTCGCCTTTTACGACTACATCGAGCGCGAGGCCCGCGGCTATGTCGAGAACAAGGAACAGAACGGCCCGGTGCATGCGTTCGGCCACACGCTGCGCGCAGAGGTCTACCCCATCGGCGTGCACCCGGATGAGATCGCGCAGCAGGCGATGTCGTCGCTGGCGCGGCGCAATCCGCTCAGTCCGTTCATGCGGCGCACCACCCCCCGCAGCGAGCACAACGGCAGCCAGCCCAAACTCATCATGAGCGTGGACCGCCTGGACTATTCAAAAGGGTTGCCTGAGCGCTTCCACGCATTCGAGCAACTGCTTGACGATTTTCCAGACCACCGCCGGCACGTGACCTTCATCCAGATCGCGCCGACCTCGCGCCAGGACGTGCAGAGCTACCAGCAGATTCGCCAGCGGCTGGAGGCAGAATCGGGGCGCATCAACGGCAAGCATTCGGAGCTGGACTGGACACCCATCCGCTACATCAACAAGCAATACGAGCGGCGCGTGCTGATGGCGCTGTTCCGCACCTCACACGTTGGCTACGTCACGCCGCTGCGCGATGGCATGAACCTTGTTGCCAAGGAGTACGTGGCCGCACAGGACCCTGAGGACCCCGGTGTGCTGGTGCTCTCACGCTTTGCCGGTGCGGCGCGCGAGCTGGATGCGGCACTCATCGTCAACCCGTACGACACGCGCGGCATGTCCGAGGCACTCAACCGCGCCCTGACGATGCCGCTGGAAGAGCGCAAGGCGCGCTACGCCCATATGATGGATCGACTACGCACAGCCAACCTGACGGTCTGGCGCGAGCGCTTTGTGGCCGATCTTCGCAACACGCCCGAGCCGCCCGAACGATAGGGCCGCACCGTCACTTTGGTGCCGTTGCAAAAATTTAGCTTGCTATTAGATAGCGCACTATCTAATATACCCGACATGGACACGCGCAAGACCTCCTCTCCGTACCCGAACCTGACGCTGGACGTGCAGCTGTGCTTCGCGCTGTACTCGACCATGATCGGGTTGAACAAGGTGTATCGGACGCTGCTCAAGCCTCTGGGCCTGACGTATCCGCAATACCTGGTCATGCTGGTGCTGTGGGAAAACGATGCGCAAACCGTGTCGGCCATCGGCGACCGGTTGTTTCTCGATTCCGCCACCCTCACCCCCATGCTCAAGCGGCTGGAGGCTGCGGGCGTGATCGAGCGTCACCGCTCCGAGGAAGACGAACGCCAGGTGATCATCTCGCTGACCGACGCGGGCTGGCAGCTGCAGGAACGCGCCAAGGATGTGCCGAACTGCATCGGTGCCGCCGCAGAATGCGCGCCCGGGGAGATCGAATCCTTGCGGACACAGTTGAATGACCTGCGCAGGCGGCTCTTCAAGCATGCCGCCTGACGCATGAGCAACACCAATACCCCCGCGGGTGCCGCAACGCACCCGTTTTTTTGAAGCAAATAAATAGCACGCTATTTAATAGCAAACTATTGCAACCCTGGTGCCACGGCTTCGACGGCCGTTGCACTCCGCTCCCAAACCTTTATCAGGAGAACTGCCATGTCGATCGAAAACGTCGTCTACCGTGCCCAAGCCAACGTCACCGGTGGCCGTGATGGCCGCGCCACCACCGCCGATGGCCGCCTGGATCTGAGCCTGTCCACGCCGCGTGAACTCGGCGGTGCCGGTGGTCAAGGCACCAACCCCGAGCAACTGTTTGCTGCCGGCTATAGCGCCTGCTTCATCGGCGCGATGAAGTTCGTCGCGGCACGCGACAAGCTGCGCATCCCGGCGGATGCAAGCGTGCAGGGCACCGTGGGCATCGGCCCGATCCCCAATGGCTTCGGTATCGAAGTCGACCTGGCCATCAGCCTGCCCGGCATGGACTGCGCCGAAGCGCAAACGCTGATCGAGCGCGCCCACATCGTCTGCCCGTATTCGAACGCCACGCGCGGCAACATCGACGTGCGTCTGAATCTGGTCTGATGGTTTGAGCGATTGCATGCAGTAGAAACGCCCGCCGGTGGTGACACGGCGGGCGTTTTGCATTCAAGCGCCAGCGCTACCGCTGCGCAGGATGTGCTCGATGTTCGGTGCCTCGTCGTCCTGCGGCGCCAGCATGCCGGCCAGCACAGCATTCATGCGCATCCAGTGCGAGCCCGGCCAGTAGACACGTCGGCAGACATCGCAGGTGCTGAACAGGCGCTGCCGCTCGCGCACACGCAAGGGCACACTGGCTGCGGCCTCTTCCACACTCAGCATGCGCAGTGGCACGTTGCACTCCAGGCAGCGCGAAAACGGCTTGGCGACACCGGCCAGCTGGAAGCGCGCCACGATCTCACGCATCTGCTCTTGCGGCACCTGCGCGCGGATAAACGCACCACGCCGGATACCCCGCCGCTTGAGCAACTCGCGATCGCGCGACAGGATGACCCAGTCTTCCTCCTGCGCCAGGGCTTCGATGGCGGCGTCGGCGTAATTGTTGTCGTAGGCGGTATCGAAACCAGCCATGCGCAGCAGGCGGGCGGTGGCGCCCAGGTGCGCGTCGCACAGAAAGCGCAGCGGCTCGCTCGGCAGCGCGGGTTCCACGGCGGACACCACAACATGCCCATGCACCGGCAGCATGGCTTCGAGCACCTCCACATGGCCATCGACGAGCACCTGGCCGATTTCCGTATGCGGCACGCCAAGCGCCTCAATGGCGTGCTTGAGCGTGGCGCCGGATGCCCAGGCACGCGCAATGGTGTGTCCGCGCAAGGCCGATGGCAAAAGCGGCGTCAGGTCGGCATCGAACGTGAAAGCGACGGTCTGCATGACTGCCACGATACTCTCAACCCGCCATTGCCGCCCTGACAGCGCAGCCCGCCCTCACACGGAGATCGCTGCGTGGCGACTGGAGGGCCAGGCCCTGCGCGGCCCCCCCCAACGCCGCACACCGGGCTTTGAGCGCCACGCGTGAAGGCTGGAATGTCATGTCCAGGGTCCTGAGCTCCGTGACTTCCAGATTCCGAGTTCGGCGCTTGGAGTTCTGAGCTCGACGTTCCGAGCTTTTTGCTCGGCGCTTGGGGTTCTGAGCTCGGCGCTCCAAGCTTTTTGCTCGGCGCTTGGAGTTCTGAGCTCGACGTTCCGAGCTTTTTGCTTGGCGCTTGGAGTTCTGAGCTCGACGTTCCGAGCTTTTTGCTTGGCACTTGGAGTTCTGAGCTCGGCGTCCCGAGCTTTTTTCTCGACGCTTGGACGGTTGAGCTCCGCGCTCGCGAAAACAAAAAAAAAAGCGTGACCTATTCAGTCACGCCACAACAAGGGAGGAGAAATCAGGGGTGCGGTTTAAACGCGCGACGCGGTGCTGCCGTTCGGGTAGCTGGTGTCGCCATTCCATGCCAGGTAACCGTAGGTATCCGCCTGGCGGTCGGCGCCTTGGCTATACGGGTCGAAGCGATCACCTGCGCGGGACAGATAGCCGTACGTATCGGCTTGGCGGTCTGCACCTTGGCTGTACGGATCGAATCGATCACCCGCGCGGGACAGATAGCCGTAGGTGTCGGCCTGACGATCTGCGCCTTGTGTGTACGGATCGAAACGGCCGGCCTGTGTGGCAGCCGGTGCGTCGAAGTTGGGCTGCTCCGAAGCTGCTGCCGGTTGGGCCGACAGCAGGGTTGCGGAAGCCGACAGCGTAGCCACCAGGGCCAGTGCAGCGCGGCGGGAGAAGAGGGAGGAGAGACGGGAGTTCATGATCGTTTCCTTGTTCGGTTGCGCTCGTTGTGTTGCGCTTGGAACCCAGAATAGATCGTTGCTCCCGATTGATAAATGTGACTTCCGAAAAAAGACTGTTCAGGCGGCGCTAACAATCTGCAGCCGTGGATTTTCCTTGAGCTGCAGGCACGGATGGTCGGCAAACAGTGTCGCTACCCAGTCCACAAACACGCGCACCTTGGGCGACAGATGGCGGTTATGCGGATAGATGACCGACACCGGCAACGACTCCGAGATGTAGTCCGGCAGCACCTCCACCAGAGCGCCCGACATCAGGTGCTCGTACACCAGGAAGCGCGCCGTCTGCATCAGCCCCAGGCCATGCAACCCGCACGCCACGGCAGATTCCGCATCGTTGACGGACACCATGCCGCGCACCTTGTGGATCTGCTTCTGGCCATCGATGATGAAATCCCAATCCATGCGGCGGCCATTGCGCGGCGAGAAGTAGTTCACCGCCGTGTGATCCTGCAGATCCTCCAGCGTCGTGGGCGTGCCATGCCGCGCGAGGTACTCCGGCGAGGCGCAGTTCACCATCGACAGCTGGCCGATGCGGCGCGCCACCAGGCTGGAATCCTGCAACTCACCCACACGCACGGCGCAATCCACGCCTTCCTGCACGAGGTCGACGGTGCGGTCGCTCATGCCGATCTCGAGCTGAAGATCGGGGTACGCGTCATGAAAATCACGGATACGCGGTACCAGCAACCGTTTGCCAATCGAGCCGGGCACGTCGATACGCAACGTGCCGCGCGCGCCCGATGCGCTTTGCGAAAACGCGGCTTCGGTCTCTTCCAAGTCACCGAGCAGCCGCACGCAGCGCTCGTAATAAGCCGCACCGTCAGCAGTGACATTCACCCGGCGCGTGGTCCGGTGCAGCAGGCGCACGCCGAGATGCGCCTCAAGGCTTTGCACCAGGTTCGTCACCGTGGCGCGAGGTAACTGAAGGCTGTCGGCAGCCTTGGTGAAACTGCTGGCTTCCACAACGCGCGTGAAAACCTGCATCGCCTGCAATCGATCCATCTGCGGCTCCTGAGGGTCGGACTCCACGGGGCGGGCGCACTGCCGGAATCAGAACGGCAATGTGCTGGACCTGTGGAATCTGAAGGGGTGCACCCGGTTGGCTCGATGAATAAACATTGCTGCGCGCAGGGATTTTGCAGCGCAATAAGATCGGCCTCGAGCAATGCCACTTTGTAGCACAACCGTGGATTTTGATTGTTCGGCTGTGACTAATAGTGATGTCCGATTATAGGCATTTATCGGCGATCGTCTAATCACCATCATTCAGCCCATCGACATCCGGGTTATCCGCAAAGGTAAGCCCCGCCTGACATCATGGGTTCTTCTCCACCGCGTCTGGTTGTTTCGGATCGCTCGCTCGCCACCTCGCCGGCTTCGGCCGATGTTCGCGCAGAGCGTTCGCTCTCCGCCAACGGCGCCACAAATGTTGCACGGAATCACCATTTGCGCAGCGCAGCATGCACGTTGCCTGAGCAACGACTGCCCGCCGGAAAACCGGGGGATGCCCTGCCACGCGAGGTGCGGGCCGAGGATTATTGGACCCAGGGCTACGCCAACCGCATCCGGCTGCGCGTGTTCCGCCCCGAATTTCACGCGGACGAGGCTGCGCCGCTACGCCAGTCGGCTGTGCTGTATCTCCATGGCGGCGGCTTCGTGAATGGCTCGATCGACGATGCGGATGCCCCCGCGCGCCATCTGGCGGCCACGCTGCCCGCGGTGGTGGTGACGGTCGGCTATTCACTGGCACCGGCAGCGCCCTTCCCTGCTGCGCCCGAAGACGTATACGCCGCGCTGTGCTGCATGGCTGAGCATGCCGCCGCATGGGGCATCGACCGCCGCCGCATGGCCGTGGCCGGTCACGATGCGGGCGGCAACTTGTCAGCCGCATTGACGATGATCGCGCGTGACCGTGGCGGCCCCAACCTGCGTGCGCAGGTGCTGATCGCCCCCATGCTGGACCCGACCATGGCGCGCGTGCGCCCCGATCACCTGGCCAATGCCACCAACTCGGCCGAAGTCTGCGCTGATTGCTATCGCCAGTACCTGCCCCGCCCGACCGAACGCGTGCATCCGTATGCCGCACCGGTGGAATCGCGCCGCCTGCAGGGCCTGCCCCCAGCCCTGCTGCTGACCGCGCCGCAAGACCTGCTGCGCACCGAGGCCGAGCGCTACGCCACTGCCCTCATTGAAGCGGGCGTGGCTACGCAAGTCGTACGCGTGAGCGAGGCCTGCCATGACTCGATTGCCATGAGCGCCGTCGCGCAAGACGAGATGACCTGTTTCCTGCGTTGGCACCTGGGCATGACGCGTCAGGCGGCGACGCCTCGCAAACGCCGCGCACGTGCGGATCGCAAAGACCCAACCTCCATTGACGCAACCGGGGAGACGCCTGGCTGAACCCACATAACAAGAAGCGGAGTGCGAGGCCGCGCGCGTGTTTCTACGCTGCGGCCCAAACGCTTTCCAACCTTTCCTCTTTGCTGACCCAACGAAATCGAGAGACATCATGAGCCTGTCCAAACGCACCATCGCCATTTCGGCTGCAGCAGTGCTTGGCGTTGCCGCCGTGGGCACCTACGGCCTTGTTTCCAGTGCCGGCGCCTCACAGCAGCCGGCCGCACCTGCTGCCACACCGGTCGATGTAGCCCCCGTTGTCGCGCGCAACGTGGCGGAGTGGGATGAATTCTCCGGCCGCATTGAAGCCGTGGAGCGCGTCGAGATCCGCCCGCTGGTGGGCGGCACCGTCACGGCGGTCCACTTCAAGGACGGCAGCATCGTCAAGAAGGGCGACCCACTGTTCACCATCGACCCGCGCCCCTACGCCGCTGAAGTTGCCCGCACGCAAGCCGCGCTGACGGCAGCCAAGTCACGCGTGGCGTACACCGCATCGGAGCTGACCCGCGCGCAAACGCTGGTGGCCGACAACGCCATCGCCCGCCGTGAGTTTGAAGAGAAGGAAAACGCTGCGCGCGAAGCCCAGGCCAACCTGCAAGGCGCCGCCGCCGCGCTGGATGCTGCCAAGCTGAACCTGGAGTACACGCACATCGTGGCGCCGGTCTCGGGCCGCGTGTCGCGCGCAGAAATTACCGTGGGCAACGTGGTGGCCACCGGTGGTGCTGCGCCGGTGCTGACGACGCTGGTGTCGGTCTCGCCGATGTACGTGGCGTTTGATGCGGATGAGCAGAGCTACCTGCGCTACTCCGCCAAGGCGGCCCAGGGCACCAAGACGCCGGTCTACATCGGCCTGGCCAATGAAGACGGCTACACGCGCCAAGGCGTGATCCAGTCCGTCGACAACCGGCTGGATGTGCGCTCGGGCACGATCCGCGTGCGCGCCACGCTGGACAACGCCGACGGCCGCCTCACGCCGGGCCTGTACGCCCGTGTGCGGATGAGCACGGGTGCACCGCACGACGCCATCCTCATCAGCGACAAGGCCATCGGTACGGACCAGGACAAGAAGTTCGTCCTGGTGGTGGATGCGGCCAACAAGACGAGCTATCGCCCGGTGGTGGTGGGTGCATCCATCGACGGCCTGCGCGTGGTGAAGTCGGGCCTGAAAGCCGGCGACCGCATCGTCGTCAACGGTATCCAGCGCGTGCGCCCGGGAGACGCCGTGGCACCCAATGCGGTGACCATGGATAGCCTGGTCACCAAGCGTGTGGTGCTGCCGGGTGCGCAACCCGAAGCGCCCGCCGAGGCCAAAGCCGACACCCCCACTGCGCCTGCCGCCAAGGCTGAAACCAAGCCCGCGAACGCCAAGACCGCAGCCACCGCACAACGCCTTCCGGCCGACCGCGCCTGATTGCGACTGAACCTCATCGCTCACAGCCATGAACTTCTCTAAATTTTTCGTGGACCGCCCGATCTTTGCGGGCGTGCTCTCCACGCTGATCCTGTTGATCGGGATCATCTCGATCTGGCGATTGCCGATCTCGGAATACCCCGAGGTCGTGCCGCCTTCGGTGGTGGTGCGCGCGCAGTTTCCGGGCGCCAACCCGAAGGTGATTGCCGAGACCGTCGCCTCGCCGCTCGAAGAGCAGATCAACGGCGTCGAAAACATGCTGTACATGCAGTCGCAGGCCAACAGCGACGGCAACATGACCACGACGGTTACCTTCAAGCTGGGCACCGACCCCGACAAGGCACAGCAGCTCGTGCAGAACCGCGTGTCGCAAGCGCTGCCGCGCCTGCCTGATGTGGTGCAGCGCCTGGGCGTGACCACCATCAAGAGCAGCCCTGACTTGACGATGGTGGTGCACTTGCTGTCGCCGAACGACCGCTACGACATGACGTACCTGCGCAACTACGCGGTGCTGAACGTCAAGGATCGTCTTGCGCGTATCGGCGGCGTGGGCCAGGTGCAGCTGTTCGGCTCGGGCGACTACTCGATGCGCGTGTGGCTCGACCCGAACAAGGTCGCTGAACGTGGCCTGACCGCCAACGAAGTGGTCAAGGCCATCCGCGACCAGAACGTGCAGGTGGCGGCCGGCGTGATCGGCGGCTCGCCGTCGGTGCCGGGCACGGACCTGCAACTGTCCGTCAACGCACAGGGCCGTCTGAAGACCGAGCAGGAATTCGGCGACATCATCCTCAAGAGCTCGCCCAACGGCGCGGTGACGTACCTGCGTGACGTGGCCCGCATTGAGCTGGCCGCATCGGAGTACGGCCTGCGCTCGCTGCTGGACAACAAACAGGCGGTGGCCATTCCGATCTTCCAGGCGCCGGGTTCCAACGCGCTGCAGATCTCGGATGACGTGCGCAAGACGATGGAGGAACTGAAGCAGGACTTTCCTGAAGGCGTCGACTACCGCATTGTTTACGACCCGACGCAGTTCGTCCGATCGAGTATCGAAGCCGTCACGCACACGCTGCTGGAAGCGGTGGCGCTTGTGGTGCTCGTGGTGATCCTGTTCCTGCAGACGTGGCGTGCATCGATCATTCCGCTGCTGGCGGTGCCGGTGTCGATCATCGGTACGTTTGGCCTGATGCTGATGTTCGGCTTCTCGATCAACGCGCTGTCCCTCTTCGGGCTGGTGCTGGCGATCGGGATCGTGGTGGACGATGCCATCGTGGTGGTGGAAAACGTCGAGCGGAACATCGCCGAAGGGTTATCACCACGCGAGGCGACGTACAAGGCCATGCGCGAAGTGAGCGGCCCGATCATCGCCATTGCCCTGACGCTGATTGCCGTGTTCGTGCCGCTGGCCTTCATGACGGGCCTGACCGGTCAGTTCTACAAGCAGTTCGCGCTGACGATCTCGATTTCGACCGTCATCTCGGCGTTCAACTCGCTCACGCTGTCGCCGGCACTGGCTGCGCTGCTGCTCAAGAGCCACGATGCGCCGAAGGATTGGCTGGCGCGTGCAATGGACAAGGGCCTGGGTTGGATCTTCCGTCCGTTCAACCGTGTGTTTGGTGCGGCTTCGGAATCGTATGGCCGCAGCACGTCGCGTGTGATTGGTCGCAAGGCTGTGATGCTCGGCATCTACCTCGCACTGATCGGCTTGACTGCGTTGCTGTTCAACCGCGTGCCAGGCGGCTTCGTGCCGATGCAGGACAAACAGTACCTGGTGAGCTTTGCGCAACTGCCGGACGGTGCATCGCTGGACCGCACGGAAGACGTGATCCGCCGCATGTCGGACATCGCCCTCAAGCACCCCGGCGTGGAAAGCGCCGTGGCGTTCCCGGGCCTGTCGATCAACGGCTTCACCAACAGCCCGAGCGCCGGCATCGTATTCGTCACGCTCAAGCCGTTTGACCAGCGCAAGAGTTCTGACCTGTCGGGCGGTGCGATTGCGGGCCAGTTGAACAAGCAGTACGGCGCCATCAAGGATGCGTTCATAGCAGTGTTTCCACCGCCGCCGGTGCAAGGCCTCGGTACGGTGGGTGGCTTCAAGATGCAGATCGAAGACCGTGGTTCGGTCGGCTATGAACAGCTCTTTGCTGCCACGCAAGCCTTCATGGCCAAGGCACGCCAGACGCCGGAACTGGGCCCGTCGTTCTCGAGCTACCAGATCAACGTGCCGCAGTTGAATGCGGACCTGGACCGCGTGAAGGCCAAACAGCTTGGTGTGCCGGTCACGGACGTGTTCGACACCATGCAGGTGTACCTGGGCTCGCTGTACGTGAACGACTTCAACC
The DNA here is from genome assembly GCF_037023145.1 of Ralstonia sp. RRA. Taxonomy (NCBI): domain Bacteria; kingdom Pseudomonadati; phylum Pseudomonadota; class Betaproteobacteria; order Burkholderiales; family Burkholderiaceae; genus Ralstonia; species Ralstonia sp. RRA. The sequence continues at coordinate 1,184,179 of NZ_CP146092.1, read as the reverse complement.
GCTTTGGCCGCACGTATCAAGTGAAGGTGCAGGCGGACGCGCCGTTCCGCGCCCATGCTGAAGACATCCTGCAGTTGAAGACGCGCAACACCGCGGGTGACATGGTGCCGCTGTCGTCTCTGCTGCGTGTGTCGCAAGGCTTCGGGCCGGACATGGTGGTGCGCTACAACGGCTATACCGCTGCGGACATCAACGGTGGTCCGGCGCCGGGCTTCTCGTCGGGCCAGGCACAGGCGGCTGTGGAGCGCATTGCGCATGAAACGCTGCCCAAGGGCGTGCGCTTCGAGTGGACGGACCTGACGTATCAGCAGATCCTGGCCGGCAACTCCGCCGTGTGGATCTTCCCGATCTGCGTGCTGCTGGTGTTCCTGGTGCTGGCCGCCCAGTACGAAAGCCTGACGCTGCCGCTGGCCGTCATCCTGATCGTGCCGATGAGTCTGTTTGCCGCCATGTTGGGCGTGTGGGTCTCGCATGGAGACAACAACATCTTCACGCAGATCGGCTTGGTGGTGCTGGTGGGGCTGGCGTGCAAGAACGCGATCCTGATCGTGGAGTTTGCGCGGGAGCTCGAGCTGCAAGGACGCTCCATCGTGGAAGCCGCCATCGAGGCCTGCCGCCTGCGTCTGCGCCCGATCCTGATGACGTCGATCGCCTTCATCATGGGCGTGGTGCCCCTGGTGGTGTCGACCGGTGCCGGCGCGGAAATGCGCCATGCCATGGGCGTGGCCGTGTTCGCGGGGATGCTGGGGGTGACGCTGTTCGGCCTGTTCCTCACGCCGGTGTTCTACGTGCTGCTGCGCACGCTGGCCACGCGCCGCGGCCAGCGCGCTGAAGATGCACCTGATCGCGATCTGGATCTGGATGGCGCACTGCCTGTGCCGTCGGGTCAACACTAATCAAGACATCGCTATGAACGCGTTCAAACAACACACGGGTCAGGCCACGCGGCCTGGCCGCTGGACCCCGCTGGCGCTGGCTGCCGCGCTGTTCCTCGCGGCCTGCTCGCTGGCCCCGACCTACGAGAAGCCGGACGTGGGCACGCCCACGGCTTTCAAGGAAGCAGCACAACCGACAGATGCACCGCTGGCTGCCGGTGAACAAGGCAAGTGGAAGACCGCCGAGCCCTCCCTGCCCGCCGACGGCGCGTGGTGGAAGATCTTCAATGATCCGACACTCGACAAGCTCGAAGCACAGGCGGCCGAGGCCAGCCCCACGCTGGCCGCTGCAGCCGCACGCGTGAACCAGGCGCGCGCCTTTGTGCAAGCCAACCGTGCAGCGCTGTTCCCGGAACTGGATGCGGGCTTCGGCCCGACGCGCCAGCGGGCTTCGGCCGCATCGGCGGGCTTGCCGGTGGGTGCGCCTGTGCAGCCGCAGACGTACTGGCGCGCGCAGGCCACGGTAGCGTATGAGGTCGACCTGTTCGGCCGCGTGCGCAACAACATCGATGCGGCCGGCGCCGATGCAGAGCGGGTAGAAGCGCTGTACCGCGCGGCCCGCCTGTCACTGCAAGCCGACGTGGCGCAGACGTACTTCAGCCTGCGCACGCTCGATGCAGAAGAGGCCTTGCTGGCCCGCACGCTGATCGGCCGCGAAGAGGCTCTCAAGCTCGTGCAGCGCCGCTTCAAGACCGGCGACATCGGCGAGCTCGACGTCGCCCGCGCTGATACCGAGCTGGCGACCGCACGCTCGGACCGGATCGGCGTACAGCGTCGTCGCGCCGTGTTGGAGCATGCGTTGGCTACGTTGCTGGGCAAAGCCCCCGCTGACTTCAACATGGACGGGCAGCCGCTCACCACGCTGGATGTGCGCGTGCCGGCTGGCCTGCCCTCCGCCCTGCTGGAACGCCGCCCGGACGTGGCCGCCGCCGAGCGTTCGATGGCTGCGGCCAACGCACGCATCGGTGTGGCGCGCGCGGCGTTCTTCCCGCAACTGCAACTGACGGGCGGCTTCGGCTACGAGTCACACGACATCGGCGACTTGCTCAAGTGGGGCAGCCGCACGTGGATTCTCGGGCCGTTGGTGGGCACCGCGCTGTCGCTGCCGATCTTTGACGGCGGTGCCCGCAGCGCCGGTGTGAAGCAAGCACGTGCAGCGTACGAAGAGAACGTCGCCAACTATCGGGAAAGCGTGCTCGTCGCCTTCCGCGAGGTGGAAGACAACCTGTCTGACCTGCGCCTGCTGGCCGATCAATCCAAGGCTCAGGACGATGCCGTGCGCGCTTCCACGCGCGCCGCGCAGCTCTCGCGCACGCGCTACAACGCGGGCTCGGTCAACTACCTGGATGTGATTGATGCCGAGCGCAACATGCTGTCCGCCGAGCGCGTCGGCGTGCAGCTCGCCGGCAGCCGCGTGAATGCCACGGTGGGGTTGATCAAGGCGCTGGGTGGTGGTTGGGGTGACTTGCCGCAGGAACGGGCGAAACCGGCAACGGTGGCGCAGCAGTAAGGATTCTCTTCTCTCTCTGGAAAGCGAGACTCTGCGCGGCTTCGGCCGCGCTTTTTTTACCTGAACACCTCAGAGCTTGATCTTCGTTTCCAGAAACTCCAGATACTTCGGATCGTCTTCCAAAAAAATATCCAACCCACCGCCCATGTAGGCGCGGGTCAGTTCATCTGCGGCTTTGTGGAAATTGCCCTGCTCGTAGTAAAGCTGACCGAGGCGGAGATGGATGTACGGGTTGCCCAATCCTTTGGGGCACTGCACGGCGTTGCAGGAGCACTTGAACGCCTTGTCGAAGTTGTTCGTGCGGAAGTGCACGTCGCCGATAGCGACGTAGATCCACGTGGCGGCTCCCCAGTCGAGCGGGCTGTCCGGTAGCAGGCGGAGCGCGGCGATGTATTGCTGCTTGCCGGCTTCGAGGTCGCCCTGCTCGACCATAATATCCCCTTCGCTGCACAGTGCCGCGATTTGCGTCTGGATGGCATATGGCAGCTCGGACATTGGTGCGGCAGCAGAAGGGGAAAGCGGAGGCGCTACCCTTATTCCATCAGATCGTTCTTCTGCGGATCGAAAACAATGCTGCCCTCGATATCCTGCAGAAACTGCATCATGTCGACGATCTGATTCGTGTATTCCCGGTCATTGTCATCTGCAAAGACGACACGTACACGCCGGTCAATGCCAGAGAGCTCGCGCGGAGAGCGCTTGCCGAGAATCTCCTGAATCTGAGCGGACTCATCCTGAATGCGGCTTCCCTCTTCGTAAGCAACGCGCATCAGCCAGTTTCCCCAGCGCAGGGCAAGCGTATCCGTCTTGGCAAATGGCAACCGCTCGAATTTCAAGGAAAAGTCCTCCTCGTTCTCGAAGTACGCCTTCAGCTCGTCGGCCAGGGATTCGTTCGAGATGACTGGCGATTGTTCGGTCAGCAGGGCAAGTAGAGAAAACGTCATTCCTTAATTCCTTTTCCAGGGGCCTTTATCCCCAATATCAATTGGATTGAATTCGCGTGTGGTTGGGTTGTATTCGATCACACCGCCGCCCGTCTGGCGAATGTTGTCCAGAAGCGGCTCCGAGATCGTTTGCGTACGGGGTCCGACGATGAGGTTGAATGGCATGTCATTCTCCGCTGCATACTTGTGGAACGCGCGTAGCTGGTCGTTGTTCGTCACCTCCACCCAGTTCTTGACGTCGGTCACCCCAAACTCCTTGCCAACGGGCAAATCGGGAATGTACCCATCAATGGACACGGGCTTTGAGCCGCGCCCCAGCGGGGCACCAAGGTTTTGCCGGACTTCCTGTTCGAAGCCGTTTCCGCTTTCGTTGTTGGACCACGCTTGCTGCGCTTTCTTGTACCAAGCATCGGGGCCCAGCTTGTTCTTAGACGCTCCGTCGAGATAGCGATCGTAGCGCCATTGGTGTTCCAGCGGAATACTGCCATAGTCAACCTTGCCACCAGGGTTCCCGGTCTTGCCTGGCAGCTCCGGCAGCGTGCCGTCTGCACCGGTCTTCGACAACCTCGCTGCATCCTGGGCGGAGTACCCCTTGGCGCGTAGTTCCTTGTAGCGGTCGATGCGCTCCTGGCAAACCTGCAACCCAAGCGGATCCATCTCCCGCAGCGGGTTCTGCACGTAGCCGTGCGTACGGTGCCCACCCGGAATCGCAATCGGGTCGATGCTGAGATAGCAGCCGCTGTCCGGGTCGTAGTAGCGATTCAGGTTGTAGTGCAGGCCGGTTTCTTCATCGGCCCATTGCCCGGCAAAGCGCAAGCTGGTGTCCAGCAAGGCACCTTCATCGTGCGCCTTCTCATCCAGCCGCTTGCCCCATAGGTTGTAGCGCGCAGACCAGATCTTCTCACCCGTGGTGCGATACATCTCCAGCGGCAAGCCGGTGGGTGCGCTGAAGACAGCGTACTGCGCCCCATCGCGCTCCTGCGCCAGCGGCGTAAAGCTTTCGGGCTCGAAATGCCATGTCGTGGCCACGCCGTCCGTGCCATCGGGCTGGCGGTCCCAACGTTCGGCAAGCGTGTAGCCGTCCCACACGAATCGCACTGCGCGCCCGGTATCGACATGCGTCTTTTCGATGCGTCGGCCAAAGGCGTCGTAGCGGTACGTCCAGGTTCCGTTGTCGGGGGTGTGCACCTCCACCAGGCGGTTGAGGCCATCCCAGGTGTACTGCCACGTACGCGCCGGAGCCCCAGGCCGGTCAATGGTCTTTTCGATAACGCGCCCGCGTGCGTCATAACGGTAGTGGACATGGCCAGCCTGCACGGGCAGACCACCCGCCAGGTAGTCGTGCCGATCGACCGGGCCTTGGCGGCCATGCGCGGCAATATTGCGGGACGCATCGTAGGCGTAGTGCTCTGCGGGCTGGCGGATGCTGTCGACGGCCGTTACCTGCCCGCACTCGTCGTGCGCGTAGGTCAAGCTGTCGGCGTCGGTATCGACTTGTGTGAGTTGCCCTGCAGCGTCGTAGCGATAGCGCTGGCGGGTGAGACGCTGCAGCGCCTCCACGGGGGTTGATTGCAGCACGTCGAAGGCGGCGCGCGGGCCGACAGCCTGGCGCTGCAGACGGCCAACCACGTCGTACTGCCGCTGCAGGACAAACTCACCTGCCTGCCGCCCCGTCTCGCGCCCCACCAGATCACGTTGGATGGCGAGATCGCCAACCTGTGTCAGTGCGCCCAGCGCGTCATACGCGTAACGCGTCTCTCCATGTGGCGTCTTGCGTGCGCTGCGCCGCCCTTGCGCATCGTATGCGTGTGCCAGGCGCTGGCCGTGTTGATCCTCTTCGATCAGGCGGCCCTTGGCGTCGTAGCGGAAGCGATTGATGTAGGTGGTGCCGCTTTGCACCGCTGCCGCCGTCATGCGCCCCGCTGCGTCATAGCGATACACGAGCTTGACATCGCCCGCATCGATCGCCACAGGCCGATCCCCCGCGTCATAGCGATACAGCCACACTCCACCATCGGGCCACGTCTTCTTGATCACGCGCCCGGCAACGTCACGCTCGTAGTGAGAGACGCGGCCACCCCAGTCGATCTCGGTCACAAGCCGCCCGGCTGCGTCGTAACGGTACTCCCACACCTCGCCGCGCGCGTTGGTGATGCGGGTCGGTCGCGTCGCGTGGTCGTACTCGAAGCGGGTGGCATGACCGGCTGCATCGATGGTGGCGGTCAGCAGATCGAACGGGCCATAGGTATGACGGGTGACGCGCCCCAGCGGATCGGTGCTTGCAACAGCCAGACCTTCCGTGTTGTAAGCGATGCGCTGCGGGCTGCCATCCGGCAGCGTGGTCTGCGCCCGGTCGCCACGGGGGTTGTCCAGGCCGGCGGCGTAGTCATGACGCGTGACGTTGCCATCTGCATCGGTTTCTTCCAGCAGGCGGCCAAGCGCATCAAAGCGCGTGCCGAGCTTGGCACCGGTGGGCAACCGCGTGCTGATCAGGCGGAGCTGCGCGTCATAGTCGAAGCGGGTTTCCTGTTCGTTTTCCGTTGCACGCAGGAGCTCGCCTTGTTCACCATACCGATAGCGTTTGACCTGGCCATCGGGCTCGGTGCGTGCAATCAGGCGATGCCTGTCGTCGTACTCCAGGGCCACGCGATCGCCGTTCGGCTGTACCACTGCAGCCAGGCGGCGCTGCGCGTCGTATTTGAACAGCGTGGGGCTACCCTCCGGGTCACCCATGCTGGCCAGCCTGCCGTGTTCGTCGTACCCGAAATCGGTACGTCGCCCGAGCGCATCGGTTTGCGAGGCCAATCGGCCGAGTTGCCACTCCCGCTGGGTAACGTGCCCGAGCGGGTTGACCTCACGCGTGACCAGTCCCTCGGGGTTGTGCTCATAGCGCCATTCACCATCGACATCGAGCACGCGTGTCAGGCCGTCTTCGTAGATGAAGCGGCCGGTGTGATAGCCCTCGCGCGTACCGGTTTCGATCACGCGGCCAGCGCTGTCGTAGGCGTAGCGCACTTCGGTCTGGTCGGTGTCACGCCAACTCGTCATCCAGCCGTGCGCGTCGTAGGTGTAGCGGAACTGGCCGTGCTGGAGGCTCGACACCTGCGTGAGCATGCCGCCCTCGTACGCGTAGTCGACCAGGCGGCGCGTGTCGCCCGAAACTTCATGCAACGTGATGCTGGACACGGTACGTGCATCACCGGAATACGCCAGCACCAGCGCGTCACCGACGGTGTGCCGCAGCGTCGTCAACCGGCCATCCGTGTCGTACTCGAAGTCGATGGCATTGCCGTTCCAATCTTCAACGCGCTCGATACGAGATGTCGCCCCCTCGGCCAGCGGCGCGAACCACAGGATGCGGCGCGTTTCGTCGTCGAGGATGCGTGGCGCGGTGCGCGTGCCCTCCAGGTGATAGCGTGATTCGCGCAGGTTGATGCCGTTGAGATCGGCGTCCGGCGCTTCAAACGTGATGGTCAATCCACCGCCATCAAAGAAGCGAACGAGGTGGCCCTCATCCAGCCGCAAGCGCTGTGACCAGTTGGTCGACCACTTTGGGCCGAGCAGACCAGCGTCGTCCGAACGCGTGCGGTAGCGGCGCGTCAGCACCAGCGGCAGCACACCGGGCAGCGACACGTCCGTGCGAATCTCCACCATCTCGCCGGTGGCAACGTCGATCGGGTCTTTGCAGTTGGTGGCGGTCTCGTCCTTCACGCCATCCCGCTCGGCAGACTTGTTCGGCTCGCCCGGCGCCTTGCCCCCGATCATGCCGCCCAGCTTGGCGCCGAGCAGACCGCCCAGCAGGCCCGCTACAAACTCTTCACCAGCCGTCAGCTCTGGATTTTTGGGGCCGAACTGTCCGGTGGTCTTGTCGATCAGGATGCTCTTGCGGCCAGAGTTCACCTTGCCGCTGCAATGGCTCGAATGGCCGATGCGCACGATCGGCAGCTGATTGACCGTGATGGTCAGGCTGCCTTCGACCAGGGGTTCGGGCCCGGGGTGCTTGTCGCAGGCAATGATGTCGGTCACGCGCGCAGCGGCCTTGCCCTCGAACGTGACGTTGCCCGAGCCCGAGGCGATCTTGCCGCAGTTGCTGCCCATGCTCTGGCTGGCGGCGGCCAAGCCGCTGCCGAGGCTCAGGCCACCTGCCATGCATGCACCCACGATCACCGCACCGGCCAGCCCACCGGTAGCAACCGTCGCGGCAACCGCCGCTCCAATGGCGACCCCGATTGCGAGACCAGCCACCATGCCCCAGAAGCCTGATGAATGTGCGATGTCATCGCCCACGCACGCCGGATGGGGATCGCCCTTGCCGATGCTCAGACCCAGCTTGTCGCCAAGCCATTCGGCGCCTTTTTCAACCGCGCCCGTGACGCCGATCTTGCCGAGCAGCCAAGCACCGCCCAGTGCCACTACAGCAGGCACAGCGGCCAGCGCCGCAGCACCGGCAGCAGCCGCACCGGTCGCGCCTGCTGCGGTTGCGGCAGTGCCGGCTGCGTACGCACCATAGCCGACGTCGGCGCCCAACATGCCGTAGTTGGCGCCGTCCACCCACTTCATCTGCGACTGCTTCTTCGCCTCGCCGTCTTCCAGGTTCTGGAGCGCGGCCATGCGCTCCTCAGCAGTGCCGCTTGGGCCCGTCGGAGGCGTTGGCGTGCTCGGATCTTGATCGGCCATGACTGCGCTGTGCTCAGGCCGGCTCGTTCAGGCGCAGGCTCTGTACGACCCCTTCTACCAGCGCCTTCTGGCTTGGGCTCAGCACGCCGGGCGCAGTGAACGTGAGCATCAGTACCTGCTTGCCGTTCTCCACCATCGTGAGCAGTTGCTGCAACGGGCGCCCGTTGTTTGACCACTTGTATTCGTGCGCATAGGCTGTGCGGCCGGATACCGTGGTTTCGTTGCTGGCCACGGCTTCGTAGTCGGGCACCTGCTTGGCGAGCTTCTGCAGCTCGCTCGTGGCGTACTCCGCAAACTGCATGCCCCACGGCAAACGTTCACGCGTCACGACAAAACTCACGCCCTCCGTGCCAGTTGCGGCAGAGACGAACACGTTCATCGTCTTGTCGATCCAGTCGAGCGGGAGCGACAGAGAACCTTCCTGCATCTGATACATGGTGTCAGCCGTTGTCCGGGTTGATATGGGTGTTGGGGGCCTGGATCTTGATCTCGGCCGCATCGAGCCGGATGGTGGATGAACCCTTGTGCAGCTCGATCGCGTCGGCCGTCATGTGGATCGACGTCCCGCCCGCACCACCCACCTTGATCCACAGTTCCTTGGCTTCGATCGTGTGCACACCCGCGGGCGATTTCTGCGTCGTATTGCCCTGGGTGACGGTGTGGGTCTGATCACCCACGGACACCGTCGTCTCATAGTTGCCCTTGGCTACGGTGAGCTTCTTGTCGCCCTTGCCGACGGTCGTTTCCATGTTGCCGGTGTCGATCTGCGCCTTGTGGTCGCCCTGCGTCACCAGCGTGGTGTGGTTGCCCTTCACGGCTTCGCTCATGTTGCCGGTGGACACCTCCGTTGCATGGTCCCCTGTCGACACCAGGATCGTCCGGTCGCCCTTGATGACGTGCGTGCTCTGCGCGTCCTGCACGACGGTGTTCATGTCTTTCTGCGCATGCATGAAGACTTCCTGCGCGCCATTCACATCGGAGAAGCGCAGCTCGTTGGAGCCACCGCCCTTGTGCGTCTGGCTGCGGATGCCCATGGTCTGGCCGTTGTCGCCGTGGTAGGGGTTGGCGGCCTCGCCGTTGAACACGCGCCCGACGATCACCGGGTTATCGGGATCGCCCTCGTTGAAGGCGACGATCACCTCTTGCCCGATACGCGGGATGGCCGCGCCACCCCAGCCCGCACCCGCCCACGGCTGTGAGACACGCACCCAGATCGAGTCGGACCCATCCTGCTTGCCGCGCCTGTCCCAGTAGAAGTGCAGCTTGACGCGGCTGCCGTCGGTATGGATTTCTTCGCCCTTGGGGCCCACCACCACCGCTGCCTGCGTGCCGTACATGTAAGGCTTCGGCGTGCGGCGCTCGGGGCGGAACGGCACCTCCGCCGGCAGACACGTGAAGCTGTTGCGGTACGGCAGATCGGTGCCGTTGCGCGTGTAGTCGTTCACCGCGTGGTGCCGCACGTGCAGCAGCACGAAGGGCTTGTCATCGTAGGCGGATACCGGGTGATTGGTCAGCCGAAAGCGCCCGCCCGTGGTCATGGCCTGCACAAAGCCCGTGCCCTTGAAGCGATGCGCCAGCGCTTCTTCCGCCTCCATCGCCTGGCGCGCATAGCGCCGGCCGTCGTCGCCGTGGTCGTAGAGCGAGTGATATTCGTAGCGCTCAGTGCCGCCAATGTTGGGGTTCTTCAGCGTGGTGGGCACCTCCACGTGCATCAGCGGTGACGATGGTGTGTCGTAGTTGAAATCCCGATAGGTGATCTTGCCGACGCGAAAGTTGAATGCCTCGTCCCAGCGGTCAATGCCGTTGCGCTCGCTGGCGGCGCTGGCGCCGTAGTACGGAATCGAATCCACGGGTTCGAGCGGCTTGAACGTGTCGTTGGTGTCGCCAATCACGAGCACGTGCTTGTCTTTCTCGTAGCGGTGCGTCCACAGCATGCCCTCCTGCTCCATCAAACGGGCGCAGAAGTTGTAGTAGGACTCGCGGTACATGACGATGTACTCAAGCCGCGTCTGTTCCGACTTCAGGTGGAATTCGAAATCATGAAAGCCAAGCTCGACAAAGATCTCCGAGAGGATCTCTTCAGCGGTCTTGTTCTGGAAGATGCGGCAGTCGGTTGAACGCGTGAGGAACCAGAACCACGGCACCACCGTCATCTCGTAGCGCGTGACTGAGCCTGGATGCCCCACCCGCCCGAACGATGCAACGTAGCCCTGAAAGTAGCGCTGGCCGATCTCTGGGCCGCCCGCCAGTTGGCTGAACAGACCGCCGCTCGACTTCGGCTCCAGCGACACCGACACCTGCTGCCCGACGATCTTGTCGATCTCGATATCACTTTGGTGCGAGAGCAGATCGAGATGGATCTCCGGCAGGCGGTTGACGTACTCGTCCACCACCAGCGCGTTGACCAGCAGCACGTCGTGCCCGAGCGGCGATTCCATCCGCACGAAACGGCTGTCCTGCGTCAGGCGCGCCTTGGCGCCCGACATGCCGTTGATGGCATCGGCAATCGAGGCCGGCGTGCGCCCGAGCAATGACATGCCCGTCTGCGCCAATTGCGCCGCACGTGCAGCACCGCCGATCAGCCCTGCGCCCGGCACATTGCCAAGCATGCCGGCGGCATCCGTCAGCAGGCTCGTACCCGCCTGCAACCCGCTGCCAGACAGCGTCGAAAGAAAAGCATTGCCGGACGGCGCATTGCCGCCTCCGGTTGTTGTGAAACTCATGGGCCCGCTCCCATCGTCCTATGCGATCTGCACCGGCCGGGCCAACTACGCAGTCAACAGAAACACCCGTTGTCTTCGGCCGGAATCCCCCCGGCACGTCCAACCGATACGTTGTCGATTGGCGATGGATCGCATGCTAGTGGAAGCTTGCGTTTGGCAGATGAGCGTTCCGTTACTTGGAGCCTGAAACTTTTTGAATTCTGGTTTAACGCGTTTTAATCGCGACGCGCGACGTCACTACGGAAGCACTTGGTGACTTCCGTGGTCGAGCAACATTAACGTTTGATAAAAAGCGCGGTGTCTTCAAAACGCCGCAGCGCGCTGAACGGCGTCTACGAATCCTGCCCAGAGCCGCTCTTCAACGGCACATCCAGCGCCAATCCTGGCGTGTTGCGCAGCGGGTGCTTGAGCAGTCCGTCGACGAGCGTTGGCGACACGTAGTGCGGGCCGTCGAACAGGTAGACCTTGAGACCTTGGTAGTGTGCCAGTTGCGGCGCCAACTCATAGGCGGTGGCGGGGCGGAAACCGCCACGGCGTTTGGGGCGGAACGCCTCGGCAATCACGCGTACGCGCTCGGTGCCGAAGCGCCCAGCCAGCGCATTGGCATAGGCGCGCGCAGTAGCCGGATCACGCTTGAATGCACCGCAACCGTCCTGCCAGAACACGCCCACATCCGCAGGCAGCCAGCGTGCAACCCAGTCGGCAAATTGCTGGGCGCCAAGCTCGCTATGGTCGTACACGCTGATCCACAGCGGGCGCGGCAACCGGTCCAGCGCGCGCTTGAGCCGCGCCATGTCTTTCCAGGTGGGATCGACTTCCACCGGGAAGTACCAGCCCTCGACATTGACGGGCGGCCGCACTGCCACCAGATGCCGCGAGCGCTCGGCCAGCTCTTCAACGTGGGCACGTGCCCAGGTTTCATCAAATGCCCCGGCCAACCCGACGATGACATTGCGCGCCCACGGTTCAGCGGCAATGCGTGGCCAATCCGGCGCATGCACCATGGCCGACGGCTTGGCGCCGGGCACGAAGGCCGCATCGTCCACGGCCGTCCATTGCACCAGCAAGTTGCTGACACCAAGCCTGTCCCAGGTGCCCTTCGGGTTCTTGTGCAGGGCATCCGGCTGCCAGACGACGCCCTGTGCGAGCGGTTCGCCGGCAAGCTCCTGCGCGATCGCCCCGCCCGTCAACGACCCGGACAGGGCCAGCGCCACGACCAGCGCGGCACATCGCCAGGAAGGACGCCGCTCATCCATTGAGCTTGCCCTCGGGGTGGCGGATCGGGTTGAGTTGCATGTCACGGTAATCCTGTGCCAGTTTGGCGCGGTCAATCTTGAAGTTGACGGACACCGGCAACGTCTGCCGCGGGATCAACTCCGACGGAATCATATACGGCGGCAGCGCCTCACCCAGCGATGCCTTCCAGTCCTGTGGCAAAAACGACGACTGCGCATCGCCCGATGCCGGCTGCACAAAACCGACAATGCGCGCCACCGACCCATCCGGCCGCCGCAATGGCACCGCTGCAGCGTTCTGCACGCCGGGCAGCTTGCCGAGTGCAGCGTCGATCTCCATCAGCTCGATGCGGTAGCCACCCACCTTGACCTGATCGTCGATCCGGCCGTGGCAGAACAGGCGACCCAGCTCATCCACCGCACCCAGGTCGCCCGTGCGGAAACCGCGCGTGCCGTTGTGCGAGAACATGCGCGTGGCGTTGAGGTCTTCGCGGTTCAGGTAGCCCCGCATCACATGCGGGCCGGCAATGCACAGTTCGCCGTCTTGCACAAAGACCTCGCTGCCGCGCTTGGGATAGCCGATGGGCAGCTTGTCTGCGCCGGCAAGCATCGCATCGTCCACCACGATCCAGGTGGTGGCCACGGTGGCCTCGGTGGGGCCGTAGGTGTTGATGATGCGCGCCTTCGGAAAACGCTGCCGCAAGTGACGTGCCAGCGACACCGGGAGCACCTCGCCGCAGAACAGGAAGGTGTCGAGCGTGGGCAGGCCTTGCTCCGAGAAATCCGGCTGCAGTAACTGCTGTTGCGCAAACGACGGGGTCGACACCCACGTCGTCACGCCGTGCGCGGCCAGCGTCTTCAGGAACGCATCGCCCTGCGTAATGGCCTCGCGCGAGGCCAGCACCACGGTACCGCCCAGCGCGAGCGTTGCCATCACCTCGTACATCGACAAATCAAAGCTGAACGGCGCCTGATTCAGGAACACCGGTGCCGAGCCGAGCGCAAAGTCGTATGCCATCCAGTCGACCAGGGTGTGAACGCTTTCGCGGCCGATCTGCACGCCCTTGGGCTCGCCCGTGGTGCCCGAGGTGAACAGCACGTAGGCAAGCCCTTTCTCTTGCAGCGGTTGCGGGCTGCTGGCATGCGGCAGCGTCTCGAAGGCTGCGGTGCGCGCATCGTAATAGGCATGCGCGCCCAGCGTGTGCGCGATGCGGCCCATCCGTTCATCCGGGTAGATCGTGTCGAGCGGCACAAAGGGGGCGCCCAGCATCAGTGCCCCGGCAATGGCAACGAAGAACGCCGCTTCCTTGTGCCCGCGGATGATGACCGGCACATCGGCGGCAAAGCCCGCCGCGCGTGCCTGTACGCACCACGCGGCAGCCTCTTGCGCAAGCGCCTGCCAGGTGAGCGTGCGATCGGCGCCGATCACCGCATCGTGGTTGGGCCGCAGCCCGGTATCGACAAACGTGCCCGTATGAAGATCAAGCCGCATCGCCCTTCTCCTATCTGGTGGATTGGATATACGCCGCCAACGCGTCGACCGAGGCCAGATGCTCGGCAATTTCCGTGGGCGGCACACGCACACCAAACTGCATTTCAACAGCCATCACGATTTCGACTGCCAGTACGGAATCGACCAGCCCCATTTCGATCAGCGGCGTGTCGGGTTCGACCGTGCGCAGTACGATGTTCTCGACAAGCGCCTTTACATCGGCCAGCAGGGTTTCGGTTTGAGTCATGATCGGGTCGGTCAGAATTGGAAATAGAGAAAGCGCACTTCACCGTGCAACTGCGCCATGCAGAACAGCAGCAGAACGACGATGACCACGCCCCAGCGCAGCGAGGGCTGCCAGCCAAAACGCGCAGCCGCTGTATTGGCAGGACGCTCCAGCGCCGGTGAGAATTGGCCCATCCATTGATGCACGTTGGGCAGGCACCAGACGATGGCCAGCATCGCCACGATCTGCAGTGCCAGCATCGAGCGGCCCAGCACGATGCGCAGCCACTCCAGGCCGCTCATGCCGGCCTCGCCCCAGGCGGGCCAGCCCAGCGGTTCGATGCCGCGCAGACCAACCATGCCGCCCAGCATCTGCAGCGCATCATGCACGCCGTGGGCACGGAAGAAGATGAACGCCACGAGCGCCGCAAAGAAAGTCAGCAGCACATTGCCTGCATGCCGCAGCGGCGTGGGCAGTGCTGGCTGCGCCGGTGCACCGGCCGGCGCACGCGCAGCCTGCCACGCCCGCCAGCCATGGTTGACGCTCAGAAAGGCCGCGTGCAGCAGGCCGTAGATGAGGTACTGCAGCCCTGCCCCATGCCACACGCCTGCCAGCCCCATGGTGTAGAAGGTCGGCACCGCCACGGTGGCCGCAAAGCCGCCTGCCGAGCGCTGCGCCAAGCGCCCGGTCGACTTGCCGCTGGTCATGCGCGCACGGTTGATGCGCATCGCCAGCGGGTAGTAGAGGTAGCTGGTCAGGTAGCGCGTGAGCGTCATGTGCCAGCGCTGCCAGAACTCGATGATGCTGCCGGCCTTGAACGGCGAATTGAAGTTGAGCGGGAAGCGCACCCCGAACATCTTCGCCAGCCCCATCGCCATGTCGGAGTAGCCCGAGAAGTCGAAGTACAGCTGCATCGCATAGGCCAGACAGGCGCCCCAGGCGGCCAGCATCTGCAGCTCGTGGGGCGCGGCAAAGCCGTGGTCGGCGTACGGCGCAATCGTGTCGGCCAGCAGCAGCTTCTTGGCCAGCCCGCAGGTGAACATGGTCAGCCCGATGGACAGGTTCTCCGCACGCAGCCGATACGTCTCGGGGCGCGCGAACTGCGTCATCATTTCCTTGTGGTGCAGGATCGGCCCGGCAATCAGGTGCGGGAAGAACGTGACGAACTGGATGAAGCCCAGCGGATCGCGCTCCTTGACGATGCCGGCATTGCAGTCGAGCAGATAGCCGATCTGCGTGAAGGTGAAGAACGACACGCCCAGCGGCAACGCCACGTCTTCCATCGCCACGGCAACCCAGCCGGCCGGCATGATGTCGGCCGCGTTCACCACGACTCCAATCAACGCCGCCAGGTACTTGTAGCGCACCAGCACCGCCAGATCGACCACGATGGCGAAGGCCAGCCAAGCGCGGCGCGCACGCGATCCCGTCGGGTTGCTCAGGATCAGCCAGCTCATCGCAAAGTTGAACGCGATCGACAACGTGAGCAGCAGCACGAACGACGGGTTCCACCACCCGTAGAACAGGAACGACGCCAAGCACAGCCAGACCGATGCCGCACGCGGCGAGCGTGCACCCAGCAGGTAGTAGCCGGCAATCGAAACCGGCAGGAACAGCGTCAGGAAAATGAACGAGTTGAATAGCATCTCGGCCTCAATGGCTGGCGCCGTTGGGGAGGGTCTTGACCGGCAGGTGCAGCGCGTCTTCCGACATCTCCCACACCAGCACGCGCACACTCTTGGGCCACGTTGCGCGCTTGTCCCACATGGCTTGCATGGCACGGTCGAACTGGCCGTCGTCCAGGCTCACGTTCCAGACCTCGCGGCCAAGCTGTTCGCCCAGGCGCCCTGCAAACTCGCTGCGCCGTGAGAACGAACTGCCCGCCAGCATGACTTCCACCGGCGGCGCGTCGTCGAGCAGGCCGCCCGAATGCACCGCGCTGATGGTTTGCGGCGCCACCTGATCGGGCGCCGGGCGCCATGCGTCGGGCACATCGCCCAGACCACTGAGCGTGAGCAGATCGCCCACGCGCGGCTCCACCGCAGCCTGCTGATGTTCGAAGCGTGCATCGCCCCGCCCGCCGAGCAACGGCAGCACAGCGGCGCCAATCACATTGGCGGCGGCCTGCGCGCCGCTCGCGTTCCAGTGCACATCGGTGCGGAAGTACGCGGGGCTTGCCTGCTGCAATGCGGGCAGCAGTTCCACACGCGCGACACCGGCAGCGTCCAGCGCCTGCTGCCATCCGGCCAGGCGCTGTGTCATGCGGGCGTCCTGATGCAGGCCGCAGAGGGCCTGCGCTTCAACGCGCGCCTTGTCAGGCACCGTCACAACCACCAGACGGATGCCGTCCTTGCGCAGGGCATCGGCATAGCGGTGCAGCGTCGCGATGCGCGCATCGAGCAATGCATCGGCACCCGGCACGCCCACTTGCCGCACCTGCCCGGCCGCAGCGGGGGGCGGGCGCAATCCATCGGCGTAGAAGAGCCAGCCCGGGCAGCCCTCGCGCACCTGCTGGCCGAGATCGCCCTGCACGCGATAACGCAGTGCAGCCTGCCAGCGGTGCAGCGTACGTGCGTACGGCACGTCGATGGCACCTTCAATCTGATGACCGAGGGTGCCGTCGCGCCATCCGGCCCAATTGAATGGCTCACCGTTGTCAGCCTGCCGGCCCAGCGCAACCGCCGCTATGCCAAGGCCGACGACCAGAAGCGCCGCCACGGCCCAAGCCAAAGCCCGGTGCCAGAACGCGGACCGATCCGGCGGCGCCGCCTCTGCCGGCTCCTGCCCGGGCAGCGCGGTGGCAGGCGAACGTGCGAGCCCGTCGCTCATCGCGCGAGCGCCTTGTCCAAGCGGGCGAGCCACGCGTCTTCCGCCATGATCGAAGCGGCATCCCACTGCGTTGCCGCATTCGGGCCGTTCATCATCTGGCCTTCATTGAACTGCCAGACCAGCGCCTTGATCTTGGCGGACTTGAACGCGGGCGACTCCAGATAGTTCAGCAGCGTCTTCCACGGGCCAACGTTGCCGAACGTCCAGGTCAGGCCGACGGGGTTGTCGATGGCGTTCGAAAGCTTCTGCGGAAAACCAAGGTACGGCTGCACCATGCTGTTGCCGACCACCTGCACCAGGGAGGGTGCGCTATCGAGCAAGTCCTTGTTGTTGCCGGCCTGGCGAACGAAGAAGTGGTCCTTGCCGACCGCCTTCTTTTTTTCCGGCGGCAGCAGGTCGGCCAGATCGCCGTAGCTGATCTCTTCCGTCCATTTGCCAAGCCGCGTGCCGCCACCGGTACGCTCAGTAAACAAGCCGCGCGCTTGCAGCAGCTTGGCCGTTGCGGCGGCGTTGGCCTCGGCGGCACGTCCGGACCAGTGATAGTCGGCGCGGATGAACGTGGTGTCGTCGGTCGGGTTGACGGTGGCAATGGCCGCCTCTGCGTCAACCATGTCGAGCCCGATCTTGCCGGCATGGGCCGCCAGTGCGGCGTAGCGGCCCTTCACCGCCGGTGACAGCGTCATGCCATCAGGCAGCTTGTCGGCGTACGCACGGGCCTTGAGCGGCGCGATGACGATCACCGTGCGGATATCCGCGGCGCTGAGCTTGTCGGCCGCCTTGCGGACGAGATCGAGCGCTTGCAGGCAGCCGCCGGTATCGTCTTCGGTCAGACTCTCCCAACCGGGGAACAGCCAGCGGTCGCGCCCTTCGATGATGGTCTGGGCCTTGGTGGCAGGTGCTTGTGCGCCCTGCACGGCAAGTGCAAGGCTCGGCAACGCGGACAGCGCACCGGCCAACGGTGCCGCGCCCAGCGAGAGCAGCACGCGGCGGCGGCGGGCATCGATGGTCGGGCTGTCGGAGCCGAGCGACGAACGAAGCGATACGGTCATGGTGTGGCCTTCAAATTCGGTGGTGAGGTTCACTTCTTGGCAGGCGGCCAGGCGATGTCATCGCGCACGCCGGTGAGTACAGGCTTGGCAGCGTCGCCGGTCAGGAACAGGCTGTAGCTGTCACCCGCAGCCAGCGTGGGCAGTTGCAGCGGCGCGGTCGTGGCATTGCCACAGCTGCCCGTCAGGCGAGCGGCAATCGGGTTGATGGCGCGGGCCTGCTGCGTGCCAGCGGGCACCTGCGCAAACACGGTCGGGCCGTTGTCGGCCACGGCGATCTTCCCCGTGCAGGCGCCCGCAACGTTGTAGACGCGCAGCGTGGCGCGCATCGCATCCAGACGCTCCTGCGGGTTGGCCACACGTGTGGCGCGCCAGCCTTGCGACTCACGCGTGAGCATCACGGTGATGGCCTGGCCGGCCGTGGCATCACTGGCCGACGCCGCGCCTGCTGTATCCGTGGCAGTTGCCTGCACAGGCTCGCGCCCATCGACCGTCACGCGCAGCGGCGTACCTGGGGTCACGACGCTCAGGCGCGTCGACGCACCGGCTGCCAGTGTTTGCGCGGCTTCGCTGCCCGGCAACGTCACGCGGGCCGGCTGGGCGCCAAGATTGACCACGCGCACATACGTGGCGTTGGCGGGAGGCTGCGGGCCATACAGGCTGGCAACATCCTGCGCGGCGGCATGCGCGGCAGCGGGCGCACCCAGCACGAGCACCGCGCCCAGCGCGCGCATCAAATCGGTCAATGTCATGCGACGTTGCATAGGATCAATAGGAATAGATGGCGTTGAAGAACACTCCGCGAGCACGGTCGTCGCCGGCCAGCTTGAAGCGGTACTGCAAGGACACGTCGACGTACGAACGCGGTGCATCGTACTTGTTCTCGCGGAAAACATAGCGTGTGGACACCCCCACCCCCGCGCCGATCGGCACACTGCTGTTGACGTTGCTGTCGTAGTCCGCGCCAACGACCACGTACGGGAACACCGTCCAGCGCGAGCTGACGCTGTCAATGCGGTAGGTGCGGCCGAACTCTGCGTTGGCGGTGGCGTAGTTGGTGCCGGCCTGCAGGTAGCGCCCGGCCTCTGCGTAAACGCGGCCGGTCCACCACGATGGGACGTCGATGCGGCGCTCGGTGCCGAAGCCGTCGGAATAGGCGGTGCGCGCCAGCCAATCCCCGTTGGCAGCAGAGCCGATCGGGATCACGCGCTCAAGAGCGAAGATCACGTTCAGATCGGTGAACGGCTTGACGCGCGCGCCCACGGAAGCCTGCAGCGTCTGGGCGCCGCTGGATTCACCACCCTTGACACCAAAGCTCTCGAAGGCGCGTGCATAGACTTCAAACATCCGTTCACCCAGCGGACCAAACGGGCGCCAGTACGCTTCAACCCCTGCCTGCCAGGCGTTGGCCTCGCCGGGCGTGGTGGCCAGCAGCGGGCCTGACGGCATGCCGCCGCCACGGTAGCTGAGCGTTGCGTCAAAGCCCCAGTTGCGCGTGGCCTCGGCATGGGCTTCGCGCATGTCGAGCATGGCCTGCGGCGTGGGCGGCGGGTCATCGCCCTCCGGCGGTGCCAGACCCTCGTCGATGGCGCGCTCCAGATGCCCAATGGCAAGCGGGTTGCGGCGTGCCGCCATGGCCGAATAGGCGGCATCGGTACGCTCGTCAATGGACAGCGGCGTGATCTTGTCGGCGCGCTCGAACAGGTCGGAAGCAGTCTGGTCTTCGCCTGCCCGCTGCGCGATGTAGGCTGCTGACAATGGCGGCAGAGCATCGAGCAGCCCGTCGTCGACGATCGCCTTCGACTCGCGGGTCGCCGCCCGTTCCTGCTTGGCATCGATGAGCGCATTGACCAGATCAACACGGTGCTGTGCGTCTTGCGGCGCCGCCTGCACGGCCTGACGGGCGTATTCAAGCGCCGCCTTGGTGTCTTTCGCTTCGGCGGCCCGGGCGGAGGCCTGTGCCGGCGCAAAGCCCGGGTCTGCCGGATACAGATCGCAGTCCGACCCGAACTCGCTGGCGGCACAGTCGATCACCGGACGCGCCGCCACGGCCACGCGTTGTGCGGTCTCCTCGGCGGACGGCGCCGGGGCGGCCGCTGCTGCCTGCGCAGTTGCCAATTGCTTACGCGCGCTGTGTACCCGCATCGTGGTGAGCGAATCCGTGTCGTCATCGATCGGCTTGAGATCGCCAAGCACGTCGATCACGCGCTGCGGCTCACCCTGTGCCAACCAGATGTCGGCAGCAATGGTTTGCATCGAGCGCCGCACCGCAGCCGTGGCATCGGCCTGCTTGAGTGCCTGCGCCAGATCAGCGTTTGCCGCCTCCGACTTGCCTTGTGCCGCGCGTGCGTAGCCGCGCAACGTCCAGGCCATGATTTCCGTATCGTCGTAGGTGATGGCATCGTCCATGGCGCGTTCTACACCCGGCAGATCGCCCGTGGCGAGCAGCCCGTCGATGACTTGCAAGCGGTAGTCGAAACGCGCCGGCGCATAGACCACCGCCTGGCGTGCCAGCGCGATGGCGCGCGTTGTATCGCCCGACTGACGTGCGTTGAGCGCGTCCTCCGCCACCTTCATGCCCAGGCCGACGCCAATGAACTCGCGGCGGATGCGCAGTGGTTCGCTGTCGCCAAATTGTCGGACGGCGGCGATGTCGGCATCCCACGCGGCAGCATCATCGCCGGCTGCACTGGAGGCGTCGATCAGCAACAGGCGAAAGCGCTTCAGGTCGGGGCGCAGCGCAATGACCTCGTTGGCGTAACGTGCGGCGCCGGCAAAATCCTTGGCGTTGTACGCCTTGTAGGCGTTCTGGGCGGTTTCCAGTGCTGCGCCGGTCAGGAGCGCGCCGCCCTCCTCGTCCTTGGCCTGCACATGCCCGGCCGCGTTGGCAGGCGCCCGCAAGGCTGCAACGCGCCTGCGCTGCTCAGCGAGTTGCCGGTCCGGGCCAAAACGTGCAGCGGCACCGTTGAGCACGCGCCCGGCCTCCGCATACTGCCGTTGCGCCGCCAGCGCATCCGCCAGCAGCAGATGGAGCGACATCACATCAGGACGCTGCCGAATCGCCTCGCGCGCCAGTGCGACGCAACTGCTATACGCGCGGCGCTTGCAGGCATCGTAGGCCTGCTGCGCGACGCGATAGGCAGTACCAGCCAACGGCAACGGCTTGGTGTCATGCGCTTGGGCATGCAGCAGCGTTGGCGCGCACAGTGCGCTTGCCAACGCAGCCGTGGCCAAGCGCGCGGGTATCACGTTCAGTCGCCTCATGCCGCTGCCGCCAGCACGCCGCCCAGGCGGTGCTGCTCCTTGATCACGTCGTCCAGCGCATCGTGCGAAATCACACCGCGGCTCACCATGTAATCGCCGATGCGGCCATCGCGGTGGGGGCTGTAATCGCGCAGCGTGGCGTCAAATATTTCGCGCAGAACATGGCCGCGCTCGATCAGCAGATCGCCCAGCAACGGCACGCCGCGCGTTGTCGCGGTGCCATCCACGTGCGCAGCAAGCGCACCTGCGTCAGCCGCGCTCATGCCGCGCAACTGGCGCAGGCCCGTGGCGATTTCGCCTTCACGCACAATCCGCTGCACCACATCGCGCTGCAGTTCGGCGGCCACCTGCGCAAGCTCCGCGTCCGGCAGCGGGCTGGCAACCAGCAGCACCACGTGCCCCGCGGCGTCTTCACCTTGCGGCAGCACGCGGTGGCGGATCACGGTGTCAAGCGGCAGCAGGTCCGCATGCGCGCGCAGCTGGGCCAGGTCGAGCGCACCGCGCTCAAGATCCGCCTGGAATGCGATCGCCTCGGCCAAGGTTTCGTCATCCAGCCAGCCTTTGGCCATCAGCACACGGCCCAGGGGCGCCTGACGGGCATGCGCGTCTTGCAGTGCCTGGTCCAGGTTCTCCTGCCCGATCGCCTGCCACGTCACCAGCAGCTCGCCCAACCGGGGGCGCTCGCCGGTGAAGCCGTCTTCCGACGGGAAATCGTGCATGGTCTTGTCCCATGCCAGCCGCTTGCCGGTCAGCAGGTGGGTGAGGAACATCTTCCACGCCCGCGATACCGCCATGAAGTTGATGAAGTTGCCGACGATCATGCGCGGCACCGACAGCACCCCGTGTTCCCACCCATACAGCTGGGTGACGAAGTACACCCGCTGCACCACGCGCAGCGTCAGCGCGATGGCGTTGAACCACAGCAGCGTGCCCAGCCATTCGTACTTCGACAGCGGCGAGGCGATCAGCTCGGGCATCCATCCAAACTGGTCAACCAGCGCAAACAGCAGAAACTGCACGATGAGCACATACGCCAGAATGCCGACGAACGCGGTGACGATGCCCTTGCGGTCACGCGCGAGCAGGTAACGGTTGGCGGGGCCGCCCGTCCAGCCGGTCTGCTTCCAACCTTGCAGCCCGATGCCCAGCGCCCAGCGCGCCCGCTGCCGATAGGCCGTGCGGAAGGTATCCGGAAAGAACTCGCGCACGCACAGCGGCATGGTGAGCGTGAATTCGCGTTCCGGCCCGAGCCCGAACCACGATTTGCGCCGCATGCTGAACTGCACGGGAAAGCGCGCAAAGATGGACTGCATGCCCATCTTGCCCAGCCGCGCGCCTACGTCGTAGTCCTCGGTCAGGCTTTCGGTGTTGAAGGGCTGGTTGTCGGTTTCGGCCGCAAGCGCCAGCAGCGCGCGTCGCGAGAAGCACGTCCCGACACCGGCCGACGGCACGGTGCCTGCCAGGCTCTCGCGCACCACAAGGTCCTTGCCGTGCCATTCGGCAAACTCGTCCATGTAGGTGCCGGCCACCAGCTCGAACCAGTTGCGCTCGAGCGAGGCCACCGGCAGCTGGATCATGTCCTTGCGCGGCAGCAGGTAGTTATAGAAACGCAGCTCCAGCGGGTGCAGCACGTCTTCGCTGTCGTGCAGCACCACGCCGGCAAACTCGATGTTGTGATCGCGCTCGTGCTTGAAGATCGCCTGGATGACCCAGTTCAGGCAGTCCGCCTTGCAGGTCGGGCCGTCGTGCGGCACTTCCACGCGGCGCAACTGCTTGTAGCGGCGGCGCATGCGCTCGACTTCATTGATCGTTTGCGCATCGTTCTGGTACGTGCCGACGAACACCATGTAGCTGCGGTAGTCCATCACGCTGACCATGTTCTCGATCATGGCCGCGATCACGTCGTACTCCAGCCATGCCGGCACCATGATGGCGATCGGCTGCTCAGCGCGGGCCTTGAGCTGCTCGGCCGTCAGCGGCGTGTACACGCGCTTGACCGTGAAGAAGCGGTAGACCTCACGCACCCAGTACCACACGTCGATGAACAGATCGTCGAGGCTCGAAATCAGGATGAGCACCGCCACCACGATGGCCAGCAACTCCAGCCCGTGGTAGTACTGGGCCATCAGATGGCCCGCATACCATTGGATAACGTCGAGCGTCACGACTTGGACTGACGACGCCGGCGTGCGTAGCCCGCCACCGCCAACAGGATCAGGAACACCACTACCACGATGCCCGGCCCGGCCCACGACCAGAAGCTCTTGGTCAGGCGCGGTCGGTCTTCGTCGCTGGGCAGCACTTCACCGGGGTGCAGCGTGTCGAACACGCGGGCGATGCCGTCGCTGGCCACCACCGCCACATCGCCGCGAGACAGGCGCAGCGTGGCCGGCAATACCGGCGCCACCGGCCCGACCGTGCGGTAGACCACCCCCGTCGCGCCGCCCGCCTTCGCCACTTGAACAATGCCGAGATTGGTCAGGCCCGAAACATCGGCCAGCAGCTTGTCGGACGCCGTCGTCAGCGTCAGGCGGTCTTTCGACAGCACGGCGCGGCCGGTCTCGTCGCGCAAGGGCACGTCGATTGCCAGGAAGGTGTCTTTGGGTGCAGCCGCCTCGCTATCCGCCACTGCGGTGAGCTGGCTGCGCGTGGGCGCGATCCCGGCGGCATTGGCCAGGCGTGCGACACGTGGCAGCGTTGCAGCCGCATCGCCCAGATAGGCTGTCGGCACGATCACGTTGGCCTGCGAGGCAAAGCGCGCCACCATGCCCGTGAAATCCGGGTCCAGGCTGGCAGTTTCCAGTGTCACGTGGCTGCTCGGCAGCACGGCCACCGGATAGCCTTGCAGACGCGCACGGCAGCCGTCTTCGGGCGGGCGCTGGAACAGCACGCGCAGCAGGTTGGATGCGCCCAGCGCGTAGCGCGGAATGCGTGCCGTGATGCGCTGTACGCGACCGTCCTGCTTGAGCAGCTCCGAGCCGATCAGCATGCCGTTGAAATAGACTGACGCCACCTGACCGCCCACGCTGGCCGACGGTGCCGCCGCAACGTCGAGCACCACTTCGCCCGGCAGCTTGCCCTGGCCGGAGACGGTGCTCAGATCAAAGCTGGCATCCCACGTTGCACGGCCCAGTACCTCCATCGTCCGCGGCTCGCCGCCCAGCAGGGCCAGTGCAACCTTGTCACCGTAGGCATGCGGTGCGCCCTCCAACTGGTGCACCACGATCTGGTTGGACGCATCGATCGGACGCCACGCTGCCGCCAGCGCCGCCACCCCGCCTACATCGCCCGTCACGATCACGACCTGCCCGGGCAGATGCGCAAGCCGAACCTCACCCGCCGCCAGCGGCTCGGTGATCGGTGCCCAGGTCTGCGCACGCCATTGGTCAAAGGCCTCGGCACCCGACGCGGAGACTGCGGCAACCTGCGCGCGCAGTGCATCCAGCGATGCCTTCAGGCTCCCGCGCAACGTGTCATCTGCCACCACGATGTCCGGTGCGAATGCCGAACGCGAGGCCAGCAACACGAACGCGCCCACCTCCGCCGGGTTGGCCAGCTTGCGCTGGCCGCCAGCAGCCAGCGCCGCAAATGCGGGCGCGGCCTGCAATGCCTTGGGTACGCTCACACCGGTCAGGTCAACCGTATCGCCCACAACGGGCCATGCCCGCACCGCCGGGCGCTTGTTCTCCGCCTGGAGCAGCGCGATCGTCCGCCAGCTCACGTCGTACGCAGGGGCACCCACCTTGTTTGCGCTCAGCGCCACCGTCGGTGCCGTCGGCAATGCGCTCCACGCGGTGCGCAGATCCTTGATCGCAGCCGGATCGAAGCGGTACGTCAACCGCGACGTGGGCGCGATACGCAGCACGTTGCCAATGGCCGTCTGGTCGGTACAGATGGTGTCGTTGATGATCGACGACCACTGCAGCCCCAGACGGACAAAACCTGTGGGCCGCGGGCCGCCGTCCACACCCAGGCTGGCCGCAGCGTCGCCCTGAAACTGGGTAAAGCCGCGCGCCAGCACCGGTGCCCCGTCCAGCGACACCAGCATGGTGGTACGCCCGCCATCTGCGCGCATGTAACCGCCATCCACCTGGAGCGTCGCATCGGAGATCGGCAGGTTGGCGGGCACCGGAAGGTACAGCTCGCGAATGGCATCCGGCGCCTGCAGCACCAGCGGCTCGCGCACGCCCACGTCTGCCAGCGACAAGCTGCGCGTCACGACGCGTCCTTGCGAAAGCTGGGCCAATGCCGCGCCAAGCTCATCGGGAGCAGCCTGGACACGGCCCGCAACCACCAGGGCAACCGCAAACGTCGCGACGTAAGCGCGCGTCATGCGGCGAGGAGAACGTTCAGAATTCACGTCGATAGTCTCGCAATGATGGATGGCGCCTTACCGCAGCAAAGGCTCGCGGACGGCGGCACCAACAAAGGTGCGGCCGGGCCCGTCAGGATTGAACTCATTGAACGGCTGCCCCATCAGTGCCGCTACGATGCGGGCCGATGCGTGGCCGTCGCCGTACGGATTGGAGCGGCCCGCGAAGGTCTCGCCGATTGCCAGGTACTCCAGCACCGTGCGCGTCTCCCGCACAATCGTTTCACGCTGGGTGCCGACCAGGCGCACCGTGCCGGCCGCGATGGCCTCGGGGCGCTCGGTCACGTCGCGCATCACCAGTACAGGTTTGCCCAGCGCCGGAGCCTCTTCCTGAATGCCACCCGAGTCCGTCAGGATGACGGCCGACCGCTGCATCAGGCGCACAAAGGTCAGGTAGTCCAGCGGCTCGATCAGATGCACGTTGGGCTCGCCGCTGAGCGCCTGCCGCACCGGCCCGCTGACGTTGGGGTTGAGGTGCACCGGATAGACGATCTGCGCGACGTTGCTGCGTGCAAGATCGCCCAGCGCGGCGATGATCTCGGCAAAGCCCGCACCGAAGTTCTCGCGGCGATGACCAGTCACCAGCACCACCGGCTGCTGCGGATCGAGAAACGCCAGGGTCTGATCCAGCTGCACGCGCAGCGCGGCGTCGGTGTCGATGCGCGTGGCGCTCAGATAGAGCGCGTCGATCACGGTGTTGCCCGTGACGATGATGCGGCCCGCCAGCGACTCGGCCAGCAGGTTGATCCGAGAGCTCTCCGTTGGCGCGAACATCAGGTCGCTCATCACGTCGATCACGCGGCGGTTCATCTCTTCAGGCCACGGCTGCGCGAGGTTTCCGGTGCGCAGGCCGGCTTCCACGTGTCCGATTGGGATCTGCCGATGGAACGCAGCCAGCGCGGCGGCGCAGGCCGTGGTGGTATCGCCGTGCACCAGCACGCGGTCCGGCTTCTCAATGGCAAGCACGTCGTCAATCGAAGCAATCAGCCGTGACGCCAGCCCGTTGAGCGTCTGGTTGCCGGTCATCAGCGCAAGGTCGTGATGCGGCCGAACGCCGAACAGGTCGAGCACTTGCGACAGCATGGTGCGGTGTTGCCCCGTCACGCAGACGATGGACTCCACGCCCGGCGTCAGCTCAAGCTGCTTGACGACCGGCGCCATCTTGATGGCCTCGGGCCGCGTACCGAAGATGGACAGGATCTTGGTTGACATCAGGATTCGCTCTCTTACAAATGCGTCGCTGCGGCCGACATTGGCCACGAAGCGAAACAGCCACGGTTCTCAATCCAAGCGGGGCGCGACATTACAGGGCGCCAGCGTTTGCGCGCAACGCCAGCGGCCATCACCCGGCTCACGACGACTTCAACAGAAAGGTTGAGCGCGGGCGTGCAGATACGACCCGCAAGCACGCGTGGCGCCAATCACCTATCCGAAATGCTTGGCCCGATCACCCATCGATCGGTTGACTCGACCACGTACCACGCGCCCTGCGGCATCCGGACAAAAACACCACGCCGGGCCCGCAGCGACCGCGCATCAAGTCAACCCCGGAGCACAGCGCTCCTGGGCCTGGAAAACGTCAGCAGAGAATCAGGTCGGGCCGAACAGCAAGTCGGCCCGCGTGCCGTAGCGGCACGGGCGGGTCGGCAAATGGGACGGCGTCCCATTCCGTGTGATGGAAGTGAGCATCGCGATCCCTCGTTGGGAATCCTTGTGCGTCACCAGAGTGCGTTGTTTCATAACCTTCCCCGTCACGAATAGATACAGACCAACATCGTCCGACCACCAACTCAAGGCTTAAACCTTTTTATTGATTGGATTACTTATTTTTATTGTTGCCACACCCCCCCATGCTCACGCAACGCGCGGCTCAGTGGGTACAGCGATGCGCATACTAGCCCAAGACTTCCTGGCACGCCCCACCCGCCAGCAGGGATTCTTTGGTTTCCAACAATTGTTAAATATTTCGTTAGTGTTTCTTCACAGCCCACGAATACCGGGCAAATAACGAAATGAGTCGAATGTTGAGGAAATCCCCTGAAAATCTGTTTGATGGCAATGCTCGATGAAACGCCATCGCACTCGTTACCGCCCTTTCACGCCCCAAGCCGCTGCCCGCGTCATTTGGTCGTAATCTGCACTTAATAATCGGAAAAATGGCTGCGACAGCACACACCATTCCTGGCCACGCACCGCCTTCGGCGCATCAAAGCCAGTCAGCATGCACGCTGAACCTGTGCAGCGTCTGGGTCTGCATCATCAGCCCCGGGAGTGCCGCGCCATCTTGATTGACGCAAGACGCGACGCCGCCCGTATCCCGAAACTCAGACGACGCAGGATATTGGCAACATGCCAGCACCGATGATTACGGTGCGGCGCCGCCTTCCATCGCCGCGCTCTATTTCCAAATAGAACGATGGCTCCGGACCATTCCTATTCCCCGCCTCACCCGGCACTCTTGAAATCTTTAAAAGTCAGCAATCAAAAAGAATTGCCAATGTGCTTGAAAGCCCCCACCCAACACGACAGGCGAAGTGGCCCACGCAGAGTCATCCAGAAAAAGGGGCTGCGCCCCACGCAATTTCAACGCACTAGCACAGATTGAATTTTACAGGAATGCAAAAGCGATATCAGCCCAACGCTCCCACCCATTCGGGGGGATAGCGATTCAAATACTTTTGATTGAACGACAATTTGTTTTGATCGCGCGACATTTCGCATTGGCAATGCATCAACTGCAGAGCCATGCTTGGAGATCAGGTCCACATTCCGCAACCCCGGACAATTACCAAGAAGGCATTCGGTTGTCGCTCCGCCAAGGCTGCATGGCCGAAGGTGCCTCTGCGGATCCGGCACCGCCCCACCCAGCGACCCAACCTCTGGCCAGCAGTATTTCCCGCGTCTCATGTGCGGCATCAAGCGCAACGGATTGACCATCCGTTATAACCAACCCTATATTGCGCTAGAAGCACACGCTTGACCCTTCGCCCGCCAGTGGTAGCCCGCTGGCATACCAAGCACCCGCATGACCTATTCCGTCTGGACGCCCCTGCTGCTCTCACTGAAAGTGGCCGGTTGGGCGACCGCCCTCAACCTCATCCTGGGCGTGGCCGCGGCCTACGCGCTGGCGCGCACGCGCAGCCGCCTGCGTGACCTGATCGACGCCGTCCTGACCCTGCCGCTGGTGCTACCACCCACGGTGCTGGGCTACTACCTGCTGGTGCTGCTGGGCCGGCGTGGCCCGGTCGGCGCATGGCTCGACAGCGTTGGTATCCAGCTGGTCTTCACGTGGCAAGGGGCGGTCATTGCCTCGACTGTGGTGGCGTTTCCGCTGGTCATGAAATCGGCACGTGCCGCATTTGAGGGCGTCGACCATCAGCTCGAGAATGCCGCCCGCGTGCTCGGCCTGCCGGAAGCCGCCGTGTTCTTTCGCGTGACCCTGCCGCTGGCCGCGCGCGGCATCGCCGCTGGCGTCTTGCTGGCGTTTGCACGCGCACTGGGTGAATTTGGTGCCACGCTCATGATTGCCGGCAACCTGCCCGGCCGTACGCAGACGCTGTCCGTCGCCATCTACGAAGCTGTGCAGGCCGGCGACGACGCCACGGCCAACACGCTGGTGCTGATCACCTCGCTCACCTGCATCGTGGTACTGGTGGTGGCCAGCCGCCTGCTGCAAGGGCGCGCACCCAGCCTGCAGGAGCAACCGGCATGAGCGCAGCCATGGTCGATCTTGTGGTGCAGAAGACGCTGACGAGCGCTGCGCGGGTGTTCTCGCTGGACATTGCCGTGCGCTCCGATAGCCGACGCGTGGTGCTCTACGGCCCGTCTGGTGCTGGCAAGAGCCTCACCCTGCGCGCCATCGCCGGCCTGATGACGCCCGACCGGGGCCGCATCGTGTTGAATGGCCGCACGCTGTTCAACCATGCAGATGGCACTAACCTCAGCACGCAGGAGCGCCGCGTCGGTTACCTCTTCCAGGACTACGCCCTCTTCAACTACCTGACGGTGGCGCAGAACATCGGCTTCGGACTCAAGCGCGGGTGGCTCAATCCGCCGCGCCGGGCACAAGACCCGCGCGTGCAACAGTGGATCGACACCTTCGAGCTAGGGGCGGTGGCGGCCAATTACCCTGCGCAGATTTCCGGTGGACAGCGCCAGCGCGTGGCCCTGGCCCGGGCGTTGATCGCCGAACCCTCGATGCTGCTGCTCGACGAGCCCTTTGCCGCGCTGGACCCGGCGCTGCGCACGCGCATGCGCTCGGAGTTGTCGGCACTGCAGCGGCGGCTGGATATACCGATGCTGATGATCACGCACGATCCGGCGGACGTGGAGATCTTCGGTGACCACGTGTTCGAACTACGCGATGGCCGCGTGGTGGCCGATGCGGTGCAGGCGCCGGGCGATACCACCGTGAAGCCGTATCCGCACCTGACGGTGGTGTCCAACGGCTAGGAATCGCGCCGGCATTCCTGCAGCAGATGTGTCGCCCCGCTTCAATCGACCGCTCTGAGGTCCACGGTTGGGCGAACACGCTCCGATCCGTTCCATTTCACTGGCAAGCCGACGCTGCCGAAAGCCTCGGCAATCTGTTGGCCGACTCGCTTCGTTGACGCTGCCTCACCTCCCGGCCCGCCCCAGAAAGCCAGGGCGAGATCACTGCTGCGCTTGGCCCGATCGAGGTCTTGCCGGGTATAGAAACACATGCCGGAGAGCCCGGCCTCGGAGCCACCGCGCTCCCTGAACAACGCAGAGGCATCCGCAAAACCGTCTTCCTGCGTACGGCCCACGTCATGCAAGGCGACGATGCCAACGCTCTCAAGCTTGTCGAACGCTGCGTCGATTTTCTTTCGAGCGGCGCGCCACTCAAGCACCGACATTTTCCTCGGCTCGGGCGCCGCTTCCTTTTGGGGGATCAGGTGGCCGGTGATCTGTGAAAGCAGCGCCTTGACCGCAGGCATCATGGCGTTTTCAACGATGTGGTTCCCGTGCCCGTCACGAATGTCGGCTTGTGCTCCGGCATCCAGCAGCAACTGAACGGCCTCCACGCCGCGTGAGAATTCCGCCGCAAGGTAAAGCGCCGTTCGACCTCCGCCACCTTGATGCTCAAGCGGACTTCCCGCCTCAATCAACAGGCGCAGTACGGCAAGATGTTGCTCGGTGGGCGTTCCATTCGTTCCCATCGCCGCACATTCCAGTGCCGTGAAGCCATGGTCGTTCACTGCGGCAGGCTCAGCGCCAGCATCAAGAAAGGCGCGTGTAGCGACGAGGTTTGCTGTACGGGCCGCCGCAAAGATGTCAGCGGGTTCAATCGAGGTACTGGGCTTCGCCATGCTGACTCCTTGATCGCTATCTTGGATTGCAAAACACTTCGGGTCTTCACGCGGTTGGCCTCATGCGCTGCCGCCGGAGGGCATCTAGTTTTCCCACAGAATCATGACGGCATTGCCCTGGAGGCGGGCGTCCCGCAAGAAAACGCAAAGCGGCTCGTACAGCCAGGCATGTCCGACACCGTACGGCCCTTCATGAGGAAACAGGTTGATGAAGAATGCTTCGCCGAGTTGCTCGAGCTGCGAAAGAAACGCGCTCGCCGACTCGCCGCTGACGAAGCAGACGTTCGGATCATCGGCTCCGTTGTCCTCAGCATGCAAATCACCGGCGAAGAACTTCGCAGCAGGGTGAGCGATGCCGTCAAGCTTCGATGCCCAGAAGCGTATCGAGTCCTCGGCGTCGAGTTGCGGCGCGTTCTCGATACCCAGCGTGTTCATCGCTTCATACCAGTCTGCTTTCGTTCGACATGTGCTCAGCAACTGGCCGGCGCTTTCATTCACGGCGTAGAGTCTTCCCCACCCCATACCCGCCCCCCTTTTTGGTCGCCGTTGACGCGGCTAGAACACGCCCAGCGCCAACCCCGTTGCCATCGCCTCGCCCAACGCGCGACAGCGCTCCAGATCTTCCATGCCGATCTGCTTCGGCGCCAGGATAGCCTCCGGCGTCTGCGCACGCGTGCATACGATGATCGGCTCGGCCACGGGCTTGAGCCGCCAGCCGGTGGCAATGCGCTCGATCTGCCGCGCGGCGTTCTGGCCGTCGCTGCCGGCGCAGATCAGACAGGCATAGGGGCGGCCGTTGATGCGGTCGAGCGCAGGGTAATAGCAGCGGTCGAAGAAATCCTTGAGCTGTCCGCTGATGGCCGCCAGGTTTTCCGGCGTCGCAAAGATGTAGCCGTCCGCCGCGAGCACATCATCGGGGCCCGCATGTGCGGCATGCAGCAACCGCACGGCAACACCGCCCTCTGCGGTCGCGCCGGCCTGCGCGGCTTCAGCCATCTGCCGCGTGCCGCCCGTCATCGAGTGATAGACGATCAGCAGGGTCTTGGGGGCAGCCATGGGGCTCAGGCCAAGCCCAGGATCACGCTCGACGCCTCGAACACGGCCACGGCTTCCACACCTTCCGCCAGGGCCAGCGTTTCGACCGCCGTGCGCGAGAGCATTGCCACCAGAACGGTTTCCTGCGCGGCGGCGGCATCTGTATCGAGCAGGCGCAACCGCACCTCAGCCTGCACTGCGCCATCGCGAATTTCCGTGACCACGCATGGCAATTGGTTTTCGGCAGACACGCGCCATTCCCCAGCCCCGCGCATCAGCATCACAGCCGGCGCCTTGATAAGGGCGACAGCCTGTACCCCCGGTGCCAGCCCAAGCGCATGCGTACTTTCCTGCGTAATGGTCGCGGCGACAGCCTGACCGCCCGGCAGACGCAGTGTCACCACATCGTTGACCGCGCCCGATGCGATCGACTCTACCGTGCCGAACAGCGCATTGCGCGCACTCGTGCGCAGCATCAGGCGGCGTAGCAATGTCACGTCTTCACTGGCGGCCTGGGCTGCGGCATCCAGGCGTTCGACGAAGCGGCGGTGCTCCGCTTCCAGCACGCGGAAGCTCTCGATCAGCCGCTGTGCGCGCGGCGTCAGCACGCTGCCGCCGCCGCCCTTGCCGCCCGTAGTACGCACCACCAGCGGCTCGCCGGCCAGGTTGTTCATGGTGTCGATGGCGTCCCAGGCGGCCTTGTAGGAAAGGCCGACCGCCTTGGCACCCGCCGTGATGGAGCCCGTCTGACCGATGGCCGACAGCAATGCAATGCGGCCGTGTCCGCCCCAGTTGTCTTCACCGGCGCGCAGCCAGATGGTGCCGTCGAGTTCCAGCATGTCGTCTCGTATTGGATGGAGATTGCAACATGCGGATGTTAACGCCGATTGGCGTCGGGTCGCGCCGATCAGGGGGCGGATCGGTGCATCGTCGTGTGAGGCGAACTCAAGCCGCCATCAGGCGCGGCGTACGCACATGCATCAGCACCGAACGCGAGAGCAGCAAACCACCCAGGAACCCGAACAGCGCGCTGAACAGCGTCATGAAACCGGCGGATTGCAGGACATCCGGATGCATCGCCAGCATCACGTTGTAAGCGTAGCGCGCGGTGAACAGGCCCAGGATCACCACCATCGGCACCCAGCTACCGGGCACGCGCACGGTGGCGGCTGATTCGGAGATGGCGCCGTTGGGCGGCATTAGACGCGTCAACAGGAAGGCCGCTGCAATGGCCGCCAGCCATGCTGCCAGCGCGAGCGCGCTGCCGTGGCTCGCCATCACCACGCCGTAGAACGAGTACGCAGCCACCACCAGTGGCAGCACGATCAGGCGACGGCGTGATACCACGCGGGGCTGCGTCTGGCGCAGGCCAAGCGCAATCAGCACGGCAAACACCCCGAACACCCAGGTGGGCGTGTGCGACACGATGGAGGTGATCGATTCGAGCATGGCGGTCTCCCTGTTGGAATGACGCCAGCTTAGGCACCGCATTCCACACACGGGAGCGATTTGCGACGAATGGCAGGAAGGCTGGCGCGAACGGTCAGCCTGGAGGGCCTACCAAGCGGTCAGCCCAGTGCCGCGCGCACCCCGGCATCCACGACCGAAAGGTGCGCCCGCAGCAGCCGGTCAAAGCCTTCCGCCGTGACAGGCTTGCCGATGTAGTAGCCCTGGATTTCCTGGCAGCCGGCCTTGGCGAGAAACTCCACTTGGTCGGCATCTTCCACGCCTTCGGCCGTGACGGTCATGCCCAGGGCGCGCGCCATGGCGACGATGGCCTCGGTCAGCGCCACCGAATCCGGGTCGTGTGGAATGCCCGTGATGAACGAGCGGTCGATCTTCACGTTGCTGATCGGGAAGCGCTGCAGGTACGACAGCGACGAGTACCCCGTGCCAAAATCGTCGATGGAAATACGAATGCCTTGCGCGGTGAGCGCGTCGAACATCGGGCGGACTTCATCCGCGCCACCCATCAGCAGGCTTTCGGTAATTTCCACTTCAAGCGCGGTGGGCGGCAGGCCGGTCTCGGCCAGCGTCTGCTCGATCATCGGCACCACATCACCGGCCTGGAACTGGCGCGCCGATAGGTTGACCGCCATGCGGAAGTCGTAGCCTAGCGCCTCGTACCACGTCGTGGCCTGTTCGCACGCGCGGCGCAGCACCCATTCGCCAATCGGCACGATCAGACCGGTCTCTTCCGCCACCGGAATGAACTCGACCGGCGAGATGGCACCCAGCTTCGCGCTGTTCCAGCGCAGCAGCGCTTCGGCACCAACGATGCGGTGGCTGGCCAGGTCGTACTTGGGCTGATAGACGAGCTGCAGTTCGTTGTTCTCGCGCGCGTCGCGCAGCGCATTCTCCAGCAGGTAGCGGCGCTGCAGGCGGGCGTTGAGCTCGGCCGTGTAGAACTGCGCGCGGTTGCGGCCATTCTGCTTGGCGCGGTACATGGCAGCGTCGGCCGAACGCAGCAGGTCGGAGCCCGAAATGCCATCGTGCGGATACAGCGCCACGCCAATCGATACACCCAGGTAGTAGCGCCCGTTGACGGTATCGAACGGCTCGCGCATGGTCAGCAGCAAACGTTCAGCCAGCAGCGCAATGCGCTTACCTTCCACGCGCTGCTCGATCAGGATGACGAATTCGTCGCCGCCCAGGCGCGCGATCACGTCGCCGGGGCCAATGCAGTCCGTCAACCGTGCGGCGGCGCTCTGCAGCAGCGTGTCGCCGCAGGCGTGGCCCGCGGTGTCGTTCACGCTCTTGAAGCGGTCCAGATCCAGGAAGAACAACCCAAGCTCGCGGCTTTCGTCGCGCGCACGCTCGATGGCGGCTTCCAGATGGGCGATGAAGAAGCTGCGGTTGGTCAGGCCAGTGAGCGCATCGTGCGCAGCAAGATGGCGCAGGCGCTGCTCGGCGCGCTTGATGTCGGTGATGTCGGCAAACGACAGCATGATGCTGCTGGGCACCGGCTCGCCATGGCGACGGATCGGGATGATGTTCTCGCGAATCCAGACCAACTCGCCGGTCTTGAGCAGGAGACCGTAGACCCGCCCCAGGATCGGCTCGCCGCTGCGCTTGACGAGCTGCGAAGGCAGGACATCGTGGGCGATCTCGTTGCCGTCTTCGTCAATCACGCGCTGCAGCGGGTCCAGCCGGTTGCGGCCGACCAATTGTCCGGCACGCACGCGCAGGATGCGCTCGGCGCTGGCATTGGCTGCCAGCACCACGCCGTCCAGACTCTGGATCAGCACGCCCTCGTTCAGGTGCGAAATGGCGAGGCGATAGCGCGCTTCGCTCTCGGCCAGGCCGCGCTCAATGGTGTCTTTCTGAATGGCGACGCCGGCCAGGTGGGTTACGTCGTCGAGAAAATTCAGCTCTTCTTCGCTAGGCAAGCAGGGCTGGCGATAGAACAGCGTGAGCACACCCAGCTTGTCGCCGCGTGAAGACCGGATCGGCAACGCCCAGGCTGCCGCAAAGCCGGCAGCCAGTGCTGCGGTGCGTTCATGCTGCCAACGCGGGTCGGTTGCGATGTCGCCAATCAGGGCGGCGTTGCCCAGGTAGACCGCACAGCCGCACGCGCCGGCATCGGGGCCGACGGGCGAATTCTCCAGCGTGGCAGCGTAGGCCGCGGGCAGCGTGGGCGCGGCGGCCACGCGCAGGGTCTGGCTTTCGTCCGGGTTGTCTTCAGCAAGCAGCAGTACCGCCGCCATGGCATTCGGGTAGACCTGTTCGACGTACAGGCACAAATGGCGCAGCACTGTCGACAGCGTCGCGTTGGAAGCGAGTTGCGCAAGCACGGCGTTCTCCGAGGCGAGCAGGCGGCGTGCTTGCAAGGCTTCGGCACGGGCCTGTACGGCGTGGCGCTCAAGCGCGTGGCGCGAGCCGGCTTCACGCAGTACCAGCATCACCGCCGGTTGGCCTTCGTGCTCGCACGCGGCGGCCTCACTGGCAACCAGCACATGGGTGTAGTCGGCCCGCACCAAACGGTGCTCGACGGGCTGGGCACCCAAGCCACCGCT
Organism: Ralstonia sp. RRA; assembly: GCF_037023145.1. Taxonomy (NCBI): domain Bacteria; kingdom Pseudomonadati; phylum Pseudomonadota; class Betaproteobacteria; order Burkholderiales; family Burkholderiaceae; genus Ralstonia; species Ralstonia sp. RRA. Next base: position 1,148,545 of record NZ_CP146092.1, on the reverse strand, counting down.
CACCATGCGCGCCAGACGCGGCACGGCCTGGCCCACATCATCCGGGTGGATCAGGCCGGCAAGCTGCACACCTTCAAGCTGCTCCGGCGCCTGCGCATTCATCAGGCGCGCGGCAGCAGGGTTGGCTCGCACGACACGCCCCTCCACCGTCAACAGCACAGCATCGGACGACAGGCGCGCCAGCGCATCGAAATCCGTGCCTGTAGCCTGTTCTTCGGCTGCGGTCTGCGCCGAGGGAACAGGTGCCGTTGCCGGGCGTGGCATGGCCTCTGGAGCCAGCTCCGCGTCAACAGGAAGGGCTCCGGCATCGGCCGGATGGGAACGGTTCATCGGGGATACGGTTGCTTGGTCAGCGACTGCAATGGAAAGTGCAGCCTACACGCGTTTCGACCCTATCCACAACGGCACGCCAGCGGAAAACTGAAGAGCACTCTGCGCGATTGCCTGAGCGCTGGCACTGCGCCCAAAGAAAAACCCGCGCTCAGTTGACGAGGCGCGGGTTGAAATCTCTGGACCGTGTCGATCTGTTCCAGAGAGGAGAACCGACCCACGAAGCGACGGGCACATAGCTGCCGCGGCATCGCTTCCATGCTTTAAATAATAGTGTCCCGCCCAAAAAAACAAAGTGCAGAAAAGGCAGGGTATTCCATCCCTTTTTATAATCCACCTCATTTTTCCGGTGCCTTCTTTTTGGCACTGCACGAACCCCTGTGCTGCTTGCCCCGTCTGCGTGCGCTGGCGATCTACGATGCACCGCAGTGTGATACCGATGGTGCATATAAATCCCCCGGCATATTGGTTGGTCGGAACATGCGCACGAATGTTCCGCGTCTGGTCTGGTTCGACCGGCCGATTATGTCGATTGCATGAATCATTTTGGGCAGGGTGCATCACCCTCACCTGGACGATGGGGCAGTTTGCCGCGTCAAGTTTCGACACGAAGTGCCGTTACACTCCAGAGATCCCGCCTGCCCGCGTTGCTGTACAGGCGCATTCTGACCCCCGTGCTTTGACCGTCATGCCGTTTCTTTCCCCCATGTCCCGATCGTCGTCGGCATCGCCCCTGTTGCGGCGTTCCACGCGATTGCTGATTGCCGTAGCGGCGCTTGCCGCGCTGGTGACATTGCCGCGCGCGCATGCCTCAACCCAGCCGAGCGCACCGGCTGCTGCCGAGCCGCCGGCACCAGCTTCAGCAACTGCAACCAAGACCGGAAAGGAAGGCAAGGTCCCCACCTGCCAGGCCATCATGCAGCGCCTGTCAGGCAGCCTGGCCGGCACGCCCAGCCGCGCCGATAAGCCTGGCGCGGTAATGGTCGACTTCGAAAAATCCGGCGTGACCATGGCCTGCAGCCACTCCGACGCCGTCGCCATTCCGGTTCCAGGCAACGCCAAGCCACGATGACCACCGCCGCAATCGCACGCGGTGTACTTGCCGGCATGCTGGCCGGACTGGCCATGACTGTTTTCAGCGCGATCGGCGCCGAACGCTGGATCACGCTGCCCGATCAACCGGACAGCTATGCATCGCTCGACGCCGGCAGCATCCAGCGCATGCCCAGCGGCCCGATCAGTGCCTGGGTGCGCGTGGAGGCATCCAACCGCGCGGGCATGCGTTCATTGCAGCGCATGTTCGGCGCCTTCCGTGGCGACATGGCCGACTTCCTCTACACCGTCGACTGCCGCAGCCGGCAGTTCTCTGTCTCTCGCGCCAAGCTGTACCAGGGCGCCATGACCGTCAGCGAGAAGCAGTTCGCCAACGATGCCAACTGGCAACGCGTGGATGGCGTGGGCCTGGCGGGTGCGGTGGCGCACGAACTCTGCCCGGGCTAGCGGCCGAAGCCGCCGCTCACCGGCGGCGCGATCGTTGGTAACATCGACGCGTGCGCCCTACCCTCGACCCCACTTCGCCTGACCCACGCGTGACCGCAGACGCCAGCGTCTTCGGTACGCTCGCGCGTGGGTCGCGCGCATCGCTGGAGCGTGTCGTCAATCTGGGCGATGGCGTGACCGCCGCTATCTGGTGCAACGAACACGACGAGGCACACTACGTCCAGCCGGGTCACCACACACTGTCGGTGTATCTGCAAGGCGGCTACACCACGCACCGGCAGGACTTGCCGAACCTGTTCGGCGCGCCGGGCCGTGTGTGCATGCTGCCGGCCGAGCACGAATCTGCCTGGGTGATCGAGCAGCCGATGCGTTTTGTCCATCTGTACTTCGCACCCGATGCACTGGCCGGGCATGCAGTGCGTCTGCTCGACGCCGAGCCGCGCCTGTTTACCCTGCACGACCGCACTTTCATTGAAGACGTGCACCTCGCGCAATCGTGCGCGCGCATCGCCCAACTCGACTGGTCCGACCTGGACGACCGCATGCGTGCCAACGCGCTGGCCAACGACACGCTGTCGTATCTCGTGCAGACACAGGGCCGTACACGCGCAATGGCGGTGCGTGGCGGGCTGGCACCCCATGTGTGCCGCCGCATTGCCTCACGCATTGAAGCTGAGCTGCACTTGCTGCTGTCGATCGGGGAGCTGGCGGCAGAGGCCAATCTGTCGGAATTTCACTTTGCGCGGATGTTCCGCGCATCGTTCGGGGTGGCGCCGCACGAGTGGGTTCTGCAGCGGCGCATTGCACGTGCGCAAGACCTGCTGCGATCGACCACGCTGCCGCTGGCAACGATTGCGGAGCGCTGCGGCTTTGCCAGCCCAAGCCATTTCAGCCGGCGCTTTGCCACCCAACTCGGGGCGTCGCCCTCGCGCTATCGGCAGGCTTGGCAAGGCAAGTAACACGCTTGCCTACCGCACAAAAAACGAACGACCGTATTTCAGCAACCGCTGAAGAGTGGCGCCGGGCCTAGCGTTTTCCACGATAGAGCTGTCGTGTGCAGTGCAGTAATTTGGAAGTGGGTTCCCCATGGAGAGCGCCATGTTTACCCATATCCTCTTGCCGACCGACGGCTCCGAGCAATGCCGCAAGGCAATCGACGGCGCATTGAAACTCGCGCGCGCCACCGGTTGCCGCCTCACCGCTTACACGTGCATCGAAGAATTCCCCAACATGGCGTATTCCGCCGGGGTGGGCGAGTGTCCGCACGCGCACTACATGGAGCAAGTGCAGGGCTATGCGAAAGACTGCATCGATCGGATTGCTGAGCGCGCCCGGGAAGAAGGCATCCAGTTCGACAGCGATGTCTCGCAATTTTCCGAGCCCTACCTCGGCATTCTGGACGCGGCGAAGCGGCACGCATGCGACGTCATCTTCATGGCATCGCACGGGCACCGCAGCCTGATGGGGCGATTGCTGATCGGCAATGAAACGCGCAAGGTGCTGACTTACGCGCAGGTGCCCGTGGTGGTCTACCGCTAGCTGCAGTAGACCATCAGGCAAGTCTGATTACATTGCCGCCAGTTCCTGCGCGGGTGCATCTTCGCCCTGCTCAAGCACGGCCACGTGCCGGGCTTCGCGATCGGTGATCTGCTTGCGCTGTTCAGGCGTCAGCACCTGCATGATCTTGGCGCCGGCTTGCGCGCGCAGTTGGGCTTCTTGGGTGACTGCTCGGCCCAGCGCTTCGGACAGCGTGCGAACGCGTGCCTCATCGTACTGGCCGGACGTCACCATCTGACGCAGGTCACGACGCGCATGTGCGACGGCCTTGTGTTGCTCGCGCTCTTGCGGCATCTGCGCATACTTGATCGCGAAAATCTTGTCGCGCTGTTCTTCGGTCAGATTCAGGCCACGCAGGAAGAACTCGCCACCGTGGTGACGCCCGCGCTCCATACCGTGCGGCCCGGGTTGGCCAAAGCCGGGGCCCGGCCCACGGCCCATCATGCCGGGACCATGCCCAGGCATCGGCGACATGGGAACTGCGTCGGGGGCGGCCGTCTGGGCCAGCGCGGCGCAAGACAAGAGAAGCCCGGCAGCAACGGCAACCAGGCGGCGGGAAGTCACAGCGATCATGGTGAGGCTCCTGATGAGAACGTCGGCCGCGCATGTCAACCATGCCAGCCATACGCTCACTGTAGCCATCGATGTCGCACCAAAGGTGGGCAAACGGAGGAGTTTTCTTGACCGCCCGTTACGCCACAATCGGCATGCAACCGCATCACGTGTATCAGGCGTCGAGCCGATATCCCACGCCGTAGACCGAGTGGATCATGTCGGTGCCCGGGCTCAGCAGCTCCATCTTGCGGCGCAGATTCTTGACGTGCGTATCGACCGTGCGATCGGTCACGATGCGATGATCGTCGTAGATCTGTTCAAGCAGATTCGCACGCGAGAGGATGCGCCCCGGCGCACCGGCCAACGCCGCGAGCAGGCGAAACTCCACGGGCGTCAGGTCCAGGCGCTGCCCCCGCAGCGTGGCGGAATACGCGGCGCCGTCGATCACGAGCGCACTCTCAGGCAGGCCGCCGCCGCGCTGCGCGCGCCGCAGAATGGTCTTGATGCGCGCCACCAGTTCGCGCGGGCTGAAGGGCTTGCAGAGGTAGTCATCTGCGCCGAGCTCGAGGCCGAGCAGGCGGTCGATCTCTTCTACACGCGCGGTCACCATGACGATGGGGACCTCGCTGAAGGTGCGCACCTCTCGGCAGATTTCCAGGCCGTCCTTTCCGGGCAGCATCAGGTCGAGCACCACCAGTTCGGGCATGGCCTCGCGCACGCGCTGCACCGCGTTCGTACCGTCGGCCAGCCACTCGGTTTCATAGTGGGCGGCACGCAGGTAATCGATCGTGAGTGCGGCCAGTTTGGGTTCGTCTTCAATGATCAGAATCATGGTCGGCAAGCGGATCAAGCAGATCAAGAATGGGCAGGCGGATGATGATCCAGAGCCCGCCCAGCGGCGAGGGTCTGGCCTCAATGGTGCCGCCGTGTGCGGCGACAATGGTCTGACACAGGCTCAGGCCCAGCCCCGCCCCGCCCTGTGCGCGGCTGCGTGAAGGGTCGGCGCGGAAGAGCCGGTCGAAGATGCGCGGCAACATCGCTTCGGGCACGCCCGGCGCGCTGTCCTGCACGTCGATCTGTTGCCACTGGCCATCCTGGTGGACATGCACACGCAGCGTGCCGCCCGCGTCGGTATAGCGCAGCGTGTTTTCCAGCAAATTCTGCATGACCTGGCGCAGGCGCTGCGGGTCGCCGTTCACCATGGCCTCTTGCGAAGGCACGCTCGGCAAATCGAGCTGCAGCGCGATGCCCTTCTCCATCAGGCGCGGCGTGAAGCCCTGCACGGCACTGCACACGGTATCGGCCAGATCCAGCGCTTCCATATGGAAGGCCAGTGCCCCCACATCGGCCAGTGACAGCTCGTACAAGTCGTCAATGAGTTTGCTGAGCGTGGTCACCTCAGCCTGCAGCGAGGCCAGCGACGTGGCCGTCAACGGACGCACGCCGTCTTCCAGGGCTTCCAGCTCGCCCCGCAGCACCGCCAGTGGTGTGCGCAGCTCGTGCGAGATATCGGCGGTGAGCTGGCGACGCATTTTCTGGTTGGCTTCCAGCGATACCGCCAAGTGGTTGAAGTCTGCCGCCAGCTCGCCAAGTTCGTCGCGCGAATGCACGTCGACACGGGTGGCGTAATCGCCGTCGGCCATGCGGCGGGCGGCATCGGTCAGCCGGCGCATTGGCGCAAGCAGCCCGCGCGCGAGCAACACCGCCACCAGCGCGGCCAGCAATACCGACAACCCGGCAATGATCCATGTCGCACGCAGTTGCTGCCCAAGAAAGGCTTGGTCTGCACCTTCGGGCACACGCATGCGCGCCGGCATGGCCAGCCAGCCGATGGTGAGATCGTTGCGGCGGAGCTCATGCCATTTTGCGGTGGGCCCCAGCGGTGGCCCATCGCCAATGATGACGTGGCGCTCGGCATCCAACAGCCAGATCGGCGAACGCGGCATCGGTGGTGGAGGCTCCCCAGGCGGGTGCGAAGGCAGGCTGCCGGCGCGGGCAACATCCGGCGGCGCAGGCATGCCACGGTCCATGTCGGGCGGAAGCGGATCAAAGCGGTGACCGGGCGGCGGGTCGAGATGCTCGCCACCCATGCCATTGGCACGTGCACGAGCGCCTTCGCGGCGCAGCAGGTGGAACCACGCCTGGCGGTCGTTGCGCAGGAATTCCCAGTTGCCGTGCTCGGCGTAAGCCGCTTCAACGCCGCGGGCGAGCACGGTCATACGCTCTGCCTCGCGCGTGTTGACGTACTCAAGAAAGTTGGCGTCGAAGCGCCAGCGCACGGCCGCACCCATGGCAAGCGCCACGACGATGCTCAACGCGAACAGCACAACGAACAGCTTGGAGGTAATGCCGAAAGACGGACGCATGGATGGATGCCAACACACTGTCGCCCGCCCCAGCGGGGACGATTCCCGCATGGCGAAGCTTCAGGCTCTGCATCATCTTACCGGGTGACCCCGGGGCGGGAAGTCTTGAGGATAACAACCGCAAGGCGCTAGAAATTGAGCGAAATGAGAAGAACACGTTCCACGGCGTTTCGATATGGCGCCGCGCGCACGTGCCGCGGTCGGCCGCCTCGTTGCGCCCTGCCCCGTAAAGCACGCTATCCTGCTGCATTCGCCCTCCCGCCAGGAGACCCGCCTTGCCCAGCCGGCCGGCCCAGACTGCTTTCTCGATGCTCCGCTGCGCCATGCACGGCGTGGAGGCCGTTGCCGCCGACTCCGGCCACACATTCCCGCGCCACACGCACGAGCAGTTCGGCATTGGCATTGTCGACCGGGGTGCACAGAAGTCATTCAGCGGGCGCGGCATGGTGGAAGCCGGTGCAGGCGACGTCATCATGGTCAACCCGGCCGAGGTGCACGACGGTACCCCGATTGGCGATGCGGGCCGTGCCTGGCGCATGCTGTACTTCGACCCGGGCACGGTCGGCGCGCTTGCGCATGATCTCCTGATCGGCAACGACAATGCCGAATTCGACCGCCCAGTCGCGCACGACGTCAACTTGGCACGGCGTGTGCACCTGTTGTTCGGGCAAATGACGGCACCCGCCGCACAATGCGATGCACTGCTGCGCGAGCAGTTGCTGCTATCGGTGCTGGCCGATGCGCTGCATACCGCCAACAGCCACGCCGACGATGCCCCCGACGCCATCCGCATCGCGCGCATGCGCATTGACGATGACCCGGCCGCCGCGGTCTCCCTGCTCGATCTTGCCCAAGAGACCGGTCTCAGCCGCTTTCAGGTGTTGCGCGGCTTTGCGCGTGTCACGGGCCTCACGCCGCATGCCTATCAATTGCAGCGGCGCGTTGCTCTCGCGCGCCGTTTGATCGCCCAGGGGCTACCGCTGGCAGAGACCGCCGCGGCCTGCGGTTTTGCCGACCAAAGTCACATGACCCGCCAGTTCGTGCGCAAGTACGGCGTATCGCCGGGCATGGTGGCGGCGGCGCGGTAACCGGCCGCCTCCCCCCCTGCAATTTCGTTCAAGACGTGCGCTTCGGGCGCGGCCATCCTGCGGGCTTTCACAGACGCAGGGTTCGACATGTCCAGACGCCTCGAAGGCTGCCTTTACCTCGCACTGGCGATGGTGCTGGTGGGCAGCACGGTTGCAGCCAGCAAGATCATCGCCGCCGGGCTCCCGCCATTCACCGCCACCGCGTTGCGCTTTGCGATAGCGCTGCCGCTGTTTCTCATTGCCATGCGCGTGACGGGGGCGCGCTGGCCCGTGCTTTCACGCAAGGCGTGGGGCCTGCTGTTCCTGCAGGCGGCGGCCGGCAGCGTGGGCTATACGACGCTGCTGATCTCGGGGCTTCGGTATGCGTCTGCGGCAGATGCGGGCGTCATCATCGGCACGTTGCCGGTGGTATCCGCGCTCATTGCCATTGTGGTGCTGGGTGAACGGCCAGGGCGCGCGGTATTAGGGGCAATTGCACTGGCGACGGCCGGCGTGTTGGCCATCGCGTTCCAACCAGGTGGCGACGCCGCGCATCCGCTGGTGGGAAACGTGCTGGTGATTGGCGCGGTGGTGTGCGAAGGGCTGTTCATCCTGCTCAACAAGCGGTTGCGCACACCTGTGCCGCCGCTGGCGCTATCCACCCTGATGAGCATGTTTGGCTTGCTGACGGCCTTGCTGCCCGCCTTATGGGAAGCCCCCTGGCAACTGCATGCCTCCGCCCAGGCAACGCATGCACTGGCCGCTGTTGCCTACTACGCCATCGTGCCCACCGTCGGCGGCTTTGTGCTCTGGTATGCGGGGGCCGCACGCGTGAGCGGCGCAGAGGCTGCGCTCTTCACCGCCCTCGCGCCGGTGGCCGCAGTCGTGTTCGCCGCCGTGCTGCTCGGCGAGGTGGTCAGCGTGCGGCAGATCAGCGGTATCACATGTGTGCTGGCGGCGGTATTGAGCCTCGCCTTGGCGCGTTCGTCTGCGCCGGTTTCTTCCCGACCCAAGGAATCCACCTGACCATGCACTTCATTCATGCCCCACAGATCTGGCAAGACTTTCCCGAACTCGTGCCCGGCGTGCTGTCCGTCGAGGGTGTCCGACAGGATGCGAGCGTCGATGCGGAGATTGCCCGGCTGCAGGCAACCGCGCGCGCTCGGTTGGCAGGCACACCGGAAGGCGAATTGCCCGAAATCCAGGCGTGGCGACGCGCGTTCTCACGCATGGGCCTGAAACCCACGCAATACCGCTGCGCTGCGGAATCGCTCTTGCGGCGCTTCAGGAAGGACGACGCGCTACCGCAACTACATCCGCTGATCGACATCTGCAACGCGGGCTCGCTCGCGTTTGCGATTCCGGTGGCGGTGTTCGATGCAACGGCCATCGACGGGCATCTGACCGTCCGCCGCGCCACTGGCGACGAGCGCTATCTGACCTTCGCCGGCGAAATCGAGCAGCCCGATGTGGATGAGGTGATCTTTGCCGATGGCGCCAACCATGCGCATGCGCGCCGCTGGTGCCACCGCCAGAGCGGCGATTCGGCTGTCCGCGCAGACACATCGAGCGCGTTGATCGTGGCGGAAGGCATGCACGCAAACGCAGCGGCAGACGTGCGCGCGCTGCTGGAAACGCTGGCGGCAACACTGACGGCTGCCGGGATGCGGGTCTCGGCGCCCCGCCTGCTGAGTGCGGCGGCGCCGGAATACGTGGCTTAGGCTTCGGCGTCGGGCGCCGTCACCTCCTCCATGCGCTCGATGCGCACGCGCACGATGCGGCGGCTGCCGGCTTCCAGCACGACGAAGCGCAAATCGTGGCGCACCAGCGAGTCGCCCACCTCAGGCAGGCGATCCCACTGGTTGAACAGGTAGCCGCCCAGGCTCGTGGCACCGCCGCCTTCGTCGAGCAGCCAGTCGACGTGCAATACGTCTTCGAGCTGGCGCAGATCAGCCTCGCCAGCAACCTCCCAACAGCCTTCGCCCACTTCAACCACGCCCAGACGCTCGTCCTCATCGGGAAACTCGCCGGCAATGGCTTCGAGGACGTCGATGGGGGTGACCACGCCCTGTATCACGTCCAGTGAATCGGTCACCACCATCATGCGTCCGCGCGCGCGCTTGAGTTTGTCCATCAGACGCAGGATGCCGATGTTGTCCCCCACCTTGAGCGCGGGCTTCACCGAGCGTTCCACGTCGATGGTGCCGCGCGTATCGAGATCGCCCATCAAGTCCTTGGCGCGTGCCACGCCCACCAGGTCATCCAGCCCGCCGCGGCAGACCGGAAACTGGTTGTGCGGTACCGCCAGCAACAACTTGCGCGTGGTTGCCGGATCGGCATCCAGGTCCACCCACGAGATGTCGTGGCGCGGCGTCATGATCGAACGCACGGAGCGTTCTGCCAGATCCAGCACGCCGCTGACCATGCTGCGCTCTTCGGGGCGGAACACCGTCTCGGGCGCGGGCTGGTCCGCATGGGGCGCGGTTTCGTGGGCCTCGGTATCGGCAGGGGTACCGCGGCGATCGCCCAGCAGGCTTAGCACGGCGTCGGCGGTGCGCTCACGCAGCGGACGGCGGCGCTCGTAGCGCACGGTATTGCGTTGGGCCACCTGGTTGAAAAACTCGATCAGGATCGAGAAACCGATGGCCGCATACAGATAGCCCTTCGGAATATGGAAGCCCAGCCCTTCCGCCACCAGGCTGAAACCGATCATCAGCAGGAAGCTCAGGCACAGCACCACCACGGTGCGATGCGCGTTGACGAAGTTCGTCAGCGGACGCGACGCAAACAGCATGGCACCCATGGCGATCACCACGGCGGCAATCATCACCGGCAGGTCGTTGACCATGCCCACCGCAGTGATGACGGAGTCGATGGAGAACACCGCATCCAGGATCACCACCTGCGCGATCACGTTCCAGAACTTGCCGTGGCCGGTGCCGTGGCTCTCGTCCTGCGGCTCGCCATCCAGGCGCTCGTGCAGCTCGGACGTAGCCTTGAACAGCAGGAAGAACCCACCCAGCAGCAGGATGATCGAGCGCCCCGACAGATCCACCGGCCCGATCGTCAGCAGCGGCTTGGTGAGCCCGATCAGCCATGACATGGCCATGAGCAACACCACCCGCATCCCCAGCGCCAGCCCCAGGCCGATCATCCGGGCACGATCGCGCTGCGCCGGCGGCAGCTTGTTGACGAGGATGGCGATAAAAACGAGGTTGTCGATGCCGAGAACAATCTCGAGCACCACCAGGGTGAACAGGCCGATCCAGATGGACGGGTCAGCAAGCCAGGTCATAGGGAGAAGTCAGTGACAGCGCAAACGCAATGCGCCGATGATAACCGCAGCGCACGCATGGCCCGCGCTGCGGCAGAGAACGCAACAGATGGGCCGGACGCCCATGTGCTCAGCGCTGGGCCATCTGGGAAGCCCGGGTGGCTTGCGCGGCCGGCTTCGGAGCCTGCACGGGACGATAGCCGTCGGTCAGTGTTTTGAGGAAGGCAACGATGTCGCGTACGTCAGCCTCGGAGAGCACCGGCTTGTCGCCGGGCTTGCCACCGAAGGGCGGCTCCATGTTGACGTTGGCGCGGTACTGGGCAGGCAGATCGTCGAACTTGTCGACAGTGCCGTCGGCCTTGCGCGGATACCACTTCTGCGGCTGGGTATCGCGCTGGGCGTAGAAACGCACGGCGTCTTCCAGCGAGTGGATGGCGCCGTTGTGGAAGAACGTCTTGCGCAGCGCCACGTTGCGCAGTGACGGCGTGCGGAAGCGTCCGCAGTAGTCAGTGTGGTCTTTCAGGTCGGTCCGGTCGGGGCCGCACAGGCCCAGGTCAAAGAACGCCGGATCGGCATTGGCTGCCAGCGTGCGGTTGCGCGGCACGCCCACGGCAATGTGGCCAAAATCGGTGAACGCAGGGAAGGCACCGTCCTGCTTGATTGCGCTCACGTGGCACGTGGCGCAGTTGCCCTTGGCCGGATCGGCAAAGACCTGCAGGCCACGCATCTCCTGCGGCGACAGCTTGACCTGGCGGCGCAAAAACGCGTCGTACTTGCTGTCGTACGGATAGAACTCCGACGGCGTCTGCTGAAACACCTCCAGCGCCATCAGCGCGGCGCGGAAGGCGGTGTCTTCGTTGTCGAGAATATCGTTACCAAACACCTGACGAAATGTCTGCGCGTGGCGGCCATTGCGCAGCTTGGCCACCACCGCAGCCGGCGTGCCGTTGGCCATCTCGTGCGCGGAGAGCAGCGGGATGCGTGCCTGGTCGTGCGTGGACGACACACGGCCGTCCCAGGTGTAGCCGCCGGTCGGGCCCTGGTCTTCGGAATCGTTGCCGTCGTTCTCGTAGAAGTGCTCGGAGAAAGGCGGCACATTCTGGATGTAGCGCAATGACGGCGCGGCGCGCACGCCGGTCTTGTGCATGTCGGTGCCGCCCAATTGCACGGACAGATCGTTCGGCGGGCCGTAGGCGTGGGTGGGGCTATGGCAGCTTGCGCAGGCCTGCTTGCCGGAGGCGGACAGCGCCGGATCAAAGAACAGCGCCTTGCCCAGTGCCGTCATTGCCGCCACCGATGGACGGCGCGTCGCCATCATTGTGTAGAAGGCCTTTTCATAGGCCGGTGCTGCCGGTGCGGAGGCAACCACCGGCGTGACTACAGGCACAGAAGCCGACGGAACCGAGGCGGCCGTCGCCGCCTGCGCCGAGGAGGGCTCGCCGCGTCCACACGCAGCCAACCCGGCAAGCGCAAGCGCCGAAACAGCGATCACGCGAAACGTGGCAACAGGCAAAAGGCGGCGCATTGGCGGTGGGCGGAATATTGGGAGCCTTGCAACTTAGCATGCAAGTGATGACACTTTGATGTCGTCAACCGTCTGTCACGTCAGCCCTTGGAGAACGTTCATGGTGGCAAATGTCTTCAAACGTTCGGTGGTGCCCCTACTCCTCCTGATGATGGTTATCACGATCAATTGGGCCGAGACTCGCTTCAGGCCAACGTTTTCATCATCAACTTGTCACACAGGAAGACCAGACTCCGGCTCGCTTTCGTCCCCCCCACAACAATCCAGGGAAATCATGAGCCGAGCATTCCGTCTTCTGCCGCTGACCGCGCTGGTCGCGGCCAGCATGTCCGCCTGTGGCGGCAGTGACTCGAACAGCAGCGCCTCCACCCAGTCCACTTCGGGCGTGGTGACCGGCAGCTACTTCGAGCATGCCAAGGTCTGCATCGATGCCAACAACAACGGCAAGTGCGATTCGGGTGAAGCCAGCACCTATACCGATGCCAACGGCGCGTACACGCTGAGCGGCACGGGCGCCATCACGGTGGAAGTCGGCACGGATGCTTTCCGCAATGACCCGGCTACGGGCGCCCACAATGCCATCACGCAACCGCTGGTGTTCCGCGCACCGGCCGGCGCTGCTGGCGTGATCAGCGCAATCTCGACGGAACTGGCTGCCCTGATGGACAGCAACGGCGGCGACATCAATGCTGCCAAGACGGCCCTGGCCGCACGCCTGGGCGTGACGATCGACAAGCTGCTGGAAGACCACAACAAGGAAAGCGACGCCAACACCAAGGCGGCCCTGCAGGCTGAAATCGATCAGGCCATCGCGCTGATCGCCGATGCCGTGGCCACCGGCGGCGACATCAACAAGGGCATCCGCGACGGCGTTGCCAAGCGCATGGCGCTGAACAACAACGTGCAGACCATCGTCGTGATCTACGCGGAAAACCGCGGTTTCGACAACCTGTACGGCCTGTTCCCGGGCGCCAACGGCATCCCCGGCGTGAACCCGACCTCCACCGGCTCGTTCGTCGCGCAAAAGGACTTCGACGGCTCCGTGCTGCCGAGCCTGCCGCCGACCTGGGGTGGCCTGACCGCCGCCGGCCAGACCGTGACGCTGCCGCAAGCCAGCACCACTGGCTGGGCCAATAAGCCCTTCCAGATCGACAATCCGAACGGCATCAACGGCACGAGCACGGTTGTTGGGCAGAACGTCATCACGCGTGACCTGGTTCACCGCTTCTACAACAACCAGATGCAGATCAACGGCGGCAAGAACGACATGTTCGCTGCCTACTCCGACGCGGGCGGCCTGTCGCTGGGCTACTACGACGGCAGCCAGATGTCGATGTGGAACATTGCCAAGCAATACACGCTGGCCGACAACTTCTTCCAGGGCGCCTTTGGCGGTTCGTTCCTGAACCACCAGTACCTGATCTGCGCCTGCGCACCGATCTACCCGAACGCAAAGACCTCGGTTGCCAGCGGCAACATCTCGCAAGTCACCGTCAACGCAAACGGCATCCCCGTGCTCAACCCGGGCACGAACAACCCGACCTCGGCCCTGTCGGGTGCCCCGGTCTATGCCAAGGACAGCACGCTCACGGCCGACGATGGCTCGGGCGTGTTCTACGCGGTCAACACGATGCAGCCGCCGTATCAGCCGTCGGGCAACGGCGTGGCCAGCGGCAACGCTGCCTATGCGGACCCGACCAAGGCATCGACCATGCCGGCGCAATCGCAACAGACCAACATTGGTGACCTGCTGACCGCCAAGGGCGTGAACTGGGCCTGGTACGCCGGCGCCTGGAACGCGGCCATCGCCGACGCCCCGAACGCCACGCGCAGCGTGATCTACAGCGGCACGATCCAGTTCCAGCCGCACCACCAGCCGTTCAACTACTTCACGCGCTTCGACCCGGCCACCACCACCGGTACCACCGAGCGTGCGGCCCACCTGAAGGATTACGACGCAGCGTTCCTGCAAGATGCAGCCGCAGGCAAGCTGCCGGCCGTGACGTTCTACAAGCCGCAAGGCAACCTGAACCAGCACCCTGGCTACGCCAGCGTGACGGACGGTGACGCCCACATCGCCAACGTGATCGCCCAACTGCAGAAGAGCCCGCAGTGGAAGAACATGGTGATCGTCGTGACGTATGACGAAAACGGTGGCTTCTACGACCACGCCACGGTGCCGAAGGCTGACCGCTGGGGCCCGGGCACGCGTATCCCGGCGATCATCGTCTCGCCGTTCGCCAAGAAGGGTTTCGTTGACCACACCCAGTACGACACGGCGTCGGTGCTGCGCCTGATCACGCACCGCTTTGCCCTGCCGACGCTGCCGGGTCTGAAGCAACGCGACGCAGCACTCGTCTCCAACGGCAACAAGCCGATGGGCGACCTGACCAACGCGCTGGACTTCTCGCAGTCGCAATAACGCCTGCAAGCGCAGTCCACATGAAAAAGGCGGCCAGGAGGCATTCCTGGCTGCCTTTTTCTTTGCCTACTTGCCTTTCTTCTTGCCGGCAGGCTTTTCGCTCTCAAGGCTCTCCAGCCGCATCCCCACCTTGATCGTCACCTGCCAGTGAGCGATCTTGCCATCCACCAGGTGGCCGCGCGTCTCAAGCACTTCAAACCAGTCCAGGTACTTCAGCGTCTCGCCGGCCCGGGCGACGGCATTGCGGATGGCCGCGTCGCTCGACTCCGGTGAAGAACCCACCAATTCGATCATCTTGTAGGTATGGGAACCCATATCGCCTCCATGTTGGTCTGGGTGTCGTGCAGAAGGTCTCCTGCAGACTGCACGCTGAACGTGCCCGCAACTGAGCGTGCGCCACGTCACTTACCAGAATGGCTGCTGCTGCCCCACTCTGCCAGCCCATTTTTTGGTGGGCGAATTGAATGCCTGGCGGTTAATTGCGTTTACAAAATTGACAAAGCTTGTCACGCCAACCGACGCGGCGCGTCAAACCCGGCCACGGCATCTGCTTGAACTGTCATATTGCGCAGGTATCCTGCGCGGCTTTTGTATGACATCACGGCATTCTGCCGGTGGCACAGAACGTGCCTTAGGTAGTTCACCCGTGTCCCCTTGAGGAGGCGCAATGCGCCACCCCGCCCAACAAGCTATCGCCACGCCCCCGCTGTCCCGCTCGTCGTCTGCATCGCCGTCTGACACCTCGCGCCTGCTGGCCGAGACTGTCGCCTTCCATATCGAACGCAGCGGGCGCCGCATCGAGGCCACCTACTCGGCCCGCAACGGCATCGTCACGGTCAAACATCAGGGCAAATCCCTGTCCACCTATTCACCGCAGGGCGACTTCAAGGCCGTTGCGCGTCAACTGCTCAGCGTCATGCTGACTATCTGAGCAC
Organism: Ralstonia sp. RRA; assembly: GCF_037023145.1. Classification (NCBI taxonomy): domain Bacteria; kingdom Pseudomonadati; phylum Pseudomonadota; class Betaproteobacteria; order Burkholderiales; family Burkholderiaceae; genus Ralstonia; species Ralstonia sp. RRA. Next base: position 1,133,014 of record NZ_CP146092.1, on the reverse strand, counting down.
GCAGCGCAGCCAGACGGCCTTCAGCCCGCGGGCGGGGCATGGTGAAAGTTCCTGTAATGGTTTGCCAGCCGTTTCGCCAATCCAACGCCCGTGCGCCCGAACGCTGGCGGCCCACATCCGTTACGATGACGGGCATCCCGTTCATCACTTTTGCAGACCGCCGGTTTCCGGCGCGCATTCACCGTGTCTGGCGACGCCGGCCTTTCCTCGTCTTCCGCGCCTGCTGCTTCAGCGATAGTGCTGTCGCACGCGCCCTTCTCCTACCCGGCCTTCCGGCTGTTCTGGTTCACCAGGCTGTCCACCACCTTCGCCTACCAGATGTTTGGTGTGGCAGTGGGCTGGCAGATCTACGATCTCACGCGCAGCGCCTACGTGCTCGGGCTGGTAGGCCTTGCCCAATTCCTGCCTTCGGTGGTGCTGGTATTGGCCTCGGGCCATATCGCCGATCGCTACGACCGGCGCCGCGTAGTGCGTGCATGCCAGGCCATCGAGGCACTGGTGGCCATGACGCTGGCGATCATGGCATTCCACGGCCACGCCGGCGTGCAGTCGATCTTCCTGTGCGTGGTGGTGATCGGCGCGATGCGCGCCTTCGAGACGCCGACGCTGCAGGCGCTGCTGCCATCGCTGGTGCCGCCGCAGGCGCTGCCACGCGCCGTGGCGTTGTCCAGTTCGGCCGGGCAGACCGGCGTCATCCTCGGGCCGGCGCTGGGTGGCCTCCTCTATGTGGCCGGCGCACCGGTGGTGTATGCCACGGCAGCCGGACTCTTTCTGCTTGCGCATGTTCTGCTGGCGTTTGTGCGCATGGAGCGCGTGGTGCCGGTCAGCACACCGGTGAGCCTGCAGTCGCTGTTCGCGGGTATCGCTTTCATCAAAGGGCGGCCGGTGGTGCTGGGCGCCATCTCGCTCGACCTGTTTGCCGTGCTGCTGGGCGGCGCAACGGCGCTGCTGCCGATCTATGCGCGCGACATCCTGGGCACCCAGGCGTGGGGGTTGGGGCTGCTGCGCTCTGCACCAGCTGTGGGCGCGCTTGGGATGGCGATCTTTCTTGCGCATCGGCCGCTGGAGCGGCGCGTGGGCAAGGTGATGTTTGCTTCCGTCGCCGTCTTTGGGCTGGCAACGCTGGTGTTCGGGGTTTCGCGCTGGCTGCCGCTGTCGATGCTGGCGCTGGTGGTGCTGGGCGCGGCAGACATGATCAGCGTGGTCATCCGGACCTCGCTGGTGCAACTCGATACGCCAGATGCGATGCGCGGGCGCGTAAGTGCAGTCAACTCGGTCTTTGTGGGTGCATCCAACCAGTTGGGCGAGTTCGAGTCGGGCATGCTGGCCGGGCTGCTGGGGCCGGTGCCCTCGGTGGTGATGGGCGCGATGGGCACGCTGCTGGTGGTGGCGATCTGGATGCGCCTGTTTCCGGATCTGACGCATCGAGACCGCCTGCGCGAGCCCCATCCGCCACACCCAACACCCCCCTCGTCAGGGGGATAACGCTGCACACCCGCGCCAGTATTGGCCCGGGCAGGAATCGGGCGTCAAATGGGCGACCCTCTGGCAGGCATGTCAGCGAAACCCCGATGGCGGCGGCGGCGGCCAATTCATATGCTGAGTCACCTTTGGCCGCTCGGTGCTGCCGCGCCCGATCGTGAAGTTCATCCTGCACCCTACCTCTCGCCCGCTGGACGCACGCGCTGCGCGCTCCGGGCACTACACGCGTCCCGCACGCCCCTCCGGGCCAACTGAGCGCGTGCCCGATCCCGGGCCATTCAGCGGCAGCGGCCTGAACGTCGCACCGGCCATTCGGCCATCCGCCTGGTTGGTGGCGATCGGCGCAGCCGTGGTCGGCACGCTCGGGCGGCTGATGCTGGAGTCGGCTGCAGGCATTCGCCTGCCGTTCTATCTGGCGTTTCCGGTCGTGACGATTGCCGCCTGGTACGGCGGCTTCTGGCCGGGCATCGCTGCCATTACCACGTACGCGCTGCTGTATGCTGGCTTGGTTGAGCTGCAAGCGGTGCCGCCCATCAACCTCACGCCCGTGCAGTTGAGCGTGTTTGCTGCGGGCGCGCTGCTGATCTGCCTGCTGTGCGAACAGTTGCGTCGGGCGCGCGCCGGTGCCGAACGCCGCGCCCGCGCTGAAACGCTGCAGCGCGTGTCGCAACAGCGCCTGCTGGCAGCATTGCAGGCCTCGCCCATCTCGCTCTATGACGTCGATAACACGATGCACTTCACCTGGGTGCACAACCCCGTGTTCGGCCTGCAACCTGAGCAACTGATGGGACGCACCGTGCGTGAGGTGTTCGGCCGCCGTGCCGCCGCACGCCTGACGGAAGCCGGCCAACGCGTGATTGCCAGCGGCATGCCCACGCGGGTGGAATTCGCCTTCCGGCGTCGGCACACCCAGCGCGTGGTCTACGACGTGGTGGTCATGCCCCTGCGTGATGACACGGGCGAGATCGTCGGCCTGACCAATGCCGTGATCGACATCAGCGAACACCGCCAGGCCGAAGCCCGCCGCGCGCAGTTGCTTGAAGCCGAATCGCGCGCCCGTGAAGAGGCCGAACGCGCCAGCCGCCTGAAGGACGACTTCCTCGCCACCGTCAGCCACGAACTGCGCACGCCGCTCAATGCCGTGCTGGGCTGGGCCCAGTTGCTGAATATGCGCGCCTACGACGAGACCATGTTCAAGCGTGGCCTGGCCGCCATCGAGCGCAGCGCCCGCACGCAAGTTCACCTGATCGACGACTTGCTCGACATGTCGGCCATCCTGTCGGGCAAGGTGCCGCTGGAGATTGGAGAAGTCGATCTGGCCGACGTGCTGGAGCGCGCCCGCGAAACCATCGAGCCGATGGCGCGCCAGAAACAGATCAGCATCGACACGGAATACCTGCCCGTGCCCATGCTGCAAGGCGATGCGGGGCGCCTGAAACAGGTGTTCTGGAACCTGCTGGCCAACGCCGTGAAGTTCACGCCCGAGGGTGGGCACGTCCGGTTATCGGTACACCCGGCACCAGAAGGCGTGGTGGCGACGGTGCGCGATACCGGCATCGGCATTGAGCCCGCCTTCCTGCCGCATATCTTTGATCGCTTCCAGCAGGCAGACCTGTCCAACACGCGGCGCCATGGCGGCCTGGGGCTGGGGCTGTCGATCGCCAAGCAACTGGTCGAACTGCATCATGGGCGCATTACCGCGGCCAGCAGCGGGGCCAATCACGGCACCACGATGGCGGTCACGCTGCCGCTGCACGCCGCGCAGCCAGATGAGCAGCAGGGCCGCGTGCCCGGCTTCGTTTCCGGCACGTCGGCTCCTGCGCTGGACGGCATGCGTGTGCTGGCCGTGGACGACAACCCGGAATCGCTCGGCGTGATTGCGCTGATGCTCGAGCGCTACGGCGCCGAGGTCGTTACCGTGTCCAACGGGCCCGCTGCACTCGACGCGTTGGAGCAAGCCGCAGCAGACTACCCGTTCGATGCGCTGGTCAGCGACCTGGCCATGCCCGGCATGGATGGCATGCAGCTTGTGCGTGCAGTGCGCGCGAAAGGCATGATCGACCTGCCCGCCATTGCCGTCACCGCATTTGCCGACCCGATCCGATTGAAAGCGGCCAAGGAGGCCGGCTACCAATCCGTCATCACCAAGCCGATCTTCCCCGGTGAGCTGGGCCACGTGCTGGCCGCCAACGTGCGTCGCAAGACCGGTCCAGAAACACTGGCCTGACCTGCGTGCAACCATGCCTTGACGGAATGGTTGACCAAACAAAAGTCATTGGCGCGGGTGTGGGCGCATCCGCATACTGGGCGTCTGTGCCGGCCGGTGGGCATCTCTCCCCTAGCAGTTCCCACCCAGCCTCACCGATCGGCCAGCTTGCCCTTCCTATCCGCCGCCATTCGTCAGTCGCGCGGCTGTCTGCTGTACCCATAAGAACGCCTGAATCCTGCCCCATCTTGGGTTGCATTGGCATTCCGGGCTCAGAGAGGAGACTGCATCGCCATGCCCATCCGTTCGCTTCCCGTTGTGTTGTCGGCCATTGCGCTCGGCATGTCTGCACAAGCTATCGCCAGAGATGCGGCCAAACCGGCCAACTCAGCCGCCGCGCAGACCATCGCCGTGCCCGGCTTGTCCAAGCCCGCCGACATCCTGATCGACCGCTGGGGCGTGCCGCACATCTACGCCAAGAGCGAAGACGACGGCTTCTTCGCGCAGGGCTTCAATGCCGCGCGCGACCGCCTGTTCCAGATCGACCTGTGGCGCCGCCGCGGGCTGGGGCAACTCTCCGAAGTGTTCGGCCCCGCCTATGTGGAACAGGATCGCGCCACGCGGCTGTTCCTCTATCGCGATGACATGCAGGTCGAATGGAACCACTACAGCCCGGATGCACAGCACATTGCCACGCGCTTTGTTGCCGGCATCAATGTGTATGTCGATTGGCTGGCCAAGCACCCGGAACAGACGCCGCTCGAGTTCCGCAAGCTGAACTACACGCCAGCGCATTGGGCGCCGGAAGACGTGGTGCGCATCCGCAGCCACGGCCTGACGCGCAACCTGCAATCGGAAGTCGCACGCGCCAACGTGGCCTGCAAGGCCAGCCTGGCCGACGACACCATCCGCTTTGGCCTGCAGCCTGCCTGGCAAACGCAGTTGCCCGAAGGCCTGGACCCTTGCCTGCCGAAGGATCTGCTGAAGGTCTTTTCGCTTGCCACGCAAGGCGTGCGCCTCACGCCGGAATCGCTCAAGGGCGTCGATATCGACAGCACCCGCGTAGCGGCTGCCACCAACCTCGAAGAGACCATGGAGGGCAGCAACAACTGGGTGATCGCCCCTGGCAAGTCCACCACCGGCCGCGCCGTGATGGCCAACGACCCGCACCGCGCGTACTCCGCACCGAGCCTGCGCTACATCGCCCACATCAGCACGCCCACGCTCGACATCATCGGCGCGGGCGAGCCGTCATTGCCGGCTGTATCGATCGGCCATAACGGCCACGTCGCCTTCGGCCTGACCATCTTCAACATCGACCAGGAAGACCTCTACGTCTACGAGCTGAACCCGGCCAACAACAGCGAATACCGCTACAAGGACGGCTGGGAGCCCTTTACCGTGCTGCACGAAACCGTGAAGGTGCGCGGCAGTGAATCCCGCCCCGTCGACCTGACCTTCACGCGCCACGGCCCCGTCATCTACGTCGATGCCGAAAAGCACCGCGCGTATGCCGTGCGTTCGGCATGGCTGTCGCCTGGCATGTCGCCGTATTTCGGCTCGGTCGGCTACATGCGCGCGCGCACGTTCGCGCAGTTCAAGCAATCGATGCTGAACTGGGGCGCGCCCACAGAAAACCAGGTCTATGCCGATACGAAGGGCAACATCGGCTGGGTGCCGGGCGGCCTCGCCCCCATCCGCCCGAACTGGGATGGCCTGCTGCCCGTGCCCGGCGACGGCCGCTACGAGTGGGCCGGGTTCTGGCGCGGCGACCAGCTGCCCAGCACGTACAACCCGACGTCGGGGTACTTCACCTCGTCCAACGAAATGAACCTGCCGGCGGACTACCCGTACCGCGAGCGCAAGCTTGGCTTCGAGTGGACCAACGGCTCGCGTCACGCACGCATTGACGAAGTGCTGGCCAAGCTCGACAAGGTATCGATTGAAGATTCGATGCGGTTGCAGAACGACATGGTGTCGATTCCCGCGCGCCGGCTGATGGCACTGCTGGCGCCGCTATCGTCCAACGACGCGGATACACAGGCCGCACTCAACCTCTTCAAAGGCTGGAATGCAACCATGCTGGCGGATTCTCCGCAGGCTGCGCTGCACGAGGTCTGGTTCACGCATCACCTGGGCCGTGCGTTCAAGAGCGCGGTGTTGCCCAAGGCCAGTGCCGATGCAATGGGTGCGCCGGATACCGCTGTCGTGCTCGACACGCTGGAACACCCGCAAGGCACCGAGCGCAAGTTTGGCGAAGACCCACAACAGGCCGCCACCAAGCGCGACACCGTGCTGCTCGCCAGTCTGAAAGACGCGTGGGCTGACATGGTCAAGCGCCAGGGCCCGAACCCGCAAGCCTGGAACTGGGGCGTGCTGCACCACAACCTGAACGCCCATCCGTTCGCCGCCATCGTCGACGAGGCCACGCGTGCCAAGCTCAACGTTGGCCCCACGCCCGAAGGCGGCAGCGCCTACACGCCTAACCAGTCGACGTATCGCGCGAGCGACTTCCTGCAGACCAACGGCCCGTCGTTCCGCACGGTGGTGGATGTTGGCAACTGGGACAACTCTCGCGCCGTCAACCTGCCCGGCCAATCCGGCAACCCCGACAGCCCGCACTACCGCGACCTCGCGCCGCTGTGGCTCAAGGGCGACTACTTCCCGCTGCTGTATTCGCGCAAGGCGGTGGAGGCAGCCACGGAGTCACGTGTGCATCTGATACCGGCCAAGTAAGTAGCAAAGTCCCAAAAGGAAACGCCACCGCAAACAACGCGGTGGCGTTTTCCTTTAGCCGATCACGAGCGCCAACACAGGCACCAGACGGTTTGGCCGTACCCTGCCCTATGCGGCGCCTTGAATTTTTGTGAGCGGGCGGAAAAAAGAAGGAGGCCTGTCTGAGCGAAGCGAGTTTGCCTCCTTCTCCGCCTGGTCACACAAATTCAAGGGGAAGGCGCCGCATCGGGCGCGCCTTTCTTTGCTTACTTTCTTTGGCAAGACAAAGAAAGTGAGTCGGCCCCGGCAGGGGACGAAACACCGGCGCACCACCAACATCAATCTAAGCAGCCCGCCCCAAAGCCAACGCCGCACGCACAGCATCCGCACGCGGAATCGGCGCAACGGCGCTATAGCCGGTGGTCGAAATGGCTGCAGCCACATTGGCATAGCGCGCGGCTTCAATCGGCGAATCCCCCGCCACAATACGCGCAACAAACGAGCCACCAAAGCAATCCCCCGCTCCAGTCGCATCAATGGCATCCACCGTATGCCGCGGCACCAGCGTGCGCGACTCGGGCGTCGCCACATAGCAGCCTTCCGCACCCATCTTGAGCGCCACCAGCTTCACGCCCCAGCCGAGCAGCGTATCGACGATGCCATCACGGTCATGACAGTCAAGCAGCACGGTCACGTCATCCCAGCTCGGCAAGCACAGGTCGCACGTGCGCATGGCCTCGCGCATCACCGCGCGAGCGCGGGCCAGCGGCCACAGGCGCAAGCGCAGATTGGTATCGAACGACACCAGCACGCCTGACGCCTGCGCATGCGACATCGCCGCCAGGCCAGCATCACAAGCCGTATCGCTGATCGCCAGGCTGATGCCCGACAGGTGGAACGCCTTGGCCGCCGCAATCGCCTGCAGCGGCAGTTGTGCCGTCTGGAAACGGCTGGCAGCGGAACCCGCGCGCAGGTAGTCGAAGTGATGGCCACGCGCATCGTGCGAGACGAAGTACAGGCCGGTCGGCGCCTGCGCATCGGTATGCACGTAGGTGTGATCGACGCCCTCCGCTTGCCACAACGCACGCAGCGCCTGGCCGAAGCGGTCACCACCCACCGCGCTGATGTAGCCGGTGCGTGCGCCCTGCCGTGCCGCAGCAATGCAAAAGTTGGACGTATCACCGCCAAAGCCGAAGTTCCACGACGTGCTGCCGGAATCCGCCTGGTTGAACTCGATCAGCGCTTCGCCATAGGCGAGGATGTCTGCCATATGCGTGCTCTGCTCAGAAGTACGTCTGCACCACGTCGACGACGTTGTATGCATCGTCGATGACGGGAATCTGGCGCCACTTGTCGAACGTCAGGCACGGGTGCGAGATGTCGAAGGCGATCATGTCGCCGACCTTGATGTCGTCGCCCGGGGCGATCTTCAGGTAGGCGTGCTGATCCATCATGCCGGTCACTTCCCAATGCGCAGGCGTGGCCGACGGTGCCTTGTCACCCGGACGGAAATGCAGCACCGGCAACGGCAGGCCGGCATCGAAGGCCGCATCGCGCTTGCCCAGCGCCACGATGGCGCGCTCGCCTTCCGGCACCGATTGCACGTAGGCCCACAGTTGCAGCGCGGGCAGCAGGCTGGAGCGCATCTTGTGCGCGATCGGGTTGTTGGCGTCGATACGGGCCTGCGCGGCTTTGTAGATGCCGACGTCGTGCGTCAGGTAGCAGCCGGGGCGCAGCACCACGTCCAGCGGCTGGCCGATCTCGGTCTTGGCAAATTCTTCGGCCACCACGTCGTACCAGGCTGAACCGGCACCGGTCAGCACGGCGGGCGTGCGTTGCAGGCGGCCAGCCTTTGCGAGATCACCAATCACCTTCACGGCGCGCTGCAGGAAGGCACGGATGTCGGCCTCTTCCTTGATCACGCCTTCATACACTTCCACGCCCGCCAGCTTGACGGCGCCATTGGCACGCGTGAGCGCATCCAGCACCGATTGCAGTTGCGCCTCATCGCGCACACCGGTACGGCCGCCCTGCACGCCCAGCTCGATCAGCACCTGGATCGGATGGCCCGCCTTGCCAAAGAAGGCCGCGAGTTGATCCACTTGATCCGCCGCATCCACCAGGCAGAAAAATTCGAACGACGGATCGGCCAGCAGCTCCGCCAGGATCGCCATGTTGCGCTTGCCGACCAACTGATTGGCCATCAGCACGCGACGCACGCCATGCGCGTAGGCAACGCGCGTCTGGTGTGCCGTTGCCAGCGTGATGCCCCAGGCGCCACCCTCCAGTTGGCGCTGGAACAGGCGCGGCGCCATCGTCGTCTTGCCGTGCGGTGCCAGCTTGACGCCGTATTCGCCCACAAAACGCTGCATCCAGGCCAGGTTGTGTTCCAGGCGCGACTGCGAAAGCACTGCCACCGGCAGGTTCAGGTCTTCGCTCAATACGTTCCAGCGCTGCGCAGCGATCTGCTCCGGCGCGCAAGCGGCTTCCAACGCACCCAAACCCTTGTCGAGCGGGTTGACGACGGCGTTGGTGTCTCCTTGGTACTTTGTATCACTCATGGAAATCGACTCGCGTTCCTTTGGGGGTAAACATCGGGTTGACACAATGATAGCGGCGAAACTATTCTCCGGGCCAGCCTGTTACAAAGTACCAAAACACCCCGATCGCAGCTATCCGGACAACTACCGGGAGCCCAGCATGCTTGAACCAATGCGCGAACCGATGGACATCGTCACCCGAATCTCTCAGCGTGCCGCCGAGTTGCGTCCCGCTGAGCAGAAGGTCGCGCAAACGGTGCTGGGCGACATTGCCGAAGCGGCCGCCGGCAGCATCCAGACGCTGGCCGAACGCGCCGGCGTAAGCGAAGCCAGCGTCACCCGTTTTGCCAAGGCCATGGGTTGCCGCGACGTGCGTGAACTCAAACTCAAGCTAGCGCAGGCAGCCGCAGTCGGCCAGCGCTTTCTGGATGGCGGCGCCGATCGCCCGCCCTCCAGCGCCGACGGCATCCTGGCTGACATCAGCAACGTGCTCGAAGCCAATCGCGCACTGGTGCGGCCCGAGGCCTTCCGCGCCGCCGCCGAGGCACTGGCCGTGGCCCGCATGATCGCCGTGTTCGGCATGGGCGGCGGCTCGACCACCATGGCCGACGAGATGCGCTACCGCCTCGCCCGCCTGGGACGGCCAGTCACCACCTATCATGATTCGATGCTGCAGCGGATGGTCGCGGCCACGCTCAGTCCGGACGACGTGGTGGTCGTGTTCTCCGTGACCGGCCACGTGCCGGAGGTGATCGACAGCGTGACCATCGCGCGCGAATACGGCGCCAAGATCGTGGCCATCACGGCCATCGGTTCGCCGGTGGCGGCGCTGGCCGATGTCTTGCTGCCGATCCAGGCCATGGAGACCGATTTCATCTTCAAGCCGTCGTCATCGCGCTACGCCATGATGATGATGATCGACCTGCTGGCGACGGAGGTCGCACTGCGGCAGGCCGATCGCAGCAAGGAGCTCTTACGGCGCATCAAGTACGTGCTCGATGCGCATCGCGGCGGCGGCAACCGCCAGCCGCTTGGGGATTGAACATGCAGCAGTACGACACCGTCATCCGCCAGGTCCGCATCGTCGACGGCAGCGGCCACGAGCCCGAGGCCACGTTGTTTGACGTGGCCATCACCGATGGGCGCATCGCTGCCATCGCCACGTCGGATTCCACCGCGTGGCTGGGCGACGAAGAGATCGCCGGCGAGGGCCGTGTGCTGGCCCCCGGCTTCATCGACGTGCATACGCACGACGACACCAACGTGATCCGCACGCCCGACATGCTGCCCAAGGTGTCGCAGGGCATCACCACGGTCATCGTCGGCAACTGCGGGATCAGCGCGTCGCCCGCCACGCTCAAGGGCGATCCGCCGGACCCGATGAACCTGCTGGGGCCCACCAGTGCGTTTGCGTATCCGACCTTTGCGTCGTATGTAGATGCCGTTGAGCGTGCGCAGCCGGCCGTCAACGTGGCCGCGCTGGTTGGTCACACGGCGCTGCGCAACAACCACTTGGACCGCCTCGACCGCCCCGCCACCGCCGACGAAGTCGAAGGCATGCGCACGCAACTGCGCGAGGCGCTCGACAACGGAGCGTTGGGACTGTCCACCGGCCTGGCCTACGCCAACGCGTTTGCGTCGACCACCGAAGAGGTGATGGGCCTTGCCGAGCCGCTGGCTGAAGCCGGCGCCATCTACACCACGCATCTGCGTACCGAATTCGCCGCGATTCTCGACGCGATGGAGGAGGCCTACCGTATCGGCAAGCACGCGCGCGTGCCCATCGTGATCTCCCACCTGAAGTGCGCGGGCGCCGCCAACTGGGGCCGTGCGGGCGAAGTGCTGGAGTCAATCGAAGGTGCCCAGCGCTATCAGCCGGTGGGCTGCGATTGCTATCCGTATACCGCCAGCTCATCCACGCTGGACCTGAAGCAGGTGACGGACGAATTCGACATCTTCATCACGTGGTCGGAACCTGAGCCGGGCATGGCTGGGCAAACGCTCAAGGAGATCGCCGCTGCCTGGGGCACTGACCTGATGGAAGCCGCCCGCCGCCTGCAACCGGCGGGCGCGGTGTACCACAACATGTCGGCGCAAGACCTGGACCGCATCATCACGCACCCGGCCACGGTGATCGGCTCCGACGGCCTGCCGAACGATCCGAAGCCGCATCCGCGCCTGTGGGGCGCCTTCCCGCGCGTGCTCGGCTACTACAGCCGCGAGCGCAAACTGCTCTCCCTGTCAGCGGCCATTCGGAAGATGACGGGCCAGTCTGCCGAGCGCTTCGGCCTGACCGAGCGTGGCCTGGTACGCGAAGGTTACTGGGCCGACCTCGTGCTGTTCGACCCCGAAACGGTGCGCGACGTCGCCACCTTTACCGATCCGCAGCAACCGGCGGCCGGCATTGCGGCGGTTTGGGTGAACGGCCATCTGTCGTATCAGGATGGCGCTGTGCAGCCGCATCGCGCCGGGCGCTTCCTCAAGCGCGGGCCGCGTGCACAGGCAGCCGCCGCCGTTGAGCTTCACTGAATCTCTGTATCTGCTTGAAAGAAAGGAACGTAGCGATGACGATTACCCGAATTGGCGTTGAAGGCGGCACCGGCACCGGTGGCCAGCACCTCCCCTTTGCCCGCGCAGCCGGCGCAGACGGCTGGCTGTTCGTCTCGGGCCAGACGCCCATGGTGAACGGCGAGGTAGTCGGCAACGGCATCGTCGAGCAGTCGCACCAGACTATCAAGAACGTGCTGGCCATCCTGGCCGAAGCGGGCTACGGCCCCGAGCACGTCGTGCGCTGCGGCGTGTGGCTGGATGATCCGCGTGATTTCCAGTCGTTCAACAAGGTGTTCAAGGAGTACTTCGGCGCCAACCCGCCCGCTCGGGCGTGCGTGGTGTCGAGCATGGTGATCGACTGCAAGGTCGAAGTCGATTGCGTGGCGTACAAGAAGCCGTAGTTCGCAACACAAGCGCATTTCAAAAGAGGCGCCCTGCACGACGGGGCGTCTCAACAACAAGAGCCGTGAATATCCCTGAGGAGGAAACCCGATGGTCCCGATGCAAGGCAACTCGCTATTGCTAACCGCCGCGTTGGCGGTGGTCGCGCTGATCTACCTGATCGCCGTCCAGAAACTGAACCCGTTCGTTACGCTGATCGTCGTCTCGCTCGCGCTGGGCGTGGTGGTCGGCATGCCGATGGGCGGCATCGTCAAGGCGTTCGAAACCGGCGTGGGCAACACGCTTGGCCACATTGCGCTGGTGGTGGGCTTGGGGACCATGCTCGGCAAGATGATGGCGGAATCCGGTGGTGCCGAGCGCATCGCCAAAACGCTCATCAGCGCCTTTGGCGAGAAAAACGCGCACTGGGCAATGATGGTGGTGGCCTTCATCATCGGCTTGCCGGTGTTCTTTGAAGTCGGTTTCGTGCTGCTGATTCCGATTGCCTTCAACGTGGCCAAGCGCACGGGCACGCCGATCCTGATGGTCGGCCTGCCGATGGTGGCAGGCCTGTCGGTGGTGCACGGCCTGATCCCCCCGCACCCGGCTGCGCTGCTGGCCGTGACGGCCTACCAGGCGGACATCGGCAAGACCATCATGTATGCGTTGATCGTCGGCCTGCCGACTGCCATCCTGGCGGGTCCGGTGTGGGCGATGCTCGTTTCGCGCTACGTCAAGCCGAATGAAAACAACCCGCTGGCCGCGCAGTTCGTTGAAGCCGACCAGAAGCGCGAACTGCCGGGCTTCGGCATCACGCTGTTCACGATCCTGCTGCCGGTGGTGCTGATGCTGATCGGCAGCTGGGCGGACCTGATCGCCACGCCCAAGACGCTGGCCAACGATATCCTCAAGCTGGCCGGCAACTCGGTCATGGCGCTGCTGATCGCCGCGCTGGTGAGCTTCTATACGTTCGGCAAGGCGCGCGGCTTCAACCGTGAGGCCATCCTCAAGTTCACCAACGAGTGCCTGGCGCCGATCGCCACCATCACGCTGGTGGTGGGTGCAGGCGGCGGCTTCGGCCAGATCCTGCGTGACTCGGGCGTGTCGAAGGCCATCGTGGGCGTGGCCACGGATGCGCACCTGTCGCCGTTGCTGCTGGGCTGGGTTGTCGCCGTGATGATCCGTATCGCCACCGGCTCGGCCACCGTGGCCATGACCACCGCCTGCGGCATCGTCGCCCCCATCGCTGCTGCGTCGGGTGCCGCTGTTCGTCCGGAGCTGATGGTGCTGGCAACCGGCGCCGGCTCGCTGATCCTGTCGCATGTGAACGACGGCGGCTTCTGGCTGGTGAAGGAGTATTTCAACCTGACCGTGCCGGAAACCTTCAAGACGTGGACGGTGCTGGAAACCATCATCTCGGTCGTGGCGCTGCTGCTGACGCTGGCGCTGTCGACCATCGTTTAAGCTGTTCTGTTGATGTGAAGTTGATCTAGGAGAACGTTGTGGGTATCGATTCCGTCGTCAAGGCCGGCCCAGTCATTCCGGTGCTGCAGTTCCAATCTGTCGATGAAGGCGTCAAGGTGTGCCGCGCGCTGTACGAAGGCGGTATCCGCACGTTCGAGATCACGATGCGCACGCCGGTGGCGCTGGATGTGATCAGCGCGGTTGCCAAGGACCTGGGCAGCGACGCCATCGTTGGTGCCGGCACGCTTACGCGGCCGGAGCACTTTGCGCAGGCGAAAGAAGCCGGTGCTGTGTTTGCCGTATCGCCGGGTATCACGGCTGCGCTGGCACTGGCGCAGGCCGATGTCGGCCTCGATTGGCTGCCGGGCATCGCCACGCCTTCCGAGTTGATCACAGCCTTGGAGTTTGGCCTGACCACGCTGAAGTTCTTCCCGGCGGAAGCGGCAGGCGGCATCCCGATGCTCAAGTCGATCTACGGCCCGTTCGGCGACGTGCGTTTCTGCCCCACGGGCGGCATCACGCCGCAGAGCTCACCCGATTACCTCGCGCTGCCCAACGTGGTGTGCGTGGGCGGCTCGTGGATGGTGCCCAAGGACAAGGTCGCTGCCGGCGACTGGGCAGGCATCACGGCGCTCGCCAAGGAAGCGGCCGCGCTCAAGCGGTAATCAACCTCTCCTCTCTCGCGCGGCCGGTTTCCGCATCAAGCAAAACTGACCGCGCGCTCCATCTGTTCCCGATACTGGACGATGTCCTCAATGGTCAGCACCGGCAGGTTGTGCTGATCGGCAAAGCGCACCGCGTCGTCACGGCGCGCCATGGTGCCGTCGGGCAGCATCAGTTCGCATAGCACCGCAGCGGGCGGCAAGCCCGCCAGACGCGCCAGGTCGACCGAGCCTTCGGTATGGCCGCGCCGCGTGAGCACCCCACCCTCCTTCGCCACCAGCGGGAACACATGCCCGGGGCTGACGACCGATTGCGTATCGGCATCCGGCGCAGTGGCCGCGCGAATGGTCGTGATGCGGTCCGCCGCCGACACGCCGGTGCTCACGCCCGTACGCGCCTCAATCGACACGGTGAACGCCGTGCCGTACTGGCTGCGATTGTCTTCCACCATCGGGCGCAGGCCGAGCGATGCGCTCTTCTCCGCCGTCAGGCACAGGCAGACGATGCCGCTGCACTCGCGGATCAGCATGGCCATGCTGGCCTGCGTGAGCTTGTCGGCGGCAACGATGAGGTCGGCCTCGTTCTCTCGGTCGGCGTCGTCGAGCACAACGACGGGCACGCCAAGCCGCGCCGCATCGAGTGCAGCCGCCATGCGTGCAGGCATGTCGGCCGGATCAAAGCGGGCTTCGATGGCGTCAAGAATCCCATTGCTGGTGGGCAATGCGGGCGGGTGAACTACAGGAGATTGCTGAGTGGACAACATGGAAACGCTCCTCGCTGAGATTGGCGACAAGACGTTCCAGGGCAAGCAGACAAACACGCCCGTGCAGCGGCACACCTGGCAAAGGCCAAGCGCGCCCCAGTAGCGGGAGCGTGTTGTTCCGCACATCTTCTTCCATCCGGACTCTGACCGTCGGCCCCGGCATCTCACCGGATCTGCTGACCCCGATATGCAGGTGCATATCGGGCGCTCGCGGGCTCACGGACCAAGGTCCGCATACCGCCGGTGGGGAATTCCACCCCGCCCTGAAGACGTACTGCACCGGCAGGATTGCCGGCAGGCGTCATGCTACCGCAACAAGTTGCAATGCATCGACCCTACTGACGGGTCGGGAAAAGCGATGCGCTACTCACTTCGCCCGCGCCAACATGGCATGCAGCAACACGTCGGCACCGCGCGTGACGTCTTCGGGCAGCGCATCTTCGGCCTCGTTGTGGCTCAGGCCGTTGACGCACGGGATAAAGATCATCGCCGTCGGGCAATGCTTGGCGATGTGGATGGCGTCGTGCCCCGCGCCGCTCACGATGCGCTGGTGCGGGTAGTCGAGTGCCGCCACCGCATCGGCCACGGCTTTCACGCAGGCGGCATCGAACGGCGTGGCGGGGCTCACCCAATGCTGGTCGATCTGCACGGTCAGGCCACGGCGCGCGGCAACCTCAGCAAAACGCCCACGCAGCGCGGCTTCCATTTCCGCGATACGGGCGTCGTCGTGGTGGCGCAGATCGACGGTGAAGGTCAGGTCAGCGGCGATGGTGTTGCGCGACGCATTGCGGATGCCGATCTCACCAACCGTGACCAAGCCACGTGGCGCAAAGTCATCGACCAGCGCTTCCAGCGAAGCCGCCATCTCGGCCGCAGCGAACAGTGCATCGCGACGGAAGCGCATCGGTGTAGTGCCGGCATGCGCGGCCTGCCCCTGCACGCGCACGTCGAGCCAGCGGATGGCCTGCCCGCCCGTGACGACGCCGATCGGCACACCGTTCTCCTCCAGGATCGGGCCTTGCTCGATATGCGCCTCGAAGTACGTATCGAACGGCTCACCGGGGATGGCGCGTTCGCCTGCGTAACCCGTCGCCGCCAAGGCATCCGCAACTGAAACGCCCTGCGCATCGCGCGAAGTCAGCGCTTGGTCGAGCGGCATCACGCCGGCAAACGCGGCGGAGCCGAGCATGGCCGGCGTGAAGCGCGCGCCTTCCTCGTTGGTCCACACGACGATCTCGATGGGCTTGTTGGTTTCGACCCGCGCGTCGTTGAGCGTGCGCACAACCTCCAGTGCGGCCAACACGCCGTACACACCATCAAAGCGACCGCCTTCCGGCTGCGTGTCGAGGTGGCTACCGCTGGCCACTGGTCGTGCATCAGCCGACTTGCCCGCACGGCGCGCAAACAGGTTGCCGACGCGATCGGTGCTGAGCGTCATACCAGCCGCTTCGCACCAGCGTGCAAACAACGCGCGGCCTGCTGCGTCTTCTTCCGTGAGCGCCAGACGCCGCACACCGCCCTTGGGCGTGCCGCCCACCGCTGCCATTTCCATCAGGCTCGACCACAGCCGCGCCCCATTGACCTTCAACATGTCTCCATTCCTTCGCATGCACGCCGACCGGCTCGGCGCATCTGGGCGTCTTTATCTGGCAGCGGGAGAAGACGCGTCAAATTGCGAATGTTTATCCGGCATATAAATCAGGCAAATACCGTTGGCGCGAAGCATGCATGAGGTCATGGATCTGCCAAGCGCTCGCACCGCGATGGCGCAATCACAGCGGCCAGCGCCCAACCCAAGGGCATAAGCACGGCTAATACGGGGAATCAAAAATGCGAATTTGCCGGCATCTGCGTGGATGCGCATAAATGGCAGCATCGGCTGACGACCGACACCCCGCCTCCACGGCACAGACCGGCGCACGAACGCCGGCGGCGTGGCGGCGGGCACGCCCAATAAAGGAGGACGCCCCATGTCAGCAGCACAACCATCCACGGTGACGCACCAGCCGGTGCGCGCGGCCACCGCCGCCTTCATCGGCACCGCCGTCGAGTTCTACGACTACTACACCTACGCCACCGCCGCGGCGCTCGTGCTTGGCGAGGTGTTCTTCCCGAGCAGCAACCACTTCCTGAGCACGATGGCGTCGTTCGCGACGTTCTTTGTGGGCTTTATCGCGCGGCCGCTGTCGGGTGCCGTGTTCGGCCATCTGGGCGACCGCATCGGCCGCAAGAAAATGCTGCTGGTGACGATGTTCCTGATGGGCATTGCCACCACGGGCATCGGCCTGCTGCCGGGCTACGCGACCATCGGCGTCTGGGCGCCGATCCTGCTGGTGCTGCTGCGCGTGCTGCAGGGCATTGCGGTGGGCGGCGAATGGGGCGGCGCGGTGCTGATGGCGAGTGAACACGCACCGAAAGCCAAGCGCGTGTTCTTTGCGTCGTTCCCACAGATGGGCAGCCCGGTGGGGTTGATCCTGTCGCTGCTGTCGTTCCGGCTGGTGTCGTCGCTCGATCATGAGAGCTTCATCACGTGGGGCTGGCGCTTGCCGTTCCTGGCGAGCTTCATCCTGCTGCTGGTGGGGGTGGCGATCCGCATGGGCGTGAAGGAATCGCCTGAGTTCGAGCGCATGAAGCAGAACAACGAGGTGCTCAAGAACCCGGTGGGCGAAGTGCTGCGCACGGCGTGGCGCCCGATCGTGCTGGCGGCCATGGCCACCACGATCGGCTCGGCGGGCTTCTTCTTCACCAACACGTTCATGATCTCGTACGTGACCACGTACCTGGGCATGTCGAAGGCGTTGATTCTCGATTGCCTGTTCGTCGTGACGATCCTGCAGTTGCTGTCGCAGCCGGTGTCGGCGCTGCTGGCGCAACGCTACGGCGATACGCGTTTCCTGACGTGGGCCGCGTTCATCTCGATGCTCACGCCGTATCCGATGTTCCTGCTGGTGAGCACGCAGAACCCCGTGGCGATGGTGGCAGGCATCACGCTGGCGGTGGTCACGCTGTCGGCCGTGTATGCGGTGATTGCGGGCTTCATGACGCCGGCATTCCCGACGCGCGTGCGCTACTCCGGTATTTCGATCGCCTATCAGGTCTGCACCATGATCGCGGGCGGCACCACGCCGCTGATCGGCACGATGCTGGCCGAGCGCTACAAGGGCGAATGGCTACCGCTGGCGCTGTTCTTCACCGTCCTTTCCGCGATCTCGCTCATCGGCATCATCGGCCTGGGCCGCTATCGCGACGGCAAGCAGCCAGAACAAGCAGCCGCACTTGCCACGAACTGATGTCTTCCCTCACACGCATTCCCATGGAAGCCCAACACGTTTCGCTGCACACGCGCCGCCCGGCGGCGTTCTCTGAAGCCGAATGGCAGGTCCGCACCGACCTCGCCGCGCTGTACCGGCTGATCGACCATTTCCGCATGACGGACATGATCGACACGCACATCACCGCGCGCCTGCCCGACGAGAACGGACGCCCGACCTTCCTCATCAACCGCTACGGCGTGCTGTTTGGCGAGATGCGCGCGTCGGATCTCGTGAAGATCGATCTGGACGGCAACGTCATCGACGAACGCGCTGATGCGGACCCAGAGCACTACGCCGTCAATGCAGCTGGTTTCACGATCCACTCAGCCATCCACGCCGCGCGTGAGGACCTGCATTTCGTGGTGCACACGCACACGGCGGCGGGCATTGCGGTCTCTGCGCAAGAGCATGGCCTGCTACCGATCAGTCAACACGCGCTGAAGTTCTACGGCAAGCTCGCGTATCACGACTACGAGGGCATCGCGCTGGACCTGGGCGAGCGCGAACGCCTCGTGTGTGATTTCGGCCAGCACAAGGCGATGATCCTGCGCAACCACGGTCTGCTGGCGGGTGGCAACACAGCCGCGGATGCATTCCACGAGATCTACTTTCTCGAACGCGCTTGCCAGGCACAGATCCAGGCGCTGGCCGGGGGTACGCCGCTGCGCTTTCCGCCGGAAGAGGTGCGCCAACGCACCGCCGCGCAGTTCAATCGGGAAGAGTCGCCCGTCATCGCACGCCGTGCATGGCTTGCGGCGCTGCGGCTGATCGACACCTCCCGCTCCGACTACCGGAGCTGACGTATGACCACCCTCGCCCTCATCAGCCGCGACTACGACATGTCGCACCTGGTGTCCTCCATCCTGCGCGCGGCCCCGGAACTGGACGTGCGCATGTACGGCGAGCCCGCCGCGCAGGATGCGGAAGTCGCTGTCTGCTGGAACCCACCGGAAGGCGCCATCGCCGCGATGCCGCACGTGCGCCTTGTGCACAGCATTGCGGCCGGCGTCGACAACATCCTTGTTGATCCCACCTTGCCCACCGTGCCGCTGTGCCGCGTGGTCGACCCACAGCACGCGCGTGGCATGGCGGAGTTCATCACCTGGGGCGTGCTGCATTTCCACCGGCAGTTGCACCGCGTGCTGGCCAACCAGCGCAGCGCAACGTGGTTCCGGCCGGCGCAGCAGCATCCGTCAACCTGCACCGTCGGCGTGATGGGCCTGGGAGAGATCGGCTCGCACGTAGCAGGAGAACTGCACCGTCTCGGCTTCAACGTGCGCGGCTGGGCGCGGCAATCGCGTGATCTGCCGGGCATTGGCGTGTATTGCGGCGAGGCTGGCCTGCCGATGTTCCTGGAAGGGACCGACATCCTGATCTGCCTGCTGCCGCTCACCGATGCGACGCGCGGCCTGCTGAATGGCAACACCTTCGCGCGGCTCAAGCCCGGCGCCAGGCTGATTCATGTGGGGCGCGGTGAACATCTTGTCGCGGCCGATCTGCTGGAAGCGCTGCAAAGCGGGCACCTCGGCGGCGCCATCGTCGACGTGTTCCCCAACGAGCCGCTGCCGGCGGATGACCCACTCTGGCGCGCAACCAACCTGATTGTCACGCCGCACATGGCGTCGGTCGCCAGCGCTGACACGATTGGCGTACAGGTCGCACAGAATGTGCGGCGCCTGCTCAACGGCGAGGCGCTCGCCAACGTCGTCGACGTCTCGCGCGGTTACTGACTACCCGCTGTTTCCGGATAGCGCGCATCGATAAAGCGATGCAGCGCTTCCAGGAATGCCGCTTCCGCCGCGCTGAACTTGCGGTCGGCCATCCAGAGCAGGTGCATGTCGACATCGGCCACGCCGCCTTCGGGTGGCAAGCGTTGCAGACGGCCCTGCTCCACGTCGTCCTGCGCCACGTGCTCGGGCAGGCAACCGATGCCGAATCCCGCCACGATCAGCCGCCGCACTTCCCACATGCTCGATGACGAGCCAACCACTTGGCCCGTCAGGCCCATCTCGTCGCGGAAGAACGTCAGCATCGAAAGCGGATCGCCAATCTTGTCCCCAGTGAAGGAGACGAATTTCTCGCCAGCCAGATCGGCAATCTGCACATCCGCCTTGCCGAACAGCGGGTGGTACTGCCCGCAGAACAAGGCGTAGCGCTGGCGCAAGAACAGCCGGTGCTCGATCTTCTTGGGCAGCGCGCGCTTGGGTGACAGGCCCAGCGTGGCCGTGCGCAGCTCCAGGCTGCGCACCACATCGGCGCTACGCATTTCCTGGCATTCGAGTTCGATGCGCGGATAGTCTCGGTGGAAGCGCCCGAGAAACGCGTCGTAGTCAGGAAAGTCCAAGCCGCTGACGATGGCCACACGCACCATGCCGGCAATCTCGTGCCCACCCTCTCCGCTGGCTTGCGACAGGCGCGAGATGGTGCCGTAGACCTCTTCGGCAATCTGGCGGACTTCCTCGCCCGCGCGGGTAATCTCAATCGGGTTGGCCTGGCGATCGATCAGTTGCAGGCCGAGCTGGTCTTCGAGCCGCTTGAGTGCCTGGCTCACGGCGGGCTGCGTCAGGTGCAGGCGTGTTGCGGCACGGCTGATGCTGCGTTCCCGCGCAATGGCGAGGAAGGTACGCAGCAAATTCCAGTCGAGGCGGTCGTTGAGGTAGGTGTCGAGCTTGGTCTTGCTCATGGGGCGAATTGCGTTGGGGGATTGGGAGGATTCGGCCATTGCAAGCCATATGCCAGCGGCTAACCGTGCGCTAACCCGGCATGGACTAGAATCCTAGCCTTTCCGACCGTGCCCGCGAAGTTCACCCCAGCATGGAATCCCGCATTACTCCCTCCCGCCGCTCGCCTTGGATGGCGCTGATTGTCGTTGCGCTCATCGCCATGTTCCTCGCGCTGTGGACGGACGACCTGTTCCAGCGCTCCACCCTGTTCCGCCCCGATGAGGGCCGCTATGCGGAGATCCCTCGCGAGATGGTGGTCTCGGGCGATTGGGTGACACCGCGCCTGAACGATCTCAAGTATTTCGAAAAGCCGCCCCTGCAGTACTGGACGACGGCCGCCACCTTCCAGGCGTTCGGCATCAATGCCTGGGGTGCGCGCCTGTGGCCGCTGCTGTTCGGCCTGGGCGGCATCGTCATGACGGCGTGGACGCTGGCGGTCTACCGCGGTGGACGCGCGGCGGCAACGGGCGCGGCGATCCTCGCCTCGTCGTTGCTGTATCTGCTGTTCGGACAGGTCATCACGCTCGACATGGGCGTGGGCTTCTTCCTGACCGTTGGCGCGTGCGGTTTCGCGCTGGCGCAACGGCCAGGCGCATCGCGTGGTGGGCGTCTGGGCTGGATGCTGGTGGTGTGGCTGGCGCTGGCTGGCGCCACGCTCACCAAAGGCCTGATCGGGCTGGTGCTGCCAGGGCTGATCGGTGTGGCCTACCTGCTGATGACGCGCAACTGGGCGCTGATCCGCCGCATGCATTGGCTGCCGGGTCTGGCGCTGTACCTGATCGCCACGGTGCCCTGGTTCGTGATCGTGCAGCAGCGCAATCCCGAGTTTTTCGATTTCTTCTTTATCCACGAGCACTTCCAGCGCTTCCTCACCAACGAGCACCATCGCAGCGGCAAGTGGTGGTACTTCATCGCGGTGGGTGCAGCCGGGCTGCTGCCGTGGACGCCACTGCTCTTCACGGCAATTGGCAGACGCATTGGGCGCGTGGCCGATCTGTTTGTCGGCACGCGGGAGTTCGATCTGATGCGCTGGTCGATCGCCTGGACGGCGATGATCTTCCTGTTCTTCTCGGTCTCGAGCTCCAAGCTGCCGGGCTACATCGTGCCGGCCTTCCCTGCGTTGGCGATCATCCTGGCGCTGGCACTGGAGAAGATGCCGACCCGCGCCGTGGCATGGGCGCTGGGCGTGAACCTGCTGGTCGCCATCGGGCTGTGGTTTGCGGTGCCCCTGATTGGCGCCAAGGCGGGCGCCAAGATGCCGGCCGAGCAAGTGGCGCAAGCCATGCCGGTACTGCGCAGTGTGATGGCCATGCTGGCCATCGGCACGGTGGCAGCATTGGCGGCCCTGCGCTGGCAGCGGCACACGCTGGCGGTGATCGTGCTGTCGCTCTCCGCCCTGTTCTGCTGGGATCGCGTGCTCAACGCAACCGAGATCTTCCGCGATGCGCTTTCCGCGCGTGACGTCATCGAGAAGACGCAACACGCCGTCGGGCCGATTCCCGCCGAGATGCCGTTCTACTCGGTCGAGTGGCTGGACCAGACCGCCATCTACTACCTGGGCCGCCCGATGACGCTGGTTTCCGGTTTTGACGAGCTGGAAATGGGCGCCGGCCTGGAGCCGAACAAGGTGGTCGCCACCACGGACGAATGGATCAAGCGCTGGACCGACGGCCCGCCCGCCTACGCCTTCATGCGTCGCATGACATGGCAAAAGCTGCAAGCCGCTGGCGTACCGATGCGCCTGGTGGCCGAATCCGCCGACAAGGTGGTGGTAGCGCGCCGGTAAGCACGCGCGACGCCTCGCGAACGCAAAAACAAAGGGCCGCATCTGCGGCCCTGTTTTCATGGTGCGCGACGCGTTACCACGTGCAACTGCCGCGCAGGAACGCCCACTCCTCGCACTCGTCTCCGCCAGGGCTCACGCAGGTGCCAACTTCGGTGCCATTGGCGCGGGTGGAAAACTCAAGCTGCCCACCACGCTGCAGGCAATACTCCGAAGCAGGATTGGCCATGCCGACATTGGAGCGCGGCGGCTCCGTTGCTGTGCCAGCAGGCGGCGTGGCCGGTACCACCGGTGAAGGCCGCGCGACCGGCGGCTGCGAAACAGGGGACGACATGGGCGGCGGCGCCGGCTGGATGGTCGTGCGCGGCGGCTGCCAGGGCGGCATCGGCGACGAGCAGGCCGTCAGTCCCATTGCCAGCATCAACGCGGCAACAACGGCAGCGCGGCGGCCTTGGCCGACATCCTCAACAACCGTGGCGAGACAGACTGCGCGATCCATGCGTTTCCTCCCGGGGTTCCAGTGCTGCGCACGCAACCGGCGTGCTTGACCGCCTAAGGATAGCTTACGAAACCGCCGGTCCGTATGTCAGACGGTCAGGCTGCCGCAGCTGGCAGGGGAAACCGCATGGTGACGCGAAAACCCGGCGTCGGCGCATCGCTCGCAGCCGGCCCGATCGACAGGTCGCCACCAAGATGCCGCACCAGCCGGTCGACAATCGCCAGGCCCAGCCCGCAGTGCGCGTTGCCGCCGCGCGCCGGGTCCAGGCGGACGAATGGGCGCATCACCCGATCAAAATCGGCCGAGGGGATGCCCGCGCCGTGGTCTTCCACCGTGAGCGTAAAGCCGCGCTCATCCGATGCCGTACACACGTTGACGGGCTGCGCACCGTAAGCAAACGCGTTGTCGAGCAGATTGACGACGATGCGCTCCAGGTGCGTCGGCTTGAGGCGGAAGCGGTCTCCCGCGTGCAAGTCCAGCGCAACATGCTTGCCCTGCTCCGCAAACGGCTGCACCAGCCCACGCAGATGGCGATCGACCGCCACCTCGCGTGCCTCGCTGTCGCCACTCTGCGCATAGGCGAGAAACTGCTCGACGATGGCCGACATGGATTCGACATCGCGCTCGATGCCGGCGCCGGCCTTCTGGTCAGCCAGCATCTCGGCACGCAGGCGCAGGCGTGAGAGCGGTGTTTTCAGATCATGCGCAATGCCGGCCAGCATGGTGTTGCGCTCTTCGTCCGTGGCGGACAAGTCTGCGGCCATGTGGTTGAACTGATCGGTCAACTGGCGCAACTCGTACGGGCCGCGCTCCTTGAGCGGCGCCACATAGCGGCGCCGTGCCAGTGCACCGGCAGCCTCGGCCAGTGCGCGCACCGGGCGCTGGATCTGCCACGCCGCGAACAACGAGAACGCAATGGCAATCGCCAGCACCACCATCACGCCCGGCACCACCGCCGAGATGGTAGGTGGCGCATGCACCCATACGAGCGGCATGGCGATCCATTTGTCGCGCTGCGGAAAGCGCACGTAGACCCGAGGCGTGGCCGACGCTTCCAGCCGAAGCTCCGTGCCGGCAGGCAGGCGGCGTGCGAGTTGCCGCGCCAGCTCGGCGGATTTGTCGGACGCCGACAGCGTGTCGTTGGGGGGCGCGTCATTGGTTTCGGTCACCAGATCGGGCAGCTTCACGTGCAGGTGGCCTTCCATTACCGCCTGGAACGCCTGCAACTGGAACGCCATCTGATCAACCGACGCCTGGTACTGCCGCTCGCGCCGTTCGGTACGCAGCACGCCAAGCCACGAAAAATGGCTCAGCACCAGCACCACCACGATCAGCCCGGCCAACCGGCCAAAAAGGGTGTCAAACCGCGGCGTATCGAATCTAGCCTTGAACTTCATCGCGCACTTCCTGCTCTTCCCGCTCGTCCGGCACAAAGGTGTAGCCGCGGCCGCGCACGGTCTGGATGTAACGCGGGCGCTGGGCATCCTCGTCCAGCACACGGCGCAGGCGCCAGATCTGCACGTCGATCCCGCGGTCAGACACACCACTGCCCGGGCCATACATCAGCTCGACGATGTGCTCGCGCGTCAGCACCTGCATGGCATGCGCAATCAGCAGCTTGAGCAGCGCAAACTCGGTGTCGCTGATGGACAGCGCGCGATCGCCGCGAAACAGCGTGCGCATGCGGAAGTTGAGCTTGAACGGGCCGAACGCGAAGCTGTCACGGTCTTCCGGTGCGGAGGCCGGCACCGCTTGGCGGCGGCGCAGCACGGCGTTGATGCGCGCCAACAGCTCCCGCGGCGAGAACGGCTTGCCCAGGTAATCATCCGCGCCGATCTCCAGGCCGATGATGCGGTCGATTTCGTCACTGCGAGCGGTGAGCAGGATGACCGGCACGTCGTCGTTGCGGGCGCGCAGGTCGCGCAGGGCCGACAGGCCATCCACCTTGGGCATCATCAGGTCAAGCACCACGAGCGCCGGGCGCTCGCGCTCGAGCCGGGCGGCCAGGCCATCACCGTCGTGCATGACGGACACGGCAAAGCCCTGCTGGGTCAGGTATTCGCGCAGCAGGTCGCGCAGTTCGACGTCGTCATCGACGACCAGGATCTTGGTGCCGCTCATGTCTGGGGAAGGCGCTTGAAAGTGTGCTCATGATAACGATTGTCACGCGCGCGAAGCGTCTATGCACTGACGTCATATTGTTTCTCGCGGTAACAGCAGAATGGGTTTGTAATCTGACGTAATACAACCCACCGCGCGACTAATTCTGCGCAAAGACGATGCCTTTAAGCTGCGGTCTGACTGAAATAGGCGCCGGTTATCATGTGCGCTCGTCCCCATATTGATCCAACCAGGAAGCACGACATGTCCGAGGCGATGGACCCTGAACGCGGCAACAACAAGAACGCCGGCCACAAAGATGCGGAGCACGGCACGCAAGAGACGCGCGATGGAGTCTCGCCGACGCTGCTGCCGCCGCCGCGCGAAGGTGGCAAGCGCCGACGCTGGGGCATCTGGGTGGTGCTCGTCATTGTGGTGTTGATCGGCTACGCGGTCTGGCACGCAACGCACCGCAACGCCGGCGGCCCTGGCGGCGCAGGCCGAGGTGGCCCGGGCGGACGCGGCGCAGCCATGGCCAACAAGCCGATGCCCGTGATGGTGGCCACCGCCGCCAAGGGTGATATCAATGTGGTGATCTCGGCATTGGGCAACGTGACGCCCGTGGCCAACGTGACCGTCAAGAGCCGTGTGGACGGCCAGCTTGTTCGCATCCACTTTACCGAGGGGCAGAACGTGAAGGCCGGCGACCTGCTGGCTGAAATCGACCCGGCCACTTACCAGGCGCAACTGCTGCAGGCACAGGGCCAGCTTGCCCGCGATCAGGCCCTGCTGCAGAACGCCAAGCTCGACCTGCAGCGTTACCAGACGCTGGCTGCGCAGGACTCCATCGCCAAGCAACAGGTCGACACCCAGGCCTCGCTGGTGCGCCAGTACGAAGGCACCGTCAAGCTGGACCAGGGCAACGTCGACAACGCCCGCGTGCAGCTCTCGTACACGCGCATCACTGCGCCGGTGTCGGGCCGCGTGGGCCTGCGCCAGGTGGACCCGGGCAACATCGTGCATGCGTCGGACACCAACGGCATCGTCGTCATCACGCAGATCGACCCGATGACGGTCATCTACTCCATCCCCGAAGACAACCTGCCCAAGGTCATGCCGCGCCTGCAGTCCGGCGACAAGCTGCCGGTGGATGCCTGGGACCGCGCCCAGACCACGGTGCTCGCGCACGGCATGCTCATGACGGTGGACAACACCATCGACAACACCACCGGCACGGTCAAACTGAAGGCGCAGTTCCCGAACCAGAACGCTGCGCTGTTCCCCAACCAGTTTGTGAACGTGCGCATGCGCGTGGATACGCTGCACGACCAGGTGATCGTGCCGGGCGCCGCCATCCAGCGCGGCACGCAAGGCACGTTCGTCTACATCGTGGGCCAGGACAGCAACGTGACGCTGCGCGTGGTCAAGCTGGGCGTGACCGAAGGCGAGCGTGTCTCGATCACCTCTGGCCTGCAACCCGGCGAGCGCGTGGTCATTGACGGGGCCGACAAGCTGCGCGACGGCGCACCGGTAGAAGTGATCCAGCCCGGCGCGGCCAATGCGGCAAGTGCGCCTGCTGCGGGCCAGGCCCAACAGGGTGGGCAAGGCCAACGCCACCGCCGTGGCCAGGGTGGTGCATCCGCGCCGGCCGCCAAGCAGTAAGCCGTGCCTCGCGCACTCGCCTGACGAAGTCTTCTGTTCTGAGTTGGCATGAATCCCTCACGAATTTTCATCCTCCGGCCCGTGGCGACCACCCTGCTGATGGTCGCCATCCTGCTGTCGGGCCTGGTGGCGTACCGGATGCTGCCGCTCTCCGCGCTGCCCGAGGTCGACTACCCGACCATCCAGGTGACCACGCTGTACCCGGGCGCGAGCCCGGATGTGATGACGTCAGCCATCACCGCGCCGCTGGAGCGGCAGTTCGGCCAGATGCCGGGCCTGAAGCAGATGACGTCGTCCAGTTCGGGCGGCGCCTCGGTCATCACGCTGCAGTTTGATCTGTCGCTGTCGCTCGACATTGGTGAGCAGGAAGTGCAAGCGGCCATCAACGCCGCCGGCAACCTGCTGCCGAACGACCTGCCGATGCCGCCGATCTACAGCAAGGTCAACCCGGCGGATGCGCCGATCCTGACGCTGGCGATCACCTCCAACACGATGCCGTTGCCCAAGCTGGAAGACCTGGTCGACACGCGCATCGCACAAAAGCTGTCGCAGCTGCCGGGTATTGGCCTGGTGAGCATCAGTGGCGGGCAGCGGCCAGCGGTGCGAATCCAGGCCAACACGTCGGCGCTGGCGGCGCTGGGGCTGTCGATCGACGACATCCGCACGTCAATCGGCACGGCCAACGTGAACGGCGCCAAGGGCAGCTTTGACGGCCCGATGCGCGCGTCCACCATTGACGCCAACGACCAGCTCAAGTCGGCTGCTGAGTACAGCAAGATGATCGTCGCCTACAAGAACGGCGCACCCATCCGCCTGTCGGACGTGGCGCAGATCGTCGACGGTGCTGAGAACAGCAAGCTGGCCGCCTGGGCAAACGCGACGCCCGCCATCATCCTGAACGTACAGCGCCAGCCAGGCGCCAACGTGATCGAGGTGGTGGATCGTGCCAAGGCACTGCTGCCACAACTCAAGGACACCCTGCCCGGCAACGTGGACGTTGCCGTGCTGACCGACCGCACCAGCACCATCCGCGCCTCCGTCACGGACGTGCAGCACGAGCTCATGCTGGCCGTGGCGCTGGTGGTGATGGTGATCTTCCTGTTCCTGCGCAACGTGCCGGCCACCTTGATTCCAGCCGCGGCGGTGCCGCTGTCGTTGGTGGGGACCTTTGGCGTGATGTACATGGCCGGGTTCTCGATCAACAACCTGACGCTGATGGCGCTGACCATTGCCACCGGCTTTGTGGTGGATGACGCCATCGTCGTGATCGAGAACATCGCCCGCTACATTGAAGACGGCGACCCGCCCATGGAGGCCGCGCTCAAGGGCTCCAAGCAGATCGGCTTCACCATCATCTCGCTCACGTTCTCGCTGATTGCGGTGCTGATTCCCCTGCTGTTCATGGGCGACGTAGTCGGGCGGCTGTTCCGCGAGTTCGCCATCACGCTGGCGGTGTCGATTTTGATTTCGGCGGTGGTGTCGCTCACGCTCACGCCGATGATGTGCGCGCGCTTGCTCAAGCATATTCCCGAAGCCGAGCAGAGCCGCTTCTACCACGCTGCTGGCGCCTTCTTCGACAACGTGATCGCGCACTACGGCCGCATGCTGCAGTGGGTGCTCGACCGCCAGAAGAGCACGCTGCTGGTGGCCATCGGCACGCTGGTGCTGACTGGCGTGTTGTATGTGGTGGTGCCCAAAGGCTTCTTCCCGGTGCAGGACACGGGCGTGATCCAGGGTATTTCGGATGCGTCGCAGTCGATCTCGTTCTCGGCGATGGCCGAGCGCCAGCAGAAGCTGGCTGAGGTGGTGCTGAAAGACCCGGCGGTGGAGAGCCTGTCGTCGTTCATTGGCGTGGATGGCACGAACACCACGCTCAACAGCGGCCGCATGCTGATCAACCTCAAGCCGAAGGACCAGCGCGACGCCGATGCGAGCGAGATCATCCAGCGTCTGCAGCCCGAGCTGGCCAAGGTGGCCGGTATCTCGCTGTACATGCAGCCGGTGCAAGATCTGACGATTGAAGACCGCGTCAGCCGCACGCAGTACCAGTTCACGGTGGAAGACCCGGCCCCTGCCAACCTGTCGAAATGGGTGCCCAAGCTGGTCGAGCGCCTGAAGCAGACCCACGAACTGCGCGACGTGGCGAGCGACCTGCAGGACAACGGCCTGCGCGCCTATGTGCAAGTGGACCGCGACAAGGCAGCGGTGTACGGCATCACGATGGCAGCGGTCGACAGCGCGCTGTACAGCGCCTATGGCCAACGCCTGGTGTCGACTATCTTCACGCAGTCGAATCAGTACCGGGTAGTGCTGGAGAACGATCCGAACCACCACGCCGGCCCGCAATCGCTGTATGACCTGCACGTGCCCTCCAGCAATGGATCACCTGTGCAGCAGGTGCCACTGGGTGCCTTTGCCACGGTGGTCGAACAACCGGGCTCGCTGGTCATCAACCACCAGGGCCAGTTCCCGTCGGCCACCATCTCGTTCAACGTGGCACCGGGTGCATCACTGGGCGCGGCCGTGGAAACCATCAAGGCTGTCGAGCAGGAAATCGGCCTGCCGCTCAGCATGGCGACCAGTTTCCAGGGTGCGGCCCTGGCATTCCAGGCGGCCCTGTCGAACCAGCTTTGGCTAATCCTGGCCGCCATCATCACGATGTACATCGTGCTGGGCGTGCTGTACGAAAGCACGATTCACCCGGTGACGATTCTGTCGACGCTGCCCTCGGCTGGCGTGGGTGCGCTGCTGTCCTTGCTGATTGCCGGCAAGGACATGGGCATCATCGGCATTATCGGGATCATCCTGCTGATCGGTATCGTCAAGAAGAACGCGATCATGATGATCGACTTCGCGCTGGAGGCCGAGCGCGAGCAAGGCATGGCCCCGCGCGACGCCATCTACCAGGCGTGTCTGCTGCGCTTCCGCCCGATTCTGATGACGACCATGGCGGCCCTGCTGGGCGCGCTGCCGCTGATGCTCGGCTCGGGTGTGGGCTCGGAGCTGCGTCAGCCGCTGGGCATCACGATGGTGGGCGGCCTGCTGTTCAGCCAGGTGCTGACGCTGTTCACGACGCCGGTCATCTATCTGGCGTTTGACGGCCTGGGCGAGCGCCTGCGCGGTTGGCGTGAGCGCCGCGCTGGGCGCAATGCGCGCGGCGGCCACAACGCACCGGACGCCGATCAACCGGGCGGCCAGTCATGAACCTGTCCGCCACCTTCATCGCGCGGCCGGTTGCCACGGCACTGCTGACCATTGGTGTGGCGCTGGCGGGCATGGCGGCATTCCGGTTGCTGCCGGTATCGCCGCTGCCGCAGGTGGATTTCCCGACCATCTCAGTCAGTGCCTCGCTGCCCGGCGCTAGCCCGGAAACGATGGCCGCCACCGTGGCCACGCCGCTAGAGCGCTCGCTCGGCCGCATCGCCGGCATTACGGAGATGACGTCGTCCAGCTCGCTGGGCTCGTCGCGCATCACGCTGCAGTTCGATCTGTCACGTGACATCGATGGCGCGGCGCGCGATGTGCAAGCCGCCATCAACGCGTCGCGCAGCCTGCTGCCGTCTGGTCTGCCGAGCAACCCGACGTACCGCAAGGTCAACCCGGCCGATGCGCCGATCATGATCCTCGGGATGACGTCAGACACCATGTCGCGCGGCGAGCTGTACGACGCGGCATCGAGCATCCTGGCGCAGAAGCTGTCGCAGATCTCGGGCGTGGGCCAGGTGACCATCGGCGGCGCGTCGCTGCCTGCGGTGCGTGTGGAGCTGAACCCGACGGCATTGAACAAGTACGGCATCTCAATGGAGACCGTGCGCACCATCATCACCGCCACCAACGCCAACCGGCCCAAGGGCATGGTCGAATACGGCGACCGCGTGTGGACGATCTTTGCCAATGATCAGGCCAAGAAAGCTGCCGAATACAAGCCGCTGATCATCGCCTACAACAAAGGCGCCCCGGTGCGGCTGTCCGACGTGGCAGAAGTCACCGATGGCGTGCAGGACATCCGCAACTACGGCTCGGCCAACGGCAAGGCCTCGGTGCTGCTCATCATCAGCCGGCAGCCTGGCGCCAACATCATCGACACCGTCGACGCCATCAACGAGACGCTGCCCTACCTGCGCAACACCATTCCCGCCCAGATCAACCTGGACGTGATGATGGACCGCACCCCCACCATCCGCGCCTCGCTCAAGGACGTGGAACGCACGCTTGTGCTGTCCATTGCGCTGGTGATCATGGTGGTGTTTCTGTTCTTACGTAACGTGCGGGCGACGCTCATCCCGAGCGTGGCGGTGCCGGTATCGCTCATCGGCACCTTCGGGGTGATGTACCTGTGCGGCTACAGCCTCGACAACCTGTCGCTCATGGCGCTGACGGTGGCGACCGGCTTCGTGGTCGACGATGCCATCGTGGTGCTGGAAAACGTCTCGCGCCACATCGAGAACGGCATGCGGCCGATGCAGGCGGCACTCAAGGGCGCGCGCGAGGTCGGCTTCACGGTCGTGTCGATGAGCTTCTCGCTGATTGCTGTGTTCATTCCGCTGCTGCTCATGGGCGGCATTGTCGGCCGGCTGTTCCGCGAGTTTGCGGTGACGCTGTCGGTGGCCATTCTGGTGTCGCTGGTGGTCTCGCTCACCACCACGCCGATGATGTGCGCGCGCTTGCTCAAGCCCGCCAACGAGGAGGAATACGGCTGGTTCCACCGCAAGACCGAAGGCTTCTTCACCTTCCTGCTCGACATGTACCGCAGCTCGCTGGCATGGGCGCTGCGCCATAGCTGGCTCACGCTGCTGATCCTGTTTGCCACGGTCTGCCTGAATGTCTACCTGTACATCATCGTGCCGAAGGGCTTCTTCCCGCAGCAGGATACGGGCCGTGTGATGGGCTTCATCCAGGCTGACCAGGCGATCTCGTTCCAGGCCATGCGGACCAAGCTGACGGACTTCATCACTATCGTGCGGCAAGACCCGGCGGTGGAGAACGTGGTGGGCTTCACAGGCGGCAGCCAGCGCAACACCGGGCAGATGTTCCTCCAGCTCAAGCCACTGGCCGAGCGCAAGCTCTCTGCCGATCAGGTCATCAACCGGTTGCGCGGCAAGCTTGCTCAGGAGCCGGGCGCCACGCTGTTCCTGCAATCGGTGCAGGACATTCGCGTGGGTGGCCGCGCCAGCAATGCGCAGTACCAGTACACGCTGCAGGCCGATAACCTGGACGAGCTGCGCACCTGGGATCCAAAGATCAAGCAGGCGCTCATGCAGGCCAAGTCGCTGACGGACGTCAACACCGACACGCAGGACAAAGGCCTGCAGACCACGCTCGTGATCGACCGCGACAAGGCCAAGTCGCTGGGCATCAACCCGAGCGACATCGACAATGCGCTGAACAACGCGTTCGGCCAGCGTCAGGTGTCCACCATCTACAACCCGCTCAACCAGTACCGGGTGGTGATGGAGGCCGCGCCGCAGTACTGGCAGAGCCCGGAAGGCCTGCGCGATATCTACGTCATCACGTCGTCCGGTGCGCAGGTGCCGCTGTCCACCTTCTCGCACTACGAGCCGACCAACACGGCGCTGGCGGTCAACCACCAGGGGCAGTTCGCGGCCAGCACGATCTCGTTCAACCTGGCGCCCGGGGCGTCGCTGTCCACCGCCACGCAGGAGATCCAGGACACGATGAACCGCATTGGCGTGCCAGCCTCCGTGCACGGCAGTTTCCAGGGCACCGCCAAGGCGTTTCAGGATTCGCTCTCCAGCCAGCCGGTGCTGATCCTGTTTGCGCTCATCACCATCTACATCGTGCTGGGCGTGCTGTACGAGAGCTACGTGCACCCGATCACGATCCTGTCGACGCTGCCGTCGGCAGGCGTGGGGGCGCTGCTGGCGCTGATCATTACCGACACGGACTTCTCGATCATCGCGCTGATCGGCGTGATCCTGCTGATCGGCATCGTCAAGAAGAACGCGATCATGATGATCGACTTTGCGCTGGAGGCCGAGCGCAGCCAAGGCATGAGCCCGGCCGACGCCATCTTCCACGCCTGCGTGCTGCGCTTCCGGCCAATCCTGATGACGACGATGGCCGCGCTGCTGGGCGCCCTGCCCCTCGCACTCGGCCGCGGCGACGGTGCCGAACTGCGCACGCCGCTGGGTATCTCCATCGTCGGCGGCCTGTTGGTCAGCCAGATCCTGACGCTCTACACCACGCCGGTGGTCTACCTGGCGCTGGACCGCCTGCGCCTGCGCCGCGCCGGCCGCACGAAAGACACACCGTTGCCCTCTTTGGGTTCGCAAGGAAGCTCGACATGATGAAAAGAGGCCATCAAGCCCACCGCACACCCGGCCTGCTGCCGCGCACGTTGTTGAGTGCGCCGGCGCTGGCTGCCTGCGCACTGCTGACCGCCTGCGCGGTCGGCCCCGACTACAAGCGCCCCGACACCGAGGTGCCGCAGCAGTACAAGGAAGCCGGCGACTGGAAGGTCGCCAACCCGAGCGACGCCATCGCCCGCGGCAAGTGGTGGGAGATCTTCAACGACCCGCAACTGAACGCGCTGGAAGAACAGGTGGCCGCCGCCAACCAGAACATCGCGGTGGCTGAGGCGCAATACCGCCAGGCGCAGGCGCTGGTGCAATCGGCGCAGGCATCGTTCTTTCCGACCTTGGGTGCGAGTGCCTCGGCCACGCGCAGCCGCTCGGTGCGCACCACCGTCAACCCGGACGGCAGCCTGTCGGTCGGCAACCCAAGCCTGCAGAACTCACAAAGCCTCTCGCTCAACGCAAGCTGGGAGCTGGATCTGTGGGGCAGCATCCGCCGCAACGTTGAATCCAACAAGGCCAGCGCGCAAGCCAGCGCGGGAGACCTGTCCGCCGCCCTGCTCTCGGCACAGGCGACGCTGGCGCAGGATTATTTTCAATTGCGGGTCACGGATACGCAGAAGGCGGTCCTGCAGCGCACGGTGGCCGACTATGAGCGTTTCCTGAAGCTCACGGAAAACCGATACGCCGTGGGCGTGGCGCAGCGCTCTGACGTGCTGACCGCGCAAACGCAACTCAAGCAGGCGCAGGCGCTATTGCTGGATACCGAAGTCACACGCGCCCAGCTCGAACATGCGATTGCCGTGCTGATCGGCAAGCCGCCGGCAGCGTTCTCGCTGGCGCCGTCAAAGGCGACCAACGTGTATGAGCTACCGGCGCTGCCGAATATTCCGCTGGAGATTCCGTCTGCCGTGCTGGAGCGCCGCCCCGACGTGGCCGCTGCCGAGCGCCGCATGGCCGCCGCCAACGCGCAGATCGGCGTCGCCAAGGCGGCCTTCTTCCCGACCCTCACGCTGGGTGCTTCGACTGGCCTTGCGGCCAACACGCTCACGCACCTGGCAACGCTGCCCAGCCGCATCTGGTCGATCGGCCCGACATTGGCCGCGACGCTGTTCGATGGTGGCGCACGCTCGGCGGCCCTGGATAAGGCCGGTGCCGCCTACGATGGCTCGGTGGCCACATACCGCCAAACCGTGCTCGGCGCTTTCCAGGACGTTGAAGACAACCTGGCAGCCCTGCGCTGGCAGACCCAGGAGTTCGACGTGCAGGCCGATGCGGTCAAGGCCGCGCAAGAGGCCGCGCAACTCTATCTCAACCGTTACCGCGCGGGCACTGTCAGCTTCCTCGACGTGATCACCGCACAAGGGACCGCCTACAACGCCGAGCGCACGCTGCTTACCCTGCAGGGCAAGCAATATTCGGCAGCGGTGCTGCTGGTCAAGGCGCTGGGCGGCGGCTGGCACGGTGAAGTACCGGTCGTTGGGCAGGCCGCACTGCAGCCGGCTTCTGCGCCGGTTGCGCAGTAGATCCCCTCTCCGTTGCCGGTGGCTGACGTTTCGCCGCCGGCAATATCCCCTTGCATGTAGGGTCGCACCCGCGGCGCGGGTATTCCCCCTATAATCGTCAGAATTTTTTAAGCCTAGTCTGATTGCGTTGGGCGCGTAAATTGCGTTAGACCCATCGCAGTCACGGTCGTCTGTTTGTCTGCCGCCATGTCCGCTGCGCGCGTGGCCGGCCGCTGCCGTTGCCGTAATCGCGCGCTGCACAATCGCTTCTGCCGCTCTCTCTCCGATGACCCGATCGACACTTCCCCGCTCCGCCAAGCTGATGGCTGCCGCACTCGGCGCCGCCTCGTTGTTCGCTGCCCTGCCCGCCCAGGCCGATCCGTCTGTGCGCGTCATCTACGGTAAGGACAATCGCCACGGCATCGAGAAGTACGGCGTTGATCTGGATTTCGATTCGGGCTTCCACTGGGGCAACCCGGAAGGCTGGTTCGTGAACCTGGATTGGGAAGTGGCACTGGGCCAATGGCGCTCAACGAAGGGCACCAACCGCCAGAACTTGACCGAGTTTGGCGTGACGCCGCTGTTCCGCATTGAAAAGCGCGGCGGTTCGTGGGTGCCGTTCATCGAGGCTGGTGTTGGCCCGCGTCTGCTGTCGCACACCCGCACGTCGGACGAGCACAACTTCAGCACGGCTTTCCAGTTCTCCGACATGATCGGCGTGGGCGTGGCCTTCGGCAGCAAGCAACAGTTCCAGGTCGGCTACCGCTTCGAGCACCTCTCGAACGCGTCGATCAAGCGCCCGAACCCGGGTACGGATTTGAACGAGCTGTACCTGCGCTACACGTTCTGAGTGGTGTGAGCGGGCTGATGCCCGCCCCAGTGCTTGGTGAAAGCGGCCTGCCCTTGCGGCGGGCCGTTTTGTTTTTGCGCGCTGGATTGACGCCAGATCAGCGCGCGTCAGCTTCGCCGTCGAGATCGTGGTCGCGATCGCGCGATCGCATGCCCATCAAGCGCTCGTAGTTGAGCGACGCATGGAAACCAAAACCGTTACCGCCGGCACGCTTGACCTCGTACATGGCGGCGTCGGCATTGCGGATCAGCGTCTGGGCGTCGTGGCCGTCGGCTGGGTACAGCGCCACACCGGCACTCACGCCCATCGACAACACATGGCCTTCCACGCGGAACGGCGCCTGCAGTTCATTGATCAGGCGCTCGAGCGTCTGCTCCACATCGTCGCGCGTGGCGCAATGCGTGAGGATGGCAACAAACTCATCGCCCCCCAGTCGGGCAACCGTGTCGGACGCACGCAGGCCACTGCGCAAGCGCATGGCGGTGGCCTTGAGAACGAGGTCGCCCACGCCGTGACCATACTCGTCGTTAACGGGCTTGAAGCGATCCAGGTCGATAAAGACAACGGCCACCTGGCCGCGCGCACGGCGTGCCGCTTGAATGGCGACGAACAACCGGTCACGCAACAGGCGCGCGTTGGGCAAATCGGTCAACGGGTCATGCAGCGCAAGATGATGCGCTTGGTCGAGCATGGCACGGCGCTTGGTCACGTCGAGCAGCGTGCCGCTCACGCGTGTCGCCATGCCGCGTGCATCACGCTCGGTCACACGGCCGCGCGCGGCAATCCAGATCCACTGCCCGTGGCTTGCGCGAATGCGCTGCTCAATCTCAAAGCTCTCGACATCACCGCGCAGATGGCGATAGATGCGCCGAGCGCTCAACGCCGCATCCTGCGGATGCACCATGGAGAACCATGCGTCGGGATCGTTGGGCAATTCGTCGGGATCGTAGCCGAGCATGTCAGCCGTACGGCGATTGAACGACACGTGCCGCGCCCGCGTCGACCAATCGAAGGTGCCAAGGCCAGCGCCATCGAGCACATAAGACAGGCGCTGCTCCGAAGCACGCAATGACTCGAGCGCCAAGCGCCGCGCAGTCACGTCCTGCACCTGCACGATGAGATGCCTGCTTGTATTTGCGCCGCTGCTCTCATGTGCGAGCGCAAGATCGGCCTGTACCCACACGGTACTGCCGTCCTGGCGCACGAAGCGGGTTTCCATCGACAGCGCTTCGCGCTGGCCGGAGAGCAGCGCTTCAACGCTATCGCGCGCGCGCTCGGTGTGATCGGGGTGGCAGAGATCGAACAGACCGCGCGTGCGCAGCGTCTGCGCTTCATGGCCTGTCAGCGCGCACAGCGCACGGTTCACGTCGAGGAATCGACCCTCCGGCGCGCACAGGCCAATCCCTATCGGCGAATGTTCGATCGCAGCCTTGTACAAGTGGTGGTCCTCAAGCATGGCGATGCATTTTCGCGAATGCGGCAGTCCCGGGGGTGGCTGATGTGATGACGGCCGTCCCACCCCAGCGTGCCCGACAACGCAATGGTTTGCTTGATTGGGCACATAGCGCGGGTGCTGTGGCGGTCGGCGTGATCCCCGTAACCGGTCTCGTGGTCTGCAACACCGGCGGTGGCTGGCAGACCGGTCCGCGCGCATTGCATGCGCGCGAATCGAGGCGGACTATAGAAGCCGCTGGTTAACGGGGCAATCCCTTCCCGCGAGGGGACATGGACCATGCTCACTCTGGCCCCCTCGTACTCGAAGTCGACGCGAAGGAAACGCGCCCCGCGTCATTCCCGTCAGCGTTTGTCGCTGTCGTTTGTCGACAGCCGCCCGGCGACGCCGGACATCCGACAACTCTACACCCAGGCCTCGCGCAGAGCAGCTAACCATTTGGTTAGGTCGAAAGGATGCCACGCGCGCCGCAACCGTTTGCCTGATACACGCGCAGGATTCTCCACATTGTGGATGTCTCCACTTGCAGACAAGCCTTAGGCGCTCATCCAGAAGAACGAAGTCGCGCAAAAAGGGGGCGCGCTCCATTACTATTCTTGAAGATCGCTTCGGGGGGCGAGTGAACACGGCGAGCCGACGCGCGTCCATACGGCGCGCGCGGCAGGTGGAGGTTGTATGGAATTGAGTTTTGTCGCCCCCGGCACGCAAACGCACCGCTACGCCTTGAAGCTGGCGGGCCTGCCCGACGGGCCTGAGGGCACCCAGCCCATTGATCCGGTCTGGATCGACGATGCCCTCACCGCGGCCGTGCGTGTATTTGACGCACACCGCGTGCACTTTGCCGATGCGTACTTCGCCTATCGCGCCCGAGATGCGGCGCAGCATCCCGCACATGCTGCGGACGTCGCGCAACCCACACGCATTGCCGGCGATCTGCATGACGACACACCGCTGCTTGCGGATACGTTTGCCATTGCGCAGCTTGCCGCACTTGTCTCGCTCGAGGCCGCGGGTGTGGCCGACATCATCGACGTACATCTTGTCGTCGAGCGCCTGCGCGACGATGGCCCAATCCCGCCCGCCGACAGCATCGGCGAAGTCACCTTCACCACCGAAAGCCCCCCGAGCCTGCGCAGCGCCGCCAGCCGGCACTGATTACGCTGACGGCCGGGGCGGCCTGCTCGGCCTGCCCACGGCCGCCGCATCGCGAAAGGTCCAGTGCCGGTGCACCAGAAAGTTGAAGACCGCGGTGATGGCCGAGGCAAACATCTGCGCGACGAGGTAATACAGCCCGAGCGCTAAGCCGATCGCCATGATGGTGGCATTGCACCCCAGCGCCAGAAGCGCCACCACGCCAAATCGCAATATTGCGCCGAGATGCCCGCGCGTACTGTTGAACACCGCCTGCCGGCTGATGAAGTAGTTGAGCGTGGCGCCGATCACGCTGCCAGCCACCGACGCCCGCCAGGGCGACACTCCCGCCTGCACCAACCCGAATAGCACAACGTAGTGCGCAAGCGTCGCGCCGCCGCCAATCACGACGTAGCGCGCGAACTGCTCCACCATCGCCCCAAAACCCCGCCGAGAGATTGTCGTCACGCCGCGCCTGCTGTGGATGGAAAACTGCGCCGGATCATAGCAACCGTGTGTGCAACTCTTGTGCCCACCTGAGCCAGAAGCGACGCCAAGTGCGCTTTGCGCTTAAAGTTGCGTGACATTTGGCCGTATAAAGTCGTGGGACCCGCGCGGGTGCGGGTGCGCCATTGCCATGCTTGAACTTCAACCTCTCGACATTCCGCTTGCAATCCCCCTGCCGTGGCCGATGCTGGACGCCGACGGGCAACTGCTCGTACCCAAAGGCGACGTCATCCACTCGCTGGAGGAGATCGATCTGCTGTTCACGCTGCATCGTCCGCATCGCCAGGCGGATGGCTCGCCGCAGCCGGCGCCCGCGTTTGCCAACACGCAGTTTCCGAACACAGTGTTCCCCGACATGGTGGGTGAGGACCCCGACGGAGAACGCAACATCGCCATGGAGCTGCTGGGCCTGCGCCCGGGCGGCATGCTCACCGTACGCCTGACAGCAGGCGCTGGGCAAAGCAAGGGAGCGGCGCGCGTGATGGGCTACAGCCCGCAGCGCCACCTGCTCATCACCATGCCGACCGACAGCGGCCGCGCGGTCATGCCCGTCAAGGACGAACTGCTGGAGATCCATGCGTTCTCGGGCGAGGGCATCGCCAGTTTCGAATGCACGGTGATGGCGGTGTGTCGCATCCCCTTTGAATACGTGGTGCTGTCACCGCCGCGGCGGATCAAGAACCGCACGTTGCGCAAATCGCTGCGCGTGCGCACCAACGTGGTCGGCAAGATGCTGGTGAGCGGCGAGCCGCCGCGCATGATCCATATCTCCGACATCAGCACGACAGGGGCGTCATTCCGCTCTGCGCATCGGCTGGAAGTCAGCGGTGCGCCCGCACGTCTGCGCTTTCGTGTGAAGACGCGCGACTACCACTCAGAGCTGGTGGCCGCGACGCTCATCCGCAGCGAGAAGCCCGCCGATTTGCCCAACACGTACCAATACGGCGTGGAGTTCATCGAGTTGGTAGCGGCGCAAAAAATGCTGCTGCAGTGCTTCATCTACGAGCAATTGCTGTGGGGTGGCCAGCGCATGGTGTAAGCCGGTCGCATGCTTGCCGCGACAGTGAGAAACCGCATGCACAAGAACACAGCAAGACTGATATCAATTGCACTTTTATCTGAATTAATTGAAGCTAAATTTATAAAAACGGCGCAAGTGGCTCCTGCGAAAACCTACCGGGAGTCGGCCACCCGCGCCGGGTTTGGGCTTATGATGCCTAAAGGTTTGCCGTAACAACGTTACACAATTGACGGCATGGGCAAACCCGTGCATTTCCGTTTCAAAGGCATTTGCAAGACGATCCCTATTTATGAGTCGCGCAACATCTGTCGCGCCATCGGGTCTGGATCCCATCTCCGAGCTGCCGGACCGAGAACGATTCGTCCACCTGCTGGCAGCGATGCCACATGCCGCGCGGTCCGGTGCCGCGCCCGCGATCGGCGCATTGCTGCTGATTGGACTGGATCATTTTGCCGAGGCGACCAACACGCTGGGGCCCCTTGCGGCACGTGCGGTCATTGTTGAATGTGCGGCGCGCCTCAAGGCGCTGTGCACGCCCGATACCGATGGCAATGCCCCGATCGTTGGGCGCGTGAGCCACGAAACCTTTGCCATTGCCTCGGCTGAATTTGCCTCCGCGCAAGCCGTACACGATCTCGCACGACGTATCTCCGCAGCGCTCACGCGGCCGTTCATTGCGCAGGGGTACGAGCTGGTCTGCTCGTGCAGCATCGGCATGACGCTGTTCGAGAGCACGCCCACGGAAGCCGCACGGCTGATCGAACAGGCAGACCGTGCGCTCTATCATGTGCAGCACGGCGGCGAGCAAAGCCCCGCACTGTACGCCCCCGCCGCAATGCCGCCACGTACCGACGGCGCAGCAGCGACGGACCCGGCAACCGACCCCGCCGCCGAACATCCGCGCCTGGCGGCGCAGCTACGCCACGCGCTGGCACGCCGCCAGTTCAGCCTGAACCTGCAACCGCAATTGAGCCTGGCCGACGGCAGGATCGTCGGCTACGAATTTCTCTTGCGCTGGATCTCGCCCGAATTGGGCGGCGTGGCGCCGGCCGATTTCCTGCCAATCCTGGAACAGACCGGTGACATCCGCGAGGTAGGCCGCTGGGTGCTCGACAACGCCGCCCAGATGCTCGCCGGCCTGCAGCGTGAGGAGTCGGAGCGGCCTGGCCGTGGCGGCCCACGGCATCAGTCCAGCGTGCATGCGGCGGTCAACCTGTCGGTGGCGCAATTGCTTGACCCGCAATTGAGCGACGTCGTGCGCGACATTGCGGCACG
The DNA here is from genome assembly GCF_037023145.1 of Ralstonia sp. RRA. Classification (NCBI taxonomy): domain Bacteria; kingdom Pseudomonadati; phylum Pseudomonadota; class Betaproteobacteria; order Burkholderiales; family Burkholderiaceae; genus Ralstonia; species Ralstonia sp. RRA. Next base: position 1,092,113 of record NZ_CP146092.1, on the reverse strand, counting down.
CCACGCGGTGCCAACCACGCGGTTGGTGTTCGAGGTGTCGGAGCACACACTGCTGCGTGTCAACGGCGCGGCGCGTCAGGCCGTCGACGCACTGCATGCATGCGGTGCGCGCGTAGCCGTGGAGGACTTTGGGGCAACGGCCCACAGCCTGGCGTGTCTGGAGACCTACCGCCCCGATCAGGTCAAGCTCGACCGGGGCGTCGTCAGCGCCGTGGCGGATGCCCACCATCACGGCGCGTTGCAAGAACTGGTGGCCGCCGCCCACGCTGCCGGTGTGCCCGTTACTGCCACACGCGTGGAAACGGCGGCACAACTCCAAGCGCTGCGTGCCTGCCGTTGCGACGTGATCCAGGGCTACCTGCTGTCACAACCGTTTCCGGCACGCTGGATCGACGATACGCAAGGCGTGATTGCCGAGCGCGCGCGCGATCTGATGCCTTAGGGCGTAAAGCGCCCCTGCAAAAACAACGCCCTTCCGCGCAAACGGAAGGGCGTTGTTGTTGAAGGCTCAAGCGCACCGTTCAGGCGCGCGGCATTCAAGCGTGGTTCGTGCGGAAGACCGCAACAGCGCTGCGCAGCGCCTCCGCCTGCTCCTCCAGCGACTCTGCAGCGGCCGCCGCCTGTTCCACGAGCGCAGCGTTCTGCTGGGTCACCTGGTCCATCTGCGTGACAGCCTGGTTGACCTGTTCGATGCCGCTGCTCTGCTCTTCCGATGCGGAAGAAATCTCGCCCATGATGTCCGTCACGCGCTTGACGGCCACCACCACTTCCTCGATCACCGTGCCGGCCTCGGCCACCAGGGTCGAACCGTTTTGCACGCGACCCACCGAGTCGCCGATCAATTCCTTGATCTCCTTGGCCGCCGTGGCACTGCGCTGCGCAAGGCTGCGCACTTCGCCGGCCACCACGGCAAAGCCGCGGCCCTGCTCGCCGGCGCGGGCGGCTTCCACTGCTGCGTTCAGCGCCAGGATGTTGGTCTGGAAGGCGATGCCCTCGATCACGCCAATGATGTCGGCAATCTTCTTGCTGCTGTCGTTGATGCCCGTCATCGTCTCGATGACACGGCCTACCACCTCTCCGCCCTTGACCGCGATGTCCGACGCGTTGACTGCCAGCGTGCTGGCCTGACGGGCGTTGTCGGCGTTCTGCTTCACGATGCTGGTCAGCTCTTCCATGCTGGAAGCGGTTTCCTCCAGGGAACTGGCCTGCTGCTCCGTGCGCTGCGACAGGTCGGCATTGCCGGCGGCAATCTGCTTGGTGGCGCTGGCAATCGAGTCCGAACCCGTGCGCACCTGGCCGATGATCTGTTGCAGACTTGTCTGCATCGAGGCAACGGCATGCATAAGACGCGCGGTTTCATCGCGACGGCCGGCCGTGGTCTGCCCTTCCATGCGCGTGGCCAGGTCGCCCGAGGCCATGCGTTCGAACACCTGGATGGCGCGCTCCAGCGGACGCACCACCGTACGGCCCAGCACACTGCGCGCCACCACCGACAGCACCAGCGCCGCAGCCAGCAGGCCGCCCGCAATCCAGATGCTCATGGCATAGCGCGACTGCGAGTTGTCGAAGCGCGTCTTGCCGTACTTGAAGCGCGCGCCAACCAGCGGCCCCAGCGCCGTGTCGTAGTCGACAAACAGCTTCGGCACCTGGGTCGTGTTCAGTTCACGGTAGGTGGTGAGATCACTACGCTCCAGCGCGGCAATGGCAGGCTCCAACGCCGTCTTCACGAACTTGGTGCGCGCGGCGTCGGCGGCTTGCAACTGGGCGCGATCGGCGTCGGGAATCGGCAGCTTCATGAACTCGGCCCACGCGTCGTTGGCCGTGTTGACCATCGTGTGCGCATCGGCCAGCAGCTTTTTCAGGTCTTCCGGCGACGACACCGAATCAAAATTGGTCAGGTGAATGCGCGCCCACAGCAGGTTGATGGTGTCCTTGGCCAGCAGGTCGAGCCCCTTGGCGTCTTCCAGGTACACGGCACGCAGGTCGTCATTCGTCGCCCGGCCGGTGGAGATGCCCGCAAAACCCACTACCGCGATCATCACGGCAAACACCGCAACCAGCATCGTCAATCGCGTCCGAATGCTCGTGTCCATCCACTTCCACATATGTATTCCCCCCGTATGGTTGGCCGTCAGGCGCTGTCTTGTGCTCTTTTCCCGGCTTCGACACACCGGTTGTCTGGCACCCGTTTCACTCCTGAAATGTCCTAACGGCAGGGGGCGGCGGAAGTAGAGGCCCTCCTCACGAATGTCCGGGATACGCCGCAAGTGATATGAAAGACTGTCAAAAAGATGCCCCCGACGCACCCCACGTGCGCGGGGTGGCACTAAAATGCGGTCTGCACCACCAAATGGGTGGGCAATCCTGCGAAACCGTGCGAGATCGCGCGGTAGGCCGCACTACTCACAAGGGGATCAAGATGAAGAAACTGATTGCACTGGTGGCCCTGGGCTGCGCTGTCCTGGCCGGTTGCAACACGATGGCTGGTGTGGGCAAGGACATCCAGTCGGGTGGCCAGAAGCTGGAAAACGCTGCGGACAACACCAAGCAGAAGATGTAATGCAGGATTGGCCGGGACGATTACCCCGCCAGACTTGAAAGACGCTGCATAAAAAAACGCCACACATCGTGGCGTTTTTTTATGCACCCTGCACGCCGTCTACAGCAGCTCTTCCGGCGTGAACGGCGCCAGCATCTGAATCCACACGCGCCGGCCCAGGCTCACGTCTGGCTCGTGGTCGGTGACGATCTCCTTGTCGTTCTCGTAGGTGGTCCAGCGCAGGTGGCCATCCGCCTGGGTCACGTGGTAAGCGCTGCTTCGGATCGCCGCGTCGAACAACCGCGCCACCGCCTGTGACAGAACCGGGCTGTGGATGATCAGTCCCGTTTCCGTATTGAGCCCGACTGAACGCGGGTCCACGTTCATCGACCCGACAAAGAGCGTACTGCGGTCAACAATGACCGACTTCACGTGCAAGCTCGCCTGCGCCGACCGGAACGTGCCGAACATCTTCGGTCGATCACCCAGCGTCGGACGCAGTTCATAGAGTTCGACGCCACCATCCAGCAACGCACTACGGTATTTGGCGTAGCCGACATGCACGATGGGCGCATCGGTCGCAGCCAGCGAGTTGGTCAGCACGCGCAAGTGCACGCCGCGTTCCTGCAGGCCCTTGGTCACCGCCATGCCACGCACACCCGGCACAAAATACGGCGAGATCAGGATCACCTCGCGCTGAGCCTGGTCGATCTCGTGCAGCAGGGTTCGGGCGACGCGCTCCTCGCCGGGGGTAACGTCATCGCCAGAAACCTTGGCCGGGCGATCGACCGTCACCCGTGCCGGCGCCCATGCGAGCCGCAGGCGGTTGCGGGCAATCTGATCCGCCAGAAACCAGTCGCGTGTGCCTGGGCGCAAAGGCAATGCATCGGTCTGCGCCGGTGGCTGCCCCGCCAGCGTCGGTACAGGCCCCTGCTGGCCGGGTGCGGCATCCATGTCGATGGGCCGTGTGGGCACCTCAATGTGTTGTGGCAGCGCGGCGGGCTGATCCGGCATCGTCACCGGCGGCGGATAGTTGCCTTCTTTCCGCTCAGGCGGGTGTGCCGTGCTCGGTTCGGGCGCCAGCGCCTCGACGGGATAGGCGAATTCGCTGTTCCAGTACGCATCAAACGCGGCCGACAATTGCCGCACCGCCGGCCCGGCTGCCAGCACATCCAGGTCGACAAAATTGGTGGTCTGGTCCTGCGTGAAGTATTCCGCGCCGAGGTTGCGGCCGCCCGTGACGGCCAGCGCGTTATCGGCGATAAACGCCTTGTTGTGCATGCGCCGGTTGACGCGGCGGAACTCGGCCACACCGCTCAGGTAGCGCGTCAGGTTCGACATGCGGCCGCCCGGAAACGGGTTGAACAGCCGCACATCGATGTTCTTGTGCGACGCAAACTTGAGGAAGGCGAGGTCGCGCCCATCGCTGTGGAGGTCGTCGACCAGCATGCGCACGCGCACGCCGCGCTCGGCGGCTGCCCGCACGTGGCGCATCAGCTCGCGCACGGAGTTGTCGCTCGCGATGATGAAGTACTGCAGATCCAGCGTGCGCTCTGCACGGTCAGCCAGCGTGAGCAACGTGGCATAGGCCTCCTCCCCGGAGGGGATCAGCCGAAAGCCGGACACATCCGCCGACGGCGCCGCAGCTTGTGCCAGACGCCCGAGCGTGGTGGCCGACTCGGCATTGGGCAGCGCCTTGCTGACAGGCCGATCCACATGCTCCGGCAGACTGGCGCAGCCCGCCAGCCACAGCGCAGCCACCCACGCAAACAAAGCCAGCCAAGCGCGGCAAGTCGTGCACGATGGAATCTGCGGGTGCCCTTGCATGTTCGATGGTGTTCTTTTGCTACCGTTGGTCGACAGGACGCCATCTGCACATCAGCATGCGGCGTGCCCCGCCTTCATGTCTGGCGAGACTACGCCAGCCGTACGGCGCCACTGTATCCGTGTTTGTCCGACGCCACTCGGGGCATGTCAGAATGCGCACATCGTCGTGTGTGCCGGGCGCAGGGCCTGTCCTAGTCAAACGCGAGCACGTTTGACTAGAGGACAGGCCCCGGCCTTTTTCTCCTTCTTCGATGCCGACCAGTACCACCGCGTTTTTTGCCACCTTCCTCTTCCTCGTGCACTGCGTGGGCGTGCTCGCGGCCATCCATGCGGTGCTCACCGTGCGCACCTCGCAGGGCGCCATTGCCTGGGCGATCTCGCTGGTCACGCTGCCCGAGTTCACGCTGATCCCCTACCTGATCTTCGGACGCAGCACCTTTGCCGGCTACGTGGACGCCCGCCGCTTCCACAACGCCCGCCTGCGCGAGATCACGCTGTCAGACGACTGGCGCCGCCTGCGCGATCACGAATCCTCCGTCGTCGAACCGCACCACGCGAGCATGCAGGCCTTGCCGCGCCTGACCGGCATGCCCTGCCTGTCGCGCAACCGCGTGCGTCTGCTGGTGAACGGCGCGGAGACCTTCGACGCCATCTTCGCGGCCATCGCGCAGGCCAAGCGCGTACTGATCGTTCAGTTCTTCATCGTGCACGACGACACGCTCGGCCGCCGCCTAGCGGAGCTGATGCTTGAGCGCGCCCGCGCCGGCGTGCGCGTGTACTTCCTGTTCGACAGCATCGGCTGCCACGCCCTGCCCCGCCACTACGTGCAGCGCCTGATCGAGGGCGGCATCCACGCCAAGCCATTTGCCACGCGCGGGGGCTTCGTCAACCGCTTCCAGCTCAACTTCCGCAATCACCGCAAGCTGGTGGTGGTGGATGGCGAGCGCGCCTATGTGGGCGGGCACAACGTGGGCAACGAGTACCTGGGCGAAAAGCCGCCACTCTCGCCGTGGCGCGATACCCATATCGAGATCGTTGGGGCGGCGGTGATGGACCTGCAGCTCACCTTTGCCGAAGACTGGTACTGGGCAGCGAAGGAGGTGCCGCAACTGATCGTGCCCGAACAGCGTCCGGTGGAAGACATGGTCTGCCAGGTGGTCGCCAGCGGCCCGGCCGACAAGCAGGAGACTTGCTCGCTGTTCTTCATGGAGGCCATCCAGTCGGCGCGCAAGCGGCTGTGGATCACCACACCGTATTTCATTCCCGATGAGGCCGTGTTTGCCGCGCTGCGTCTGGCCGTGCTGCGCGGCGTGGATGTGCGCATCCTGATCCCCTCGCGGCCAGACCACCGCGTGGTGTTCCTGGCCTCGACGCTGTACGCGCATCAGGCCATCCGCGCGGGCGTGAAAATCTACCGCTACCTGCCCGGCTTCCTGCACCAGAAAGTTGTGCTGATCGACGACGACGCGGCCGCCGTGGGCAGCGCCAACCTCGACAACCGCTCGTTCCGCCTGAACTTCGAGGTGATGGTCATGACCGCCGACCACCGCTTCGCCAGCGACGTTGCACACATGCTCGAAGCCGACTTTGCGGAAGCCACCCGCATCGGCCGCGACGAATACGAGCGCGCCCACCCGATGCGCCGCGTGATCATGCACGTAGCCAAGCTGTTCGCACCGATCCTGTAGTCGCGCTTCGAATTCACCCGCAAGAAGCGGAGCGCCACAACGCAGCGCCATCCCTAACCTGAAGCCCAACACTTTCAGGACCAGGAGACGTGCGATGCCCGCCCCCCTTGACTCATCGATCGACCGCCTGACTGCCGGCTTCAACCGGCTGGCGGGCTCCAACCTCGCCGCGCAATCCGCCGAGCAGATCGCGCTGGCCGCCATGCCGATGGTGGCGGTGCTCACCCTGCATGCCGATGCCAGTACAGCGAGCTGGCTCCAGGTGGCGCTCACGCTGCCGTTCGTGCTGTTTGCCATCCCCGTTGGGATGCTGGCGGACCGTTGGCCCAAGCGCACGTTGATGGCCGGGGCAGAAGCGGTGCGTGCAGCGGCACTGTTCGGGGTGGCAGGGCTGCTGCTCGCTGGCCAACTGAATCTGACAGCGCTGGTGGTGCTGGGCTTCGTGGCGGTCTGCGGCACGGTGGTGTTCAGTGTGGCGGCACCGGCGTTGGTGCCATCGCTCGTGCCACCGGCGATGCTCTCGCGTGCCAACGGGCGCATCGAACTGGCGCGCACCGTGGCGTTTGCCTGCGGCCCGGCCATCGGTGGCGCGCTGATCGGCTGGACCGGCGCCATGACGGCCTTCGTGCTTGCCGCCGCGCTATCCGTTGGTGCAGCGGCGCTGCTGACGGGCGTACCCTCACCCGCGCCTGCAGCACGGCGCGCGACGCATCCGCTGCGCGACATCGCCGAGGGTGCGCGCTTCGTGTTCCATCACCCGCTGCTGCGGCCGGTGTTCATCACGCAGTGCCTCTTCACGATGTCCTTTTTCATGGTGCTCGCCGTATTCGTGCCGTATGCGGCGCACCGGCTTGGGCTGTCGGCGCAGGCCATCGGGCTCACGCTCGGGATGTACGGTGCGGGCATGGTGATTGGCGCACTGCTCGCTGCACGCATCCTGGCGCGCTGGCGCTTTGGCCATGTGGTGGCAACCGGCCCCGTGTGCGGGCTGGCCGGCGGTGCGTTGCTGGCAGCGACGCTCTGGCAGCCGTGGCCGGCGCTCGCCCATGCGGGGTTCTTCATGCTGGGGTGTGGGCCGATCCTATGGGTGGTCAGCACGACCACGCTGCGCCAGACAGTCACGCCGCCCGCTCTGCTGGCACGCGTGTCGGCGGTGAACGTGATGTCGTACGGTGCACGACCGGTGGGTGCTGCATTGGCGGCATGGTTGGCGGCGCAGGCGGGTATGGGTGCGTGCCTGCTGATGGCGCTGGCCGGCTTTGCGCTACAGCTGTTGTGCATCCTCCAGTCGCCCGCAGTCCGGCTCGCGCGTCAGCCGAGTCCGGATGATGCCGATACTGCGCTCAACCCTGCCTGACGCTATTGCGTCTGCGCATCGCGCCATGCACGCGGCGTCATGCCGAAGTGGGCGACGAACCAGCGCGTGAATGATGCCTGCCGCGTGTACCCCAGCAGCGCCGCCACGCGGCCGATCCGGTAACTCGGGTTGGCCATGTAGCGGACGGCCAGGTTGTGGCGCACCTCCTCCACCAGCTCGGAGAACGTGGCGCCAGCGGACTCCAACTGCCGCTGCAAGGTGCGTGCGCTCAGGTGAAGGTGCTCGGCCACCTGCTCCACCGAGGCACGCTCCAGCGGCAACAGCAGATACACCGCGCGCCGCACTTCCTGCACCACGGCATCCGGCCCCGACACGTTGAGCGGCTCGGCCAGGCTTTCTGCATAACGCACGAGGGCCGGGTCGGCGGCCGGATTGGGCGTCTCCAGATCGGCCGCCACGCAGACGATGCCGTTGAAATCGCTGTCAAACACGATCGGGCAACCGAACACGCGCCGGTGCAGGCTGACATCTGCCGGGGCTGCGTGCGTGAAGTGGATGCCGCGCGGCTTCCAATGCGTGCCCAGCAGCGCACTGCAAATGCGGGCCAGCACACCCACGGCCAACTCGTTGGCCTGACGCAGTGGCACAGGCGTCTCGGTGATGATCTCCTCGCGGATGACCACCATGTCGCCATCCGACTCCAGATAGACCGCCAGCGCCTCGTTCATGAGGTGGCGGTACTGGATGATGGCCTGCAACGCCTCGCGCAGGGTGCGCTTGTGACCCAGCAGCAGGCCGAGCACGCCAAAGTCCAGCTCCTGCCGCGCCTCGGCCATCTGCAGGCCGAGTGTCGGGCATGGCGCACTGGCCGCTGTGACCTCCATCAACTGGCATGTCGCCACCACGGGCACGAGCTGTTCCGTGTCGGCCAGCTTGGCGGGGTCGAGCCCCACCTGCCGCAACGCTTCCTGCGGGTTGAAGCCGAGCCGCCGCACGACCTGAAAATAGCCGTTCAGCGACCGGGCGCGCACCATTGTCTCCATGGATGTCCGCCAATATCCGGGGCCTGATAGGTCCTCTTGGTGTTTACACGGAATGGCGCATAAAGAGAAAAACTTGGCGCCAAATGAGAAATACAACCCTACCGTCTCCCTATAGTGGAGTCCACCAGAGACATCCCCTACAGGAGACACACCGTGCAATTCCTCGATGATTCGCTGCACCCCGAGAACCAGGACAAGGTCGTCATCACCGCTGCGCCGTACGGCCCGGAATGGATGCCGGAAGATTTTCCGGAAGACATCCCCGTCACGATGGAAGAGCAGGTGCAGAAAGCCGTGGATTGCTACAACGCCGGTGCCACCGTGCTGCACCTGCATGTGCGTGAACTGGACGGCAAGGGCAGCAAGCGGCTGTCGAAATTCAACGAGTTGATTGCCGGTGTGCGCGCTGCGGTGCCCGACATGATCATCCAGGTGGGCGGTTCGATCTCGTTTGCGCCGGAAGACGAAGGCCAGGCCGCCAAGTGGCTGTCGGACGACACGCGCCACATGCTGGCCGACCTGACGCCAACGCCCGATCAGGTGACCGTGGCCATCAACACCACGCAGATGAACATCATGGAGCTGCTGTATCCGGAGTATCTGGAAGGCACCTCACTGTCACACCCCGCGCTACAGCAGGCCTACCGCGAGATGACCGTGCCGGCCGGCCCGCAATGGCTGGAGGAACACCTGCGCCGCCTGCAGGCTGCCGGCGTGCAGCCACACTTCCAGCTCACCGGCATCCATGCGATGGAGACGCTGGAGCGCCTGGTGCGCAAGGGCCTCTACAAGGGCCCGCTCAACCTCACGTGGATCGGCATTGGTGGCGGTTTTGACGGCCCCAACCCGTTCAACTTCTTCAACTTCATCCACCGTGCGCCGGACGGCTGCACGCTGACGGCGGAGTCGCTGCTCAAGAACGTGCTGCCGTTCAACATGATGGCCATGGCAATGGGCCTGCACCCGCGCTGCGGCATTGAAGACACCATCATCGACCAGCACGGCAATCGCATGACCTCGGTGCAGCAGATCGAACAATGCGTGCGCGTGGCCAAGGAACTGGGGCGCGAAATCGCCAGTGGCAAGGAGGCGCGCCAGATCTACCGCATCGGCACCTGGTACGACAGCGCCGAGGAAACGCTGGCAGCCCACGGCATGGCCCCCAACCGCACGCCGAATGTGAAGAACCTGCCGCTGCGCGCAGCCTAAACTACAAGACGCACTTTCACCGGGCCCAACACAGGCGGCGCTCAACGCAAGCGCCGCCACTCGGAGACAACCATGAATCTGCATGCCGCCGACCCATGCGCAGACCGTGACGACTACCTCGTCAGCCGCCCCCAGGCGTGGTTTGCGTTTGCGATGACCTTTGCGCTGATGCTGTTCGATTACATCGACCGGCAAGTCATCGTGTCGCTGTTCCCGCATCTGAAGACAGCCTGGGCGCTGTCGGACAAACAACTCGGCGCACTCGTCTCGGTCATCTCGATCGTGGTGGCGGTGGGCGGCTTGCCGGTGGCGCTGCTGGCCGACCGCTTCAGCCGCGTCAAGAGCATCGTCATCATGGCGACGGTGTGGAGCCTGGCCACCATCTCGTGCATGTTCACGCGCAACTACGCGCAGTTGTTCACCGCGCGTGCCATCGTGGGTGTCGGTGAAACCGGCTACGGCTCGGTGGGTGCAGCGCTCATCGCCAGCCTGTTCCCCAAGCGCCTGCGTGCCACGTTGATGGGCGCCTTCTTTGCGGCGGCATCCGTGGGCTCGGTGCTCGGCGTACTGCTCGGCGGTGTGATCGCGGCACGCTGGGGCTGGCAGGCAGCCTTTGGCGTGGTGGGCGTGCCCGGGTTGCTGCTGGCGCTGCTCTATGTGTTTGTGCCGGACTACAAGACGGTGGCGATGGCACCCGGTGCGGCGCAGGCACGGCAGTCCGCTGGCACGCTCCTGCAACGCGTGGCTGGCGCACTCACCAAATCACGCACGCTGTGGTGGACCTGCCTGGGCGCGGCCTTCCAGCTGATCGTTGTATCGACCATCTGGTCGTGGCTGCCGAGCTACCTGAACCGCTACCACGGCACACCGCCGGACCGCGCCGCAATGCAGGCCGCGCTGGTTGTGCTGTGCGGCGCGCTGGGGGCCTTCGTGTGGGGCGTGGTGGCCGACGTGGTGGCAGCGCGCCGTCAGCGCAACCGGCTGATTGCCGTGGCGGTGCTGGCGATCGTGACGCTGCTGGTGTTCACAACGGCTTTCGGCACGACCATGCCGGCCAACCAGCAATTCCTGCTGATCGCCTTCGGCGGCTTCCTGATGACGTGCACGGTGGCGCCAGCCTCCAGCGTGGTGTTCGACGTGGTCCACCCGGGTGTGCGCTCCACAGGGGCTGCGGTGCTCTCGCTGTTCCAGAACCTGTTCGGCCTGGCGATCGGTCCGTTCGTTGGCGGCGCGATGTCCGATGCGTGGGGCCTGCAGACTGCGCTGGCCGTCATGCCGATCTTCGGTGTGGTGGCAGCAGGCTGCTTCCTGCTGGCCGCGCGCAGCTACGAGGCCGAACTGAAACGCGCGGCCAGCGTGCAAGTGGATGCGGGGCCCGCCCTCAGCCCATCTGCGGTGGCCTCTGCATGAGCACCTAGCCCGACTTAACCGCGCGCCGCCTCCCAAGGCACCTCCATCCCCTCTCCGCTTTGACCGCGGCTCGCCCAGCGAGCCGTGCCGGCGGCGCGCACCCCAAACATCTGAAAAAAACCTGGAGATACCCCATGGCAACCGCAGTCCGCTTTCATGAAACCGGCGGCCCCGAGGTCTTGCGCTGCGAGACCGTCGAAGTCGGCCGCCCCGGCCCCGGCCAAGTCCGCCTGCGTCACGAGGCCGTCGGCCTGAACTTTGCCGATACGTACTTCCGCTCCGGCCTGTATCCGGTGCCACTGCCCGCCGGCATGGGCGTTGAAGCGGCAGGCATTGTCGAAGCCGTGGGCGACGGCGTCACCAACGTTGCCGAGGGCGACCGCGTGACCTACACCGGCTTCGTCAACACGCTGGGCGCCTACAGCACCGAGCGCCTGATCCCGGCCGCACCGCTCATCAAGCTGCCGGATGCCATTGCCTGCGAAACCGCCGCCGCCATGACCATGCGCGGCCTGACCTCGGCCTACCTGCTGCGCCGCATCTATCCGTTTGCCAAGGGCGACACCATCCTGCTGCACGCGGCTGCGGGCGGCGTAGGGTTGATCGTCTCGCAGTGGGCCAAGCTGCTCGGGTTGACGGTGATCGGCACCGTATCGAGCGAAGCCAAGGCGGACATCGCCCGTGCACATGGCTGCGACCACGTCATCAATTACGCGCACGAAGACGTCGCCAAGCGCGTGCGCGAGCTGACCGACGGCGTGGGCGTGAACGTGGTGTTCGACAGCGTGGGCAAGGCCACCTTTGACGCCTCGCTCGATTCGCTCAAGCGGCGCGGGCTGATGGTGTGCGTCGGCACGGCCTCGGGCCCGATCCCGCCGTTCAATCCGCAAGTGCTGGCGATGAAGGGCTCGCTGTATATGACGCGCCCGGCGCTGGCGGATTACATCGCCGATCCAGCCGAGAAGGCAGCGCTTGCCGGCGAGCTGTTCGACCACGTCGCAGCCGGCCGCATCCAGATCGAGATCCATCAACGCTACGCGTTGGAGGAGGCTGTGCAGGCGCACCGCGATCTGGAAGCACGCAAGACGACGGGCTCGTCCGTCTTCGTCATCTAAGGCACCGCCATGCGAGTCGAACAACTGACCAACGCGCTGGGCGCAGAACTCATCGGCGTGCAACTGGCCGATGCCATTGAAGACCACGGCCTGTTCAACGAGATCCGCGCGGCGCTGCTCACGCACCGCGTGCTCTTTCTGCGCGACCAGGACTTGAGCCGCGCGCAGCACGTCACCTTTGCGCGCCGCTTTGGCGATCTGGAAGATCATCCCGTGGCCGGCAGCGACCCGGATCACCCCGGCCTCGTGCGCATCTACAAGACGCCCGACCAGCCAAACGACCGCTATGAAAACTGCTGGCACTCCGACACCACGTGGCGCGAAGCACCGCAGTTCGGCGCCGTACTGCGCTGTGTGGAATGCCCACCCGTGGGTGGGGACACCATGTGGGCCAACATGGTGCTGGCCTACGAGCGGCTGCCCGACGATGTGAAGCGCGACATTGCCAACCTGCGCGCACGCCACAGCATCGAAGCCAGCTTTGGTGCCGCCATGCCGATCGAAAAGCGCCTCGCGCTCAAGGCGCAGTACCCCGACCCCGAACACCCCGTGGTACGCACCCATCCGGACACCGACGAGAAGGTGCTGTACGTCAACGGCTTCACCACGCATTTCACCAACTACCACACGCCCGCACGCGTGCGTTACGGACAAGACGCCACCAGCGGCGCGGCAGACCTGTTGCGCTACCTGATCAGCCAGGCGTACATCCCCGAATATCAGGTGCGCTGGCGCTGGAAGCCCAATAGCGTGGCCATCTGGGACAACACCGCCACGCAGCACTACGCGGTCATGGATTACGCGCCGTGCCATCGCAAGATGGAGCGCGCAGGCATTATCGGCAGCAAGCCGTTTTAAAGACTGTCGGGCCAAATCGAGCCCGCGGCAACAACACCAAGAGGAGACCCTGCAACATGAAGAGCAAGCACATCGCCCCCATTGCACCGATCGCACTGCTGGCCTGCGCTGGTGCAGCCTATGCGCAATCGAGCGTGACGCTGTATGGCGTGGTGGATACCAACATCGAATACGCCACCAACCTGCCGGGCGCCACACCCGGCAGTTCGGGCAACCGCGTGTCCATGCAGAGCGGCGGTCTGTCCGGCTCGCGCTGGGGCCTGCGCGGGGTGGAAGACCTGGGCGGTGGCCTGAGCGCGCTCTTCGTGCTGGAGAGCGGCTTTGCGAGCGACACCGGGCAATCGCAGCAAGGGAGCCGTCTGTTCGGCCGCCAGGCTTACGTGGGGCTGAAGAGCAGCACGGTGGGCCAATTCACGTTCGGCCGCCAGTACACAACGCTGTTCCAGTTGCTCGCCAACTTCGAGCCAATGGCATATTCCACGCAGTACGAACCGGCTGCGGTGCAGACGGGTGTCAACTTCCGCTCGGACAACACCGCCATGTATACGGGCACCTTCGGCCCCGTCACCGCACAAGCGCACTGGAGCTTCGGCACGGGCGCGCCGAGCGCCAACCCCACCGGCGGCGGCAACGGCGAGGTGCCCGGGCAAGCCCGTCGCGACAGCGGCTACGGCGCCGGCGTGGCGTACACGGCCGGCCCCATCGGCGCCACGCTGGCGTTTGACCAGTACAACCCGAGCGTGCCGCTGGGCGGCGGCGCGTTCAGCTCAGGCACCGTGCGCAAGGCCGCCATCGCGGGCAGCTATCTGTTTGGTGATGCCATCAAGATCATGGGCGGCTACCGCTGGGGTCAGAACAAGAACACCAACGGCAGCGTGGCCCTGCGCGACGACTACTACTGGGCGGGCGTGAACTACCAGGCGACCAATGCGCTGATGCTGTCGCTGGAGTACTCGTATCAGAAGATCAAGACGATCAACAGCGCGCCATCGACCCAGCCGAACCCGTGGCAGGTGGCCTTCATTGCCGACTACACGCTCTCCAAGCGCACGGACCTGTACCTGAGCACCGCCTACGCGCGCAACGCGGGTCTGGCGCTGGACCAGGCCACGGTAGACCTCAACGCAACGGGTTACGGCCTGGCCTCCGGCAAGACGAGCATGGTCGGCATGGCGGTCGGCATCCGCCACAAGTTCTAAGCGACCTACACCACGGGAGGCGGTTGCCGCCGTCTCCCCGGTCGGCATTCGAGGAGGGCGACCTCCTCGTTTTTTTCTCACCCTACGTTTTCTGCCGATGCAAACTCACACCACTCCGACGATCCTCATGGTGCCCGGCCTGCGGGACCACGTAGCCGACCACTGGCAGACGCTGCTGCAGGCCGCGTTGCAAGCCACTGGATGCAAAGCTGAATCGGTGCCGCCGCTGGAGGCCGACAAGCTCAGTTGCGCGGCGCGCGTGGCGGCGTTGGACAAAGCGGTTTCCGCCATCGACGGGCCCGTGATTCTGGTGGCGCACAGCGCGGGGGTGATGATCACCGTGCATTGGGCGCGGTGTCATGCACGCAGCATTCACGGTGCGCTGCTTGCCACGCCGGCCGATCTGGATACACCGCTGCCCGCGGGCTATCCCACACACGACGTGTTACAGAAGAACGGCTGGCTACCCTGCCCGCGTCGTCCGCTGCCGTTTCCGAGCATCGTCGCGGCCAGCCGCAACGACCCGCTGGCATCGTACGAGCGCATCGCGGGCATGGCCGCCGACTGGGGCAGCCGACTGGTGGATCTGGGGGATGTCGGACACCTGAACCCCGCCGCTGGCTTTGGACCGTGGTTGCAAGCGCAGGCGCTCATCGATGCGTTGCGCTGAATCGGAGGGCGACATGTCGCGCGCTGTCTCGATTCCCGCGACGGAGCTGCCGCCGGGTCAGCGCAGGCTGGTGTTCGTAGAGGGCCGCAGCCTCGTGCTGTTCAACATCAATGGCACGGTCTATGCCATCGACAACACCTGCCCGCATCAAGGGGCATCGCTGGCCGGTGGAAAGCTGGAAGGCACGCGGCTGCAATGTCCGGCACACGGGCTGCACTTCGATTTGGCGGCGAGCGATACAGCCGCGCTGTGCCTCAAGCATTTTCCGGTCAGCACGGCTGACGGCATGCTGACCGTCAAGCTGGAGGACTCGCCACACACGACATAGCGTGGTAGCCAGTACGGCATCACACCATGCGGCGGATGCCGAAGCGTTGGGCGCGGCGCCGCCACACCAAACCGTAGTACGCCCCCTGCATCACGAACATGGCGATGAACGCGGCCGGGTACGCCGCCCAGATGCCATCGGTGCCGATGTGCTTGCTGAGCATCCACGCCACCGGCACTTCCACCGCCGCAATGGCGATGATCGAGATGGCCGTGGGCGCCATCACCGTGCCGCTGGCACGCATCACGCCCGAGAACACGCTCGCCATGCCGAAGATGACCGAGCTCCACAACGAGATATGCAGCAGGCTCTGGGCCAGGCTCATCACCTCCGTGTTCGAGGTGAACCAGCCGATCACGGAGCGCGAGAACAGCAACGCCAGCACCACCAGCAGCCCGGTGATTGCCACGTTGAGCATCAGCCCGGTGCGGGTGATGGCATCGAGCCGATCCGTGTTGCCCGCGCCAATGGCCTGCGCCCCCAGGATCGACGCCGTAATGGCGATCGACATGGCGGGGAACTGCACATAGCTGATGATCTGCGTGCCGGCGCCGTAAGCGGCCGTGGCGTCCGACCCGAAGCTGTTGACGAACGACAGCAGCGCCAGCTCTGCAATCGAGATCACCACAAGCTGAACGCCCGTCGGCACACCGATCTTCAGAACCGTCCTGAGCACGCCAAAGTCCACCCACAGATGTCGTGCCAGCACGGCATCCGGCGCGAGCGGATGGTTGCGGCGGCGCAGGAAGAACGCCAGCCACACCAGGGCAATCGTGAACGAAATGATCGTTGCCACCGCACCGCTTGCCACGCCCAGTTGCGGCAAGCCGAACCAGCCGCGAATGAACGTCGGCGTGAGCACCAGGCCGATCGACGTGGACAGCGCCAGCGTGCGCAGCGGCGTGCGCGTGTCACCCACGCCGCGCATCATCGCGGTGGCAAGCAGGTAGACGAACAGACCCGGCATGGCGTAGAGCATGACGCTGGCGTAGAGCGTGGCGTCCTGCAGGATGTCAGCCGGCGTGCCGAGCCAGCCCAGCAGCGCCTGCGCGAACGGGCCACCCAGCAACGCGACGGCCAAGCCCACGGCAAAACCCACCGACAGCGTGGTGCCCGCCACGGTCTTCACCGCCTCCGGCTTCTTGGCACCCCATGCCTGCCCGATCAGCACCGCCGCGCCCGAGCCCAGCCCGATGATGAAAGCGATGAAGAAAAACAGGATGGGGAAGAACGCCGACACCGCTGCGAGCGCCTTCACACCCAGCATGTGCCCGACGTAGACGTTATTGAGCGTGCCCGACAACGATTGCAGGATGTTGGCCAGGATCAGCGGCCCGAGAAAGGCCACGAAGGTCCGCCACAGCGGACGTGCATTGGGGTGGGTGGTGCTCATGCGGCGTGTTGTCCTTCTTCTTGTGTCGTGGGGGCCGCTGTGCCGAATGCACGGCCGGCAAGCAAGTGAGCATGCTCGCGCACGTCGACGGGCCAGGCTTCTGTACAGGTAACGAAGCGCTCGGCGTCGCCAGCAAACAAGGCACGCAGGGCATCTTCATAGGCAGGGGCATTGCCCGCCATGGCCGAAAGAAAACGATAGGCCACGTCGACTGCCGCGCGCTGGCGATCGCGTGCTTCGCTGGCGCGGCGGGCATCTTCCACCAGCTTGCGCAGCGTGACCGACGCCCCACCGGGCTGCGAGGCCAGCCATTCCCAGTGACGCGGCAGCAGTGTGACTTCGCGCGCGGTCACGCCCAGCTTCGGGCGGCCTGGGCCACGCGGCGGCACGGGTTCGTCGGGAATCTCGGAATCGGATTGGGCAGGAAGCCGGGCAAGGACGTCGTCAACCGAGCCACGCAGGTCAAGCTCGACCACATCGCTGGTCGCGTCGTCAAAGACGAGCACGGCGGCATCGGCATGGCAGTCGATGTAGGTTTTGACCGCCTGTGCAACATCGCGCAAGGGGCCGGCGGCAATACGTCGCCCGCCGGCAAACGCCGTACAGGTCACAACCGATGCGGGATGCATGAACAGGCTCCAGTGAAACGAGGGAGCCGATTCTACCCGGGTTTAATTTGACGTCAATATCTTCCGGGTAGAAATACGTTGTTGCGCAGAATGCGCCACCTACGGGTGACGTTGCGAGCCGATCACGCCGCCTGTTGCACGCGCGCCTCTACCAGCAGGCGCTTGAGCTCCGGCACGCAGGAACCGCAATTGCCGCCCGCCTTCAGGCAAGCCGTGATCTCACCCGTGGATTGCAGACCCTGGGTGCGGATGGCGTCGCAGATGGTGTTGCGGCCCACGCTAAAGCACGAGCACACGGTCGGCCCCACATCCGCACCAGCTTCGATCGGCTGGCCGAGCAGTACGCCTGCACGGTCGAGGTCTTCCAGGCGCGCCTGCGCAAAGAGGCCCGCCAGCCAGTTGCGCGATGGCAGGTCCGGCCGCGGCGAGAGAAACACACAGGCTTCGATACGGTCGTCCACCACATGCACCGCGCGATAGACGCGCGCCGTCTTGTCTTCGTATTCGAGCCAATCGGCATGTGGGTCTGCCACGCCGAGCAGCGCGCGCGCCCAGTCGTGCACCGAATCGAGTTGCTGCCGCCCGGCCAGTTCGTAGCGCACGAACCGCTTGCCCTGGATGCGCGTCCACCACGTTGCGTCATCGGTATCCAGCGCGCGGCGCGAGAGCACGAAGCCATGCCAAGCCACATCAAACGGCTCGACCATCACCGGCGTGTGCTTGAACTCGGGTTCGCCCGATATCGGGTCGACCTCCGGATTGACGACCGCGCCCACGCGTGCGTCTGATGCGAACTGCCCGTTCCAGTGGATCGGCACAAACACGCTGCCACGCACGATGCCGCCCGTCATGCGCACGCGCGCCACGACACTGCCCCAACGCGACGACACACGCGCCAGGCTGCCTTCGCGCACACCGGCCAGCAGCGCGTCGTGCGGGTGCAGATCGACAAACGGTTCGGGCACGTGGTCCGCCAGCTTGGGCGCGCGGCCGGTGCGCGTCATGGTGTGCCACTGGTCGCGCACGCGGCCGGTG
This sequence comes from Ralstonia sp. RRA, assembly GCF_037023145.1. Classification (NCBI taxonomy): domain Bacteria; kingdom Pseudomonadati; phylum Pseudomonadota; class Betaproteobacteria; order Burkholderiales; family Burkholderiaceae; genus Ralstonia; species Ralstonia sp. RRA. Next base: position 1,073,852 of record NZ_CP146092.1, on the reverse strand, counting down.
TTGAGGATAAGCGGGTAGTCGCCATTGGCCGCATGCGCGGGTGCGCGGGCCGGTGTCGGTACGAAGCGCGCACGGCCATCGGCATGGGCGAAGCGGCCATCGCTGAAGAGGCGCGCTTCGCTGTTACCCGGCTTGGCGATGGGCCATTGCACTGGCGTCATGCCGTTGTAGGCATCGGCATCGAGTCCCGTCAAGCCACCGAGGTGGAATGCACGCCGAACACCTTGCACGCCGCTTGCATCGTTGGCGTAAGCAGACAAGCGCGCGTGCTCATCGAACACGTCGCACGGGCTTTTGAAATCGAAGCCGTCGTAACCCATGCGGCGGGCGACGTCGGCGATGATGTCCCAGTCGGCTCGCGCTTCACCGGGCGCTGGCAGGAAGGCGCGCTGGCGCGAGATACGGCGCTCGGAGTTCGTCACCGTGCCGTCTTTCTCTCCCCAGCCGAGCGCGGGCAAGAGGATGTCGGCCAGCACGGTCGTGTCGGTCGCTTCAACGATGTCGGAGGCGACGACCAGTTCGCACTTGGCCAGCGCACGACGTGCCTGATCGGCATCGGGCAGGCTGACCACGGGGTTGGTGCCCATGATCCACACGGCCTTCACCTGCCCTTCCTCGATGGCGTTGAACAGGTCTACCGCCTTCAGGCCCACCTTGTCGGCCATGCGCGGGGCGTTCCAGAACGTCTGCACCAACGCGCGATGCGCAGGCTCGTTCAGCTCCATGTGCGCGGCCAGCATGTTGGCTAGGCCACCCACTTCGCGCCCGCCCATCGCATTCGGCTGGCCGGTAATCGAGAACGGCCCCATGCCCGCGCGCCCGATACGGCCCGTGAGCAGATGGCAGTTGATAATGCTGTTGACCTTGTCGGTGCCCGCGCTGGACTGATTGACACCCATCGAGAATGCCGTGATGGTCCGTTCTGTGTTGGCAAACCAGCTGTAGAACGTGAGCAGATCGTCCAGCTTGAGCTTGCAGGCCTTGGCGACGGCTTCAACGTCTTCGCTCTCGGTGCCGGCGGCTTGCAGTGCGGCGTCGGGGCCGTTGGTATGCAGCGTGACGAAGTTGCGGTCCACCACGCCGCGCCGCGAAAGGAACGACAGCAGGCCGTTGAACAGCCGAACATCTGTGCCGGGCTTGATGGGCAGGTGCAGGTCCGCCAGTTCGCACGTGGCGGTGTGGCGCGGGTCGACCACCACTACCTTCATCTGCGGCCGCGCTTCTTTTGCGCGCACGATGCGCTGGAACAGGATCGGGTGGCACCAGGCGGTGTTGGAGCCCACTAGCACGATCAGGTCTGCCGCTTCCAGATCGTCGTAGCAGACGGGCACGAGGTCTTCGCCAAACGCGCGCTTGTGCCCGGCCACGGCGGACGACATGCACAGCCGCGAGTTGGTGTCGATGTTGGCGGTGCCGATGAAGCCCTTCATGAGCTTGTTGGCGACGTAGTAGTCCTCGGTCAGCAGTTGGCCGGAGACGTAGAGTGCGACGGCGTCGGGGCCGTGTTCGTCGATGATGCGGCGGAAGCCTTGGGCGATGGTGTTGAGGACCGTGTCCCACGATGTGCGCTGCAATGGCGCGATGGGTGCGTCTAGGTCATGCGAGCGTTTGCGCATGGCTGGGTGGAGCAGACGGCCTTCCAGGCTGACGGTTTCGCCTAGTGCGGAGCCTTTTACGCATAGGCGACCTGCGTTGGCGGGGTGGGTGGGGTCGCCTTTGATGTCGACGGTGCCATCCGGCTGGGGGGTCGCCAGTACGCCGCAGCCGACGCCGCAGTAGGGGCAGGTGGTGCGCACGGCGTCAGTTGTCGGCTGAATAGGGATGGTCTTCATCGTCATTTCCGTGTTGCTCTGTACGCGTTTGGTGCATCCCTTGTTTCATCCCCTGCCGGGGCTGACTCACTTTCTTTGTCTTGCCAAAGAAAGTAAGCAAAGAAAGGCGCGCCCGAGATGGCGACCCATCCCTTGAGTTTTCGTAACCGGGCGGGGAAGGAGGCAAACTCGCTTCGCTCAAACAGGCCTCCTTCCTTTTTCCGCCCGCTTACAAAAATTCAAGGCGCCATCTAGGGCAGGAACGGCCATACCGTCTGTTTGCGAGAAGTGTCGCGGTCTCGTGTCTTGCCTGTGTGCATTACGCTGCCTCCGCTTCGCATAGCGCGCGGCCGAACAATAGGCGCTGGCGGATTGGGGTGATGGGGGTCTGGCGCTGGATCAGGTCGAAGTACCACGGGCCATCCGCCACGTCGCCGTACAGCACCGCGCCGACCACGCGGTCGTCCTTCAGCACCAGGCGCTTGTAGACGCCACGGCGTGGGTCGCGCAGGACGATGTCTTCGGTACCCTCGCCGCCGATGAAGTCGCCAGCGGAGTAGAGGTCGACGCCGGTCACTTTCAGCTTGGTCGCCGTGGCTTGTTGGATGTAGCGGCGGTGGCCGGCACCGGCAAGGTGTGCGGCGCAGACGCGGGCCTGGTCCCAGATGGGGGCGACGAGGCCAAAGATGGCGCTGCGGTGCTGCACGCATTCGCCTACGGCGTAGATGCGGGGGTCGTAGGTTTGCAGTGTGTCGTCGACGACGATGGCGCGTTCGCAGTGCAGGCCGGCGGCCTTGGCGAGGTCGATGTTCGGGCGCACGCCGGCGGTCATGACGACGAGGTCGGCGGGGATTTGCGTGCCGTCTTTGAAGCGCACGGCTGTCACGCGATCCGTGCCGAGCAGTTCTGCCGTGTGCGCGCCGAGCAGGAAGCGCAGGCCCTTGGCCTCCAGTGCCTTCTGCAGCAGCTGCGCGGCGGGTTTGTCGAGCTGGCGTTCCATGAGCGTGTCGGGCAGGTGCACAACCGTCACGTCCATGCCCTGCCGCATCAAGCCGTTGGCCGCCTCCAGGCCGAGCAGGCCGCCGCCGATGACGACTGCATGCCGATGGTTGCGCGCGGCTTCCAGCATCGTCTCCACGTCTTGGATGTCGCGGAAGGCGATCACGCCGGGCAGCAAGTGCCCCGGCACCGGCAGGATGAACGGCCGCGAGCCGGTGGCGATCAGGAGGCGGTCGTACTGCATTTCCACGCCGCCGCGCGAGCGCAGCGTGCGGCGCGGGCGGTCGATACTCACCACCGGGTCGCCCGCGTGCAGCGTGATGTGGTTCTGCGCGTACCACTCACGCGTGTTGAGCATGATGTCGTCGACTTGCTTCTCACCTGCAAGCACCGGCGAGAGCAGGATGCGGTTGTAGTTGCCGTGCGGCTCTTCGCCGAACACGGTGATGTCGTACAGGTTCGGCGCCAGCTTGAGCAGCTCTTCGACCGTGCGCATGCCGGCCATGCCGTTGCCGATGACGACGAGCTTGGGGCGCACGGTCGTCATCGTTACACCCCCACCCAGACGGTGCCGTTTTCTACCTTGGTGGCGTACGCGTGCACCGAGTTGACCGGTGCCTCCAGGCACTCCCCTGTTGCCAGGTCAAAGTGCTGCTTGTAGATCGGAGAGGCGACGACGATGCGATCCCCCAGGTTGCCGACCAGTCCGCGCGAGAGCACAGCCGCATCGGCGTTTGGGTCGTAGTTGCCTATGGCGTAGACCCGCTGCGGCGCACTGCCCGCAACGTGGAAAACGGCGACCTGCTCGCCCTCCACCAGCGCGCACACGCCGGTGTTGGGCACGATGTCGTTCAGCGAGCAAACGGGGGTCCAGCGGGATGCTTGCATGATGGGCTCCTCTCTCAAGCGGCTTCCGCAACAACGGGAATGCGCACGGGGCGTGTCTTCGTACGCTCCTCCACCGTGGCGGGGCGGATCTGCCCGCGCTCTTCCACGAAGACGACGTTGGTGTCCTTCGCGTCGCTGTTGACGAAGTGGCGGAAGCGCTTGCGCACCTCGGGGTTGGTCACGGCGGTCTTCCATTCGTCCTGGTAGGTGTCGACCACGTGCTGCATTTCGGCTTCGAGTTCTGCCGCAATGCCCAGCTTGTCGTTGATGACCACGTCCTTCAGGTAGTCCAAGCCGCCTTCGAGGTTGTCGCGCCACGTGCTGGTGCGTTGCAGGCGGTCGGCGGTGCGTACGTAGAACATCAGGAAGCGGTCGACGTACTTGATGAGCGTTTCCTGGTCGAGGTCAGCGGCCAGCAGTTCAGCATGACGGGGCTTCATGCCGCCGTTGCCGCACACGTACAGGTTCCAGCCCTTTTCGGTGGCGATGATGCCGACGTCCTTGCCTTGCGCTTCCGCGCATTCGCGCGTGCAGCCCGATACGCCAAACTTGATCTTGTGCGGCGAGCGCAGGCCCTTGTAGCGGTTCTCCAGCGCCACTGCAAAACCCACCGAATCACCCACGCCATACCGGCACCACGTGGAGCCCACGCACGACTTCACCGTACGCAGCGATTTGCCATACGCATGGCCCGATTCAAAGCCGGCGGCGATCAGCTCTTCCCAGATCAGCGGCAGTTGCTCCAGGCGCGCGCCGAACAGGTCCACGCGCTGACCGCCGGTGATCTTGGTGTACAGGCCGTACTTCTTGGCGACCTGGCCCACGGCGATCAGGCCGTCTGCTGTCACTTCGCCGCCCGGCATGCGCGGCACCACGGAATACGTGCCGTCCTTCTGGATGTTGGCGAGGAAGTAGTCGTTGGAATCCTGGAGGCTGGCGTGTTCCTTCTTGAGCACGAAGTCGTTCCAGCACGAAGCGAGGATGCTCGCCACGGCCGGCTTGCAGATGTCGCAGCCCATGCCGTGGCCGTGCGCTTCCAGCAGTGCCCCGAACGATTCGATACGGCCCACGCGTACCAGGTGATACAGCTCCTGACGCGAATACGGGAAGTGCTCGCAGATATGGTTGTTGACGGCCCGGCCCTGCTTCTTCATCTCGGCCTTCATCACCTGCGTCATCAGCGGCACGCAGCCGCCGCACGAGGTGCCGGCCTTGGTCGCATCCTTGAGCGCACCGACGGAGGTGGCGCCACCGCATACGGCCTGGCACAGCGCGCCCTTCGACACGTCGTTGCACGAGCAAATCTGCGCGCTGTCGGGCAGCGCATCCACACCCAGTGCCGGGCGCGCATTGCCATCGGCCTGCGGCAGGATCAGGAATTCGGGCGCCTCGGGCAGTTCGATGCGGTTGAGCATCATCTGCAGCAACGTGCCGTATTCGGCTGCGTCGCCCACCAGCACGCCGCCCAGCAGGTACTTGCCGTCTTCCGACACCACCAGCTTTTTGTAGATCTGCTTGCGTTCATCGGTGAACTGCACGCTGCGGCTGCCCGGCGTGGTGCCTTGCGCATCGCCCAGGCTGGCCACGTCCACGCCCATCAGCTTGAGCTTGGTGCTCATGTCGGCACCGTTGAACTCGGTCGCGTCATCGGCGGCCAGAATCTGCTTGGCGGTGATGCGCGCCATCTCGTAGCCCGGCGCCACCAGACCATAGACCTTCCCGCCCCACAGTGCGCATTCGCCAATCGCGTACACATCCGGCGCGGAGGTTCGGCATTCGGAGTCGATCACGATGCCGCCGCGCTCGCCCACTTGCAGGCCGCAGGCGCGTGCCAGTTCGTCACGCGGGCGAATGCCGGCGGAGAAGACGACCATGTCGGCTTCCAGGTGCGCGCCATCGGCAAAGTTGAGGCGGTGCGTACACGCTTCCCCGTCGACGATCTCCACCGTGTTCTTTTGCGTGTGGACCGTCACGCCCAGGTCTTCGATCTTCCGGCGCAGCATGCGACCGCCGCCGTCGTCCACCTGCATCGCCATCAGGCGGCCGGCAAACTCGACCACGTGCGTTTGCAGGTTCATGTCGCGCAGGGCCTTGGCGCATTCCAGGCCCAGCAGACCGCCGCCGATCACCACGCCAGTCTTGGCGCGCTGGCCGCATTCGGCCATCGCTTCAAGGTCTTCGATGGTGCGGTAGACGAAGCAGTCCGTGCGGTCCTTGCCCGGCACGGGCGGCACGAACGGTGACGAGCCGGAGGCGATCACCAGTTTGTCGTACGGCAGCACCTCGCCGGTGGAGGCCGTCACCGTTTTGGCCGTGGTATCGATGGCGGTGGCACGGGCGTTGAGTTTGAGGACCACGTCATCGCGATCGAAGAAACCGGGGGCCACCAGCGAGAGGTCTTCCGCTGTCTTGCCCGTGAAGAATTCCGACAGGTGCACGCGGTCGTACGCGGGACGCGGCTCTTCACACAGCACCGTCACTTGCAGGTGGTGGTCTGGCGCGTGCAGCAGGCTCTCCAGAAACTTGTGGCCCACCATTCCGTGGCCGATGACAACGATCTTCATGGTCATGGTGATGTTTTCCGTAGGTGTCATCAGGCGCCGCTGGCGGCGGCCAGCGTGTTGTCGTACAGCGCTTGTTCACGCGCCTTGTGTTCTGCGGAGAAGCGCACGGCGATGGCGCAGACGGCCGACAGCGCCACCAGCACGCCAAGGATCGACAGCGTGGCCTGCGTATCGGCCATGCCCTTGAGCAGGAAGCCGGCAGCCACCGCACCGGCGTTGCCGCCCGCACCGATGATGCCGGCCACACCGCCCAGCGCACGGCGGTCGATAAACGGCACCAGCGCATACGTGGCGCCGCAAGCCATGTGGGTGAACAGGCCGAAGCCGAGCATCGCCAGCACGGCCACGGTGACGCTGCCCGCATGGGCAAAGCCGAGCAGGCCCAGGCCTTCGCCCAGCATCAGCACGCACAGCAATTGGGTACGTGCATCGAGCCCGCGCTTGGCCGCCACGCGGTCCGACACGATGCCGCCCAGCGCGCGGGCAAACAGCGCCAGCAGGCCGAAGCTCGCGGCGGCCATGCCAGCGGCCGACAGCGACAAGCCGAAGTGGTCAACGTAGTACGTGGCCGCGATGTTGTGGATGAAGATCTCCACGCCAAAGCACGCGCCGTAGGTAACGAACAGCAGCCACACGCGGTAGTTGCCAGCGGCCGTGACGAAGCTGCCCCAGCCACCCTTTTTGCCACCCTCGATGGTCTTGCCCTCGGCGCGCAGTTCTGCGAAGTTGCCTTCCGGGCAGTCTTGCGTATAGCGCCAGTACAGCGCCGCGACGATCAGCATGGCCACACCCGGCACCACCATGGCGAGGCGCCAGCCCATGCTTTGCGTGACGCCCATCATCACGATGGCGGTCAGCAGCAGTGGCATCGTCCCTTGCGCCACACCACCACCCGCATTGCCCCAGCCGGCTGCCGCCGCGTTGGCAGTGCCCACCACGTTGGGCGCGAACATGACCGACGTGTGGTACTGCGTGATGACGAAGCTCGCGCCAATCGCACCAATCGCCAGACGGAAGAAGAGGAAGGCTTCGTAGCTCTGCGCCGTAGCCACACCCAGCACGGGGATGGCACCCAGCACCAGCAAACCGGTATAGGTCTTGCGCGGGCCGAAGCGGTCGCACAGCGGGCCGACAATCAAGCGCACCAGAATCGTCACCGCCACCGCGGCGATGTTGATGTTGGCGATCTGTCCGGGTGTGAGATGAAACTCGCCCTTGAGCACCGGCATGAGCGGCGCGCAGGCAAACCACGCATAGAAGCACACGAAGAACGCGAGCCATGTCAGATGAAAAGCGCGCATCTGCGGCGTGCGCAGGCTGAACAGATCGATTCGGGTGGCCCGAGTGGCATTGGCGGTCATGTCGAATCCCAGTTCCAAAAAAAGAAAGGCGCCCGAGAACCGGGCTGCACTTGCCAGGTTCTGGGACGCCGTTGTCCAAATGACCCTGAGCACCAGGGCCTTCACCACGAAGAGCGCGGATCGCCATTGACACGCGCAATGGTGCTATGCAACAGGTGTGCCAGCACCGGAAACCCTTGATCTATCGCGGTTTACAGCAGATGCGCACAGTTGCCGTGCCTCGCGCGCGGGCAGCGCAAAGCACGGTTTCGGTGCGTGGGAGGTTCGTTATGGTGCGGCACAGCAAACGCCGCACGCGCCAATGGAAGGCCATCGGCGCGTCACATGCTGGCGCCGAAGCAACACGGGGCGAAGCGAATGACGAGATCAGTACCCGTGCGTAACGAGGGACAGCACAGACAGGTCCGGATGCGTGCCGTCGACAATGCTGCGCGCCACGTGCACCGCCTCCTCCATCGCGGCCTCCGGGCTGTGGAAGCTGTCGTCGCCATCGGCATGGAACGGTACAACGTGGCCGGGCAGCGCTGGGTTGGCGCCGGGGTGGCAGACGTAGCCGGTGTAGGTGTAGCGCGTGCTATCGACCCCGTTGGCCCGGATTGGGCTGGGCAGCACATGAATCTCGAACCCTTCGTAGAGTTCTTGCGGTGGAGCTGGCTGGTCAGACATGGTGGTCTCGCTTGTGACGTACGCCTGCCGCGCCGGCGCTTTTGGCGCGGCTTGGCTGTCTTGTACCAACCAGTCTAGGTGATGGGGTGGGTTGTGGAATCCGGCGGTTTGGAGGGGATCAGATTGCTGCATTGCGGCCAGGCCTCCGCCGGAGGCGCTGGCCGCATCGGTGTCGCTACGCGCGTTTGATGAGCCGGAGGATGAACAGCAGGATCACCGCGCCAATCACCGCCGTGATGATCGAGCCGATCCAGCCGCCACCCAGCGAGATGCCCAGCACCCCCGCCAGCCAACCGCCGATGAATGCACCGACGATGCCGACCACGATGTCGACAAAGATGCCAAAGCCGCCGCCCTTGACCAGCAGCCCGGCCAGCCAGCCAGCCAGTGCGCCAATGATCAACCAGGCAATCAAACCGTGTGAGGCCATGTTTCCACTCCTGAGGATGTGCGTTTTAAGGGGTGTTGCTGCATAGGCATAGTAGGCGAAGACCACACATTCGCCCATGTGGCGATTTCGTGGTTTTTGCAATTGCCGATGGCACACAGCAGCCCCTCGCACGCACATGCGAGCAGCTCAACGGAACACGTTCACGGCCTCCACCAGGCGCGTGGCCTGAATGCGCAGACCTTCCGCCGCTGACGCGCTCTGCCCAACCAGCGTGGCGTTTTCCTGCGTGACCTGATCCAGATGGTTGACCGCCTGGCTGACCTGCGTGATGCCTTCGGTCTGCTGCGCGGTGGCCAGACTGATGTCGGCAATCATGGACGACACCTTTTTGACCTGATCGACGATGTCTTCCATGGTCTTGCCGGCCTGGTCGACCAGCCGGGAGCCGGACTCCACCTTGTCAACGCTGGTGCCGATCAGCTCCTTGATCTCCTTGGCAGCGCCAGCGCTGCGTTGTGCGAGCGCGCGCACCTCGCCTGCCACCACTGCAAAACCACGCCCCTGCTCGCCGGCGCGCGCGGCCTCCACGGCCGCATTCAGCGCCAGGATGTTGGTCTGGAAAGCAATGCTATCGATCACGCCGATGATGTCGGCAATCTGCTTGGCGCTCTGCGAAATCGCGCCCATTGTCGCCACCACCTCTTCCATGGCACGGCCACCGTTGAGCGCGGCCTGTGTGGCAACGCTGGATAGCGTGTTGGCCTGCCCGGCCGTTTCTGCGTTGCTGGCCACCGTGGCGGTCATCTGCGTCATCGAGCTGGAAGTTTCCTCCAGGCTGGCGGCGGCCTGTTCCGTACGGATGTTGATATCACCGTTGCCCTTGGCGATTTCCTGGCTGGCCGATTGCACGTTGACCACCTGCTCGGCCACGTCGTCGATCAACCAGCGGAACATCAGCCCGAGCTGGCTGATGGAGCGCAACGTCATGCCGATCTCGTCCGTGCGGTCGGCGATGGCGACTTTGCGGCTCTCACCCGAAGCCACGCTCAGGGCGTGCTCCTGCAGCTTTTCGAGCGGTGTGGCGATCTGCACTTTCAATGACCAGGAGCCCAGCACCAGCGCCGCCAGCAATGCCACAGCAAAACCGCCAAGCGCCGTGCCAGACAAGCCGAACGCCCACGCCGCGGCCAGCAGCGTCGGCAGCAAGGTAAGAAACGTGAGCCGAATGCGCCAGCGCACGGGCATGACCTGGAACACCGAGCGCCAGGCCATCCACCCCGTACGCACAATCAAGCCCTTGTGGAATTTGCGGCTACCCGCCTGGCCGGTGCGGAAATCCCTATAAAGCGCCTCGGCCGCCGCGATTTCCTCACGCGACGGCTTGGTGCGCACCGACATGTAGCCGCTGGTCCGGCCATTGCGCACCACCGGCGTGGCATTGGCGCGCACCCAATAATGGTCGCCATTCTTGCGGCGATTCTTCACCAGTGCCGTCCACGGCTGGCCAGCCTTGAGCGTCGCCCACATGTCGGCGAACGCCTCGGGCGGCATGTCGGGGTGGCGCACCATGTTGTGCGGCTGGCCTTCGATCTCTTCACGCGAAAAGCCGCTCACCTCCACAAAGGCCGCATTCGCGTAGGCGATGTAGCTCTGTGTGTCGGTGGTCGACATGAGCGTGGCGTTGTCGGGGAACTCGTATTCGCGTTGGGTCACCGGTTCGTTGACACGCATGGCGGGGCTTCTCCTTGATGATTTACTTTGCAAACGGATCTTCGGCAGAAATCAGAAATTATTAAGTAAAAAATCACCCCACTTTCGGAGGGTGTCCGCCGTCAACAGGACTAACCCTCGTAGAAATCCCTAGATAAGATTGAGTTTCATCTATTGCAATCCGATGCACCATCCGAAATCCAATCTGGTTGATCAGATCGGCCACCGATCCTTTGTTTATGGCTTTATGTGATGCCTGGATATCATCATTTTCGGTAATCTTTTGTGCGAAATTAGGGAAATCACTCAATCACTCTAGAGGCGTGAATCGATTATCCAAACAAATAACCCGTGTTAATTACTCATCTGAGTTAATTTATGAACCACCGCCGTTTTACTGCCTAGTCAATATGCAAAGTCATACGTTTGCTTGACAAAAACGCTCACATAAGAAAGTCGTGAGGACCACCGGCAGACGGAGGTGCTCGCCGCCCAGTCTGCGACCTGCCGCCGGGTTCGCCTCAGGAGGTGCCGCGACAGCGCGCCGCATTGTGCAAGCGCACAAGACGACTAAACTTTCAGAAATTCCTGAAAATTGAGAAAGATCAAAACGATGCAACTTTCTCCCTTGAAACAGCGCTTCGTCTTGCACTTTGGCGAGATGGGCAGCCGCTGGGGCATCAACCGCACGGTTGGGCAGATCTATGCCCTGCTCTATGCGGCACGCGAACCGATCAACGCCGACGAGATTGCCGAGGCGCTGGGCTTCTCACGCTCCAACGTGAGCATCGGCCTGAAGGAGCTGGAGTCGTGGAAGCTGGTGCGGCTCTCGCACAAGCCCGGCGACCGGCGCGAATACTTCTCCGCCCCCGACGATATCTGGACCATCTTCCGCACACTGGCCGAAGAGCGCCGCAAGCGCGAGATCGACCCCACGCTCACGCTGCTGCGCGACGTGATGCTCGAATCCCCCACCGATCCGGATGACCGTCACGCCCAGGCGCGCATGAAGGAGATGTATCAGCTCATCACGCTCATGACCAACTGGTTTGACGACGTGCAGAAGCTCGATGCCGACTCCTTGCAGCAGCTCATGAAGATGGGCGCCAAGGTGCACAAGCTGCTGGAGATGAAGAACAAGCTTGCCGTTGTCGTTGGCGGCAAATCGAAGTAGCTCGCCCCACGCAAAAGCAGAACCATGTCACTTGATCCTGTTGTACTGGCGCGCATCCAGTTCGGCGCCAACATCACCTTCCACATCCTCTTTCCCACCATCAGCATCGCGCTGGCGTGGGTGCTGCTGTTCTTCAAGCTGCGCTACCGCAAAACGGGCGATGAAGCCTGGATGGCCGCGTACCGCCTGTGGGTGAAGGTCTTTGCGCTGACCTTTGCGCTGGGCGTGGTGTCAGGCGTGACGATGAGCTTTCAGTTCGGCACCAACTGGCCGGGCTATATGAACACCGTGGGCAATATCGCCGGGCCGCTGCTGGCGTATGAGGTGCTGACCGCGTTCTTTCTGGAGGCCAGCTTCCTCGGGATCATGCTGTTCGGCACCGGCCGCGTGAGCCAGCGCATCCATACGTTTGCGACGTTCCTCGTGGCGCTGGGCACGACCATTTCGGTGTTCTGGATCATCGCGCTCAACTCGTGGATGCAGACGCCCGCCGGCTACGTGATGATCGACGGCCGCGCGCATCCGCAAAGCTGGCTGGCGATCATCTTCAACCCGTCGTTCCCGTACCGGTTCACGCACATGCTGCTGGCCTCTGGGCTGACGGTGTCGTTCCTGCTGGCAGGGCTTTCCGCCTATCGCTGGCTGCGCAACGATCGTGGTGCCGACGTGCGTTCCAGCCTCAAGACGGGCGTGGTGCTGGCCGCCATGCTGATCCCCCTGCAGATCGTTGCGGGTGATGCGCATGGCCTGAACACGCTGGAGCACCAGCCGGCCAAGCTGGCCGCCATGGAGGGCATCTGGCAGACCGAGCGCGGCGTGCCCGCCGTGCTGTTCGGCATCCCGAATGCGGCCACGCGGAGCAACCGCTTCGAGATCGCGGTGCCCAAGCTGGCATCGCTATATCTGACGCACTCGCTCGACGGCGAGGTGCAGGGGTTGGACCGGTTCGATCAGCACCCGCCCGTGGTGCCGGTGTTCTTCGCCTTCCGCCTGATGGTTGGCGTGGGGCTGCTGATGCTGGCCGTGTCATGGGCAAGCGCCTGGCGACTGCGCCGTGGTGGTGAGTTGCCGCGCTGGCTGGCGCGTGCCCTGGTGGCGATGACGTTCTCCGGCTGGGTGGCCGTGGTCGCCGGCTGGTACGTCACAGAGATTGGCCGCCAGCCGTGGCTCGTCTACGGCGTGCTGACCACCGCGCAGGCGGCCTCCACCGTGCCCGCCCAGATGATCGGCAGCACGCTGGCGATGTACCTGGCGCTTTACGCCTTCCTCATCGCCTCGTATATCGGCGTGGTGTTCTACCTGGCCCGCAAGGCCGGGGGCACCATCGACCCGACTGACGCCGACATTCCGGGCAAGCACAGCCCCCAACTCTCCGCCCCCGTGGCGAGCCACGCATGAGCACCCTCCCTGATCTCTCCCAACCCGCCGGCTGGCTGCCGGTGGTCTTCATGGCCCTGATGGGTATTGCCGTGCTGGCCTATGTGGTGCTGGACGGCTACGACCTGGGCGTCGGCATCCTGCTGCGCCGTGCGGACGACGCCGAGAAGGACACCATGATCGCCTCCATCGGCCCATTCTGGGATGCCAACGAAACCTGGCTCGTGCTCGGCGTCGGCCTGCTGCTGGTGGCGTTTCCGGCCGCGCACGGCGAGATCCTGGGTGCGCTGTACTTGCCCGTCGCCATCATGCTGTTTGGGCTGATCCTGCGCGGCGTGGCGTTCGACTTTCGCGTCAAGGCGCGCGCGCACCATAAGCCATGGTGGAACCGCGCGTTCTACGCAGGCTCCGTCATTGCCACGGCGGCGCAGGGGCTGATGCTGGGGCTGTACATCACGGGTTTCCACTACGACACCGCCAACATCATCTTTGCGCTCTGCACGGCAGGTGGGCTGATTGCTGGCTACCTGCTGCTGGGCGCTACGTGGCTCATCATGAAGACCGAAGGCGCGCTGCAGTTGCGCGCGGTGCAGTGGGCACGCGGCAGCCTGTGGTTCACGGCGCTGGGCGTGGCTGCAGTGTCGCTCGCCACGCCGTGGGTCAGCACGCGCGTGTTCGACAAGTGGTTTGCCTTGCCCAACATCATCCTGCTGGCACCCGTGCCGCTGGTGACGATCGCGCTGTTCGGCCTGATCGACTGGGTGTTGCGACGCTTGCCGCAGCAGATTGCCAAAGGGGATGAACACCTGATCTGGGCGCCCTTCGTGGGCACCGGTGCCATTTTCCTGCTGGCGTTCAACGGCTTGGCCTACAGCCTGTTCCCGTATCTGGTGGTGGACCGGCTCGACATCTGGCAGGCTGCCAGCGCCCCGGAATCGCTCGAGTTCATGCTGGTGGGCGTGGCCATCGTGTTGCCGACCATCGTGGGCTACACCATCTACGCGTACAAGGTGTTCCACGGCAAGGCGACGGAGCTGCGGTACTACTGAGATTGACGACACCGCGGGCACACCTTTAGGCTCACAGCCTTTCTCGTCTGCCCGCACATGCCATGATCACCTGTTACCTCCGCTATATCGTCAACCCGGCCCGGCTTGTTGAATTCGAGACTTACGGCAAGATGTGGATTCCGCTGGTCGAGAAATTCGGTGGCCAGCACCACGGCTACTTTCTGCCGTCCGAAGGCGCAAACAACGTCGCGCTGGCTTTGTTCTCGTTCCCGAGCCTCGCGGCATACGAGGTCTATCGAGAGCAGTCGAAAACCGACCCCGCCTGCATCGCCGCCTTCCAATATGCAGACGAAACCGGCTGCATCGTCAGCTACGAGCGCAGCTTCTTTCGCCCGGTCTTCTCGTAATTCATAGTCCGCGCGCCGGGCAGTCGTGCCGGCGTGGCAAGCCTCCAGCCCTAGCCCTGCGGCTTACGCTGCGACAGCACCCACAACATCGCCCCGACGGCCTCCGCTTGTGAGCGTGTGCAGGTCTTCTCGAAGATGGCGCGCAATTGCGACCGCACCGTCGACAGCGCAACACCGGCGGCGGCAGCGTATTCGTCGGGCGTCTTGCCGGCGATCAGCGCCTCGCCCACCGCCGCTTCCGCCGCCGACAGGCCGAAGGCCTGACGCAACTGGCCTGCCGTCACCAACCCATCCGCACCACGCCGGCGCGCCGTGATCATCAGTGCGGCATCGCCAAACGCGGTCTGTGCCGCGTTGGCGGGCAATAGCGAAATGCCGAGGAAGATTTCATGCGCCGCGCCCAGCGCGGGCCGCACGGCAAAGCTCTCACCCTTGCGGGTTTTCGCCACGCGCGCCAGCACCGTCTGCAGAACAGCGTTGTCGGCAGCGAGCGCAGCACTCAGACGGCCGTGCTCCAGCCGCAGACAGGTGGATGTGCGCAGCATGGCCTCGGCTTCTGTGTTGGCGAACAGCACGCGCCTGTCGCGCCCCAGCGCAAACACCGCCAAGCCGAGCTGCTGCATCAGTTCCACGCCAAGCGCCGCATCGCGGTGCAACACGCGCGTGTCCTGCCAGAGGTTGATCGTGCGCTGCAGATGGCCCGTCATGCTCGCTGCGTTAATGCGGTCTTCCTCTGAGAAAGGCGTGCGCCCGTGCGCACGGAGCATGCCGAGCAGGATGTCGCCGGAGCCCGGGCGCTCCAGGCGCACGCCCGTCAGATAGCGAAAGCCCGCCGGTATCTGGTAGTCCTGGAAGAACTCGCTGCGTTCAACGTAAGCGTCGGACAGGTAGTCCTGGCAGAAGACGAACTCTCTCACGTTTGCACTCGCTACAACGCCGCGTCGCGGGTCGAACGCGCCGTAGTACTGGTCGTAGCGGGCAATGACATCGTCCCAACCCCTACCTGGGGAGTAAGTCGAAAGTTGTGGGGCGTTGCGAACGGCGTCCCAGCTGAACATGTGGAAGACATTCGCGCCGAGCGCTTCGGTGACCTCGTGAAACGTTTCGAGAAAACCGTCCTGCGTGACAGCGGCCTCATACAGGTCGCCGATGAGCTGGTCTTTGAGCAAGCGTCCCTCCCCCGAAGGATGGCTGTCTGGCCATGACGCCCGTCGTGCTCGCCATGATGGTCGGCACCGGGCATGTTGTGTGTGCAAACTACCACGTGCGCCCGCGCATCGGGATCGTTCATTTGGCGCGGGCTTTCCTCCAAATGAAGGATGCCGGGGATCACGCGCCCTTCGAGAATCTGCGTGCAGAACAACGTCGCCGCACGTACGGCGAACCCACAACGATCCGGGAGGACCCCATGAAACTCACCCCCATTGCACTTGCGCTGGCCACGCTTGCCCTGTCCGCCTGCGGCGGTGGCGATTCGGGCAACAGCACCCCGACCGACACGACACCCGGCGGTGGCTCGCCCAAGACACTGACCGTCAGCGGTGTAGCGGCCGCCGGCGCCGCCATGCAAGGCGCCACGGTCACGCTGATGGACGCCAGCGGCAAGTCGGTCAATTGCCCCGCCAACGCTACGTCAGGGGCCTTCCAGTGCGACGTCACGGGCCTCAGTGCGCCGTTCGTTCTGTCGGCCTCGGGCAATGTGGCGGACTCACAGGCCACGCTCATCGCGCTGTCCGCCAGCGCCGGCACGCAGACGATCAACATCACGCCCATCACCAACGCCATTGCCGCCACCATCGTCGGTGACAACCCCAGCAAGCTGTTGGGCAACACCGGTCTGCTGCAGAGCAAGGTGACGGCATCGGCCGTGTCCAGCACGGTTGCCGCTTATTCGGCTGCGCTGGCCGACCTGCTGGCGGCCACGGGCAATACGGGCGCTGACCTGATCTCCGGCCCGCTGACAGCCGGCGCGCCCGGGCTTGATCGGTTGCTCGATCAGGTGAAGGTGAACGTGCTGCCGGACGGCAGCGTGCAGATCAGCTCGGTGGCGGGTGCGTCGAGCGATACGCCCGCACAACTGCAACTCTCGCCCGGCGTGGCGCCGCAAGCCAGCGACAAAGCCAGCCTGCCGAGCACGGCAACCATCGGCGGCAACCCCGTCTCCAATCTGCCCACCGCCAGCGACCTGGCCGCATTGCAAACTGCGCTCAACCAGTGCTTTGCGGGATCGACGGGTGCCGGGCGCACCGGCGGCAGCGTGCCCGTCTGCGGCCAGATCTTCGTGGATGACGTGGCCAGCGGCGCGCGCATCAATGGCGTGCCCTCGGCCTACCTGAACAACGGCATGACCGCCGACCAGGAATTCGGCCCGGCAACCGGCGGCGGCACCCCCGGCCTGTTTGCCGACGACGCGATGAACAACGCCAGCTTCAGCCTGCCGGAGATCATCCGCGTGGCATCCAGCAGTGGCGATACGCTGTGGGTCAAGCTCGCCTGGACCCGCGCCGATGGCCTGCGTGACGGCATGCAGCAGCATGTGCAGGTGGCCGTGCAAGCCGCCTCGCGCGCCAGCGGCGACAACGGCTGGCGCATCGTCGGCAACCAGCGCGCCGTGCTCACCAAGGTCAACGCCAATGCGCAGAAGTGGGACTGGCTGAACAGCGCCACCGCAATGACCGGCACCAACGCGTTTGTCGATTCGATGAACATGCAGGTTGGGATCGTGGATGCAAGCGGCACACCGGTCGACTTTGCAATCGTCACCGGCCCGGGCCTGCGCAACGGGGTGTTCCTGCAGCCGTCTTCCGGCACGTGCGACACGCTGAACATCCGCGCCCAGGTTGGCGCAGGCCAGACGGTGGCGCAGCTTGCCGCACTGGCTAAGCAAAGCGCGTGCCGCAACAACTTCCGCCTGGCCGGCGTGGCACAAGACCCCGCCAACCAGGGCGTATTCACGTGGCCTGGCGACGCGCCGCGCAACAACACCGCATGGGCCAAACCGCAGTTGAGTGCATCAGAGCTGGCAACGATCACGCCGTTCAGCGCCTACACGATCGACATCTATCAGAACGGCAACCCGGCCACGAGCACACCGTCCGTGCGCACGCACAGCTATACGGTACGGCTGCGCACGCCGTCGCCATCGCCCACAGCACTGCGCCAATACACGTGGCAGGACATTTCCCAGGCCACGCGCGACATCCTCACCCCCGGCACGGCATCGACGTTTGCGGGCGGCGCCACCCTGCCGGTCACGTGGACGACCAAGGCAGGCGTGCCGTTCGTGAAGCGCGTCAACGTGCAGATTCGCTCTACGATGTCGGGCCAATCAACGGTGTTCGTAAATGGTGTGGGCCGTGCCTCGCCGGCGGCGCCGGGTACCACGCTCACGGTCAAGGTGCCGGGTGACCAGGGCGTAGCCTTCCCTGCGGTGGCGGGCTGGACAGGCACGCTGGACATGTCGTTCACCAACATGTCGTGGGCAGATCCGCTTGACCTGAACTTCACCACATCGGTCGAGTACGACCGCTAAAGCCGAGCACACGGGGAAGGCGCGGTGATCCGGCCCGCAGGGTTGACTGCCTTGCGGGCCGCGATCAACCGACCGTCGCCTCAAACACGCGCCGGTAGTTGCCACCAAGAATCTGCCCCACCTCTGCCTGCGTGAACCCTGTCTGCAGCAACGCAGCGGCCAGCGCGGGCAACTGCTTGTAGCTGGTGAACACCGGCGGCTTGATGAAGCCCAGCATGTCGGTACCCAGCCCCACATGCGCCACGCCCACCACATCGGCCATGCGCTTGATGCCCAGTGCCATGGCATCGATGCTGGGGAAATCTGCCGCATTGGGCCATACGCCGATCACACCGCCCGTGTCCGCCACCGCGCGCGCGTGGTCTGCTGAAATCAACCGGCTGCGCGCCCTGGGCGATCCGGAGAGCGCCGTATGTGACAGCACCAGTGGTTTGGTGGTGATCGCCGCTGCCCGCTTGACGAGGTCATACGTGCCGTGCGCCACGTCCACGACGATGCCCAGCGTGTTGCAGCGTCGCACCACTTCAGCACCAAAGTCTGTCAGGCCGCCATGCACAGGCGGCTCGGTCTGGATGTCGCCTAGCTCGTTCACGCGGTAGTGCGTAAGCTGCAGAAGCCGCAGACGATGCTGCGTGTAGGCCTCGTCCACACGCTCGATGCGGCCCTCCAGAAAGTCCGCCCCTTCTGACGCGATGATGACGCTCGGGCCCTGCGTGCCCATGGCCGCCAGCGATGCGGCATCCGTCACCACGTGCAGTTGCTCTTTGTCGATCAAGCGCTGGGCACGCGCAAACTCGGTCAGGCCGAGCTGGTACAACTCGCCTGGCTCCGGCGTACGGAAGGCCTCGAAGCGGTTGCCGCTGGCCGCCACGTGCACGGCAGTGGTATCGGTGACGATGGCCAGGCAGATGACGTTCATGCCGCCGGTGCGCATCGGCTCAGCCACCGGCAGAAACGGCCGGTTAGCACCGATCTTGGGATCGCGCGAGACGATCACGCGGCCGGCGTGGCTGTGGATGTCGATGGTGAGTGCGCCTGGTGGTGACGTCCAAGTGGTGTCCGCGCCGGCATCGCCTTCGGTGTAGTTGGCAAAGCGGCCGGGCGCGCAGGCCGCCAGCCCCAACGCGGCGCCGGCGGCCAGAAACACGCGGCGACTCACGCGTGCTGGCTGGGCCGACGGTTGAACCGCAGTCAGTGCGGCTTCCACCAGTTGATAGCGCCAACCCGCCGGATCGTCCTGCAAGCGCAGCAGACGGCCGCGCAGGCGAACGGCGTCATCATCCATGCGCACCGGCTGCGCGGCAAACACCTCGATGCTCGTCGCCGGGCTACGCGGCACGCAGCCACCACAGCAAGGCGCGTCTGCCGAGAGCAGAAAGTAGCTTGCCGACTGCGCTGCCGCATCGAGCGGCAGTGCCCAACCGTCAATCTCAACGATGGTGTCATGCAAGGCATCCGCCCCGCGTGTCTCGATGAGGGTCCAGTCGATCGGCATAGGTACTCCGCGTGGTTGGGCAGCGGTATTGTCCGTGCGATCTCACCCGGCTGCCACCGCGTCTGCCTACACTGCGTTACGCGCCACCGCGACACGCCACAAGGTGTTCGAGCTGGATCGCAGCGGGCACCCTACTACGCTGTAGGGCCTCCGCAATACTGGCGCGTTTCGCGCTACCCTTACGGCCTTCCGCCTGACCTCGCTCTTGCCGCTTCATGCCCACCCTGCAACACGTCGATCTGCGTACCGACCCCGCCGCACACCCCTTCGTCAAGGACGAGACCGTCCAGGTCGATTTCGCCAGGCAGCCTGGCGAGCTGATGAGCCTGGAAGGCCCCAACCGCTATGCGCCCGGCGATGCACTCATCACCGGTTCAACGGGTGACCGCTGGGTGGTCTCGCGCGAGCGTTTCGATGCCAAGTACCTGCCAGCAGACACATCGCTCACGCATGGCCAAGCCGGCGCATACCGCAACCGCCCGAGTGTGGTGCTCGCCAAGCAGATGCATGAGCCTTTCTCGATGGCACGCTCCGAAGCGGGCGACGTACTGCACGGGCAAGCCGGAGACTGGGTCCTGCAATACGCCCCCGGCGATTATGGTGTCGTGCAAGCGCAGCGCTTCGCCAAGGTGTATCGCCCGGCCTGAAGCGCCGTGCGCACTGCCAGCACCCCGCACCACTACTGCGCGGTCTGCTGGCGCTCGACTTCGTGGTGCTTCATCTCCAGATAATCCTGTCGATCCAGCTCGTGTAACTGACGCGGGTATTGCTCCGTGGCGTTGAACCATGTGTTGAGCCGCTGCTGCAAGCGCTTGTCCGGCGGCGCAGACAGCGCCTTCAGATACGCGTCGATGGCAAGGTAATAGCGCATCGTGTTGCGCTCAAGCAGACCGCGCACACCGCCCACGTATTCGGGCTCCGCACCCGAGGATTCCGCTGCCTTGGTAAAGCCAACCTTGCCGCTGCCCACGGTGGCAAGGTACGTGCGCATGGCCAGTCGGCCGGCGGCACCATAACCGTAGGCGTAAGTCAGATGCAGAAAGGTGTGATTGGCGACGCCCGGGGCGGGAATGGCCTCCAGCATGATGTGGTAGTCCCGGGTGCTGAGCGGGCCGGAATCCGCGCTGAGTTCGACACGAAAGTAATCCGCGTTGCTCACAACCGGGCGATAGCTGAACTCAAGCCGGTAGCTACTGGAAAGTGATTCCTCCACCTTGCGGCCCAGGTTCACGTCGAGCACGCTGCCGCCGGCGCCCTGCGTGGCGTGGCAGTACTTGATGTTCAGATGCAGGATCAGCACGTCGCACCAATTGGCGGCGCCGTGCTCCGGGTCGTCCAACGCGCCCTTGACGGTGGCGAACGGGTAGTCGAGCACGCTGTAGATGTCGCTCTTGAGCCTGTCTGGCGTCTCGGTGGATTCAAGCGCCAGCGGGCGGTGGAATGCGTTGTCGGCCAACTGCGGCGCAAGGCTCTGGTACTTGTCGTGCAGGGCCTGGGCGCTTTCTGCGTGCGCTGCCGGACTCACGCCCAGGCACAAGCCACCGAGCATCAGGATGATGACGGCCAACCAGCCGGCGTTTCGGTAAGGGGTGCGTTGCATGGCGTGTTCTCGAGGTGGTTTGTGCATTTTAGGAGGCGCTATCGCAGCGTGTGCGCAACAAACGCGCCACACCCACCGGGCATGTCATGCGGCGTTCCGTCATCACAGCGGGTGTGGTCGGCTCGGTAAAATGAAGGCATCCACTTCTCCCGCCGTTCGGCCCCATTCGGCACCATGCCCTCCCCGCTTGCAACGCTGCGCGAACGCATCGCCAACCAGGTCCGTGGCCTGACGCGCGCCACCGGCGGCCTCACGCTCGATATTGCCTCGCCCCCCGGCGACCCTGGCTTGTTCGGCCCCGATGCCGTCTGCTGGCAAGTCCATGCCGACTTCCCCTCGATGATGGCGGGCGGCATCAGTGCCTTGCTGCTACAGGCGCTGCATCCGCGCGCACTCGCCGGCGTGTGGGACCACTCCAACTTCCGTGAAGACCTGCAGGGGCGCCTGGGCCGCACCGCGCAATTCGTGGCCGGCACCACCTACGGCAGCCGGCACGATGCGCTCACGCTGATCGAACACGTCAAGGTCATCCACGGCCGCATCCAGGGCATTGCCCCCGATGGGCGCCCCTATTCCGCCAACGATCCGGATCTGCTCACCTGGGTGCACGTGGCCGAAATGTCGAGCTTCCTGGCCGGCTATCTGCGCTATGTGGATGGCAGCCTGAGCGGTGCAAACCAAGACCGCTACTTTGCAGAAACCGCGTTGATTGCCGAGCTGCTGGGTGCCACCGACGTGCCGAAATCGCGGGCGGCGGTGCAGGCTTACCTGAACGCGATGCGCGCCGAACTGGTGGCGAGCGATCGCACCCGCACCGTGGTGGAAGTCTTGATGACATGGCAGGCACCGCGGCCAGGGCTGCAACCGGCGGTGCGCATTTTTCTCGACGCCGGCATCCAGTTGTTGCCGCCGTGGGCCACGCAGATGCTGCAACTGGAGCGCCCGCCGTTGCGCGCCGCCTTCAGCGCGGCCGCCATGCGCACCGTGGCGCCGACGCTGCGCTGGGCATTGCACGACGGCAGCGTCGCGCGTCGAGCCCGCCGCCGGGCCCTCGCACCGCGCGTTTCGTAGCGATCAATCCACCACGGCGTGCGCGACCGACACCTTGCCGCGCAACGCCTTTTCCTCAAGCCGCACGAGCAACAGCGGTGCAATGACCGACACAGCCGCAGCAAAGAAGAACAGATGGCGGAACGCTGTCTCGCCCTCGCGTTGCAAGGCTTGCGCGTTGGCACTGTTGCTGGCGAGCGCTGCGTGGAACAGGTCCATCAGCAGATCTCCGCCGGCCGCCACCTGCGCCTCGGGCGCGGCCTGACGCAGCAGCGCGATCAATACGGACGTCAGCACTGCCACGCCCACCGCGCCGCCCAGCAGGCGCGAGAACGCTGTGAGCGCCGTGGCCAACCCGACCGTCTCTGGCGGGACAGCGTTCTGCGTTGCGACCAGGCCGGTGGGGAACTGCACGCCAATCGCCAGGCCCAGCACGATCATCGCCAAGGTCAGTGGCAACACGCTGTGCGGATCCAGCAAGCCCAGTGACGCCACCGCAAATGGCACCACGCAGGCACCACTGATCATCAATGGCTTGTAGCGGCCGCTGTGCGTCATCCACTTGCCGGCAAGGAAGGCCCCGAGCGGAATCGACAGCGTGAGCGGCACCAGACGCAGTGCCGCAGCATCCGGGCTGGCACCCGCCACCATCTGAAAGCGCAGCGGCATCAGTACCGAGGTGGCAATCAGCTGGAAGAAGCACAGGAACAGCGCCAGGCAGCAGATCGTGACCGTACGCACCCGGAACATCGACAGCGGAATGATCGGCTCGGCCGCGCGGTTTTCCTGCCAGACGAAGGCGCCCAGCACCACCACCGCCCCCACCAGCAGGCCCAGGTTGTCGGGCTGCACGAGCGGCACGCCCTGGCCAACGCGCGTGATCATGACCAGCAACGCGGTCAGCCCCACGGCAAACAGCACGACACCCGGCACGTCGATCGGGCGACGCTGATGCGCCACCGGCAGGTGTCGCAGTGCACGGCGCACCACCACCAGCGCGACAAGACCCAGCGGCAGGTTGATCCAGAAGATCCAGCGCCACGACAGGTAGTGCGTCAGATAACCGCCGATCACCGGGCCGGCCAGACTGGCCATGGCCCACATGCCGCTCACGTAGCCCTGGTAGCGGCCACGCTCGCGCAGCGGCACCACGTCGGCAATGGTGGCCTGCGCCACCGAGATCAACCCGCCACCGCCCAACCCCTGCAGCACGCGCGCCACCAGCAGCATCGGCATGCTGGTCGCCAGCGCGCATGCCACGGACGCCAGCACGAACAGTGCGATCGCCGTCGTCAGCATGGCGCGGCGGCCATACAGGTCACTCAGTTTTCCATAGATGGGCGTAACCACGGTGGAGGCCACGAGGTAGGCCGACACCAGCCACGCCATCAGCGTAAAACCGTTGAACTCCCCGGCAATGACGGGCAATGCCACCGCGACAATCGTTTGCTCCAGTGCGCCCAGCAGGATGGCAAGCATCAAGCCGCTCATCACCACCATCACCGGAATCTCGGGCACCGGCGGCGCGTCGAGCGAGGCGGCCGGCGGCGTCGGCACGGTATCGGGGGTGGGCGGTTCGAGGTTCGGGCGGGAGGACATGGAAACGCGTGTGAGCACCCTGGACGGGCGTCACACAAGGGCAGGAGCGAAGCTTCTGATGATACTGCCGATCCGAATTCGTTGCAGCGTCAACGATTGAGGTTGACGTCGTCGTCCTCGTAGCAGCGGGTGAGCACTTTCTCGGTCAATGGGGGCATTTCTGCGGCCAGCAGCTCAATAAATGCGCGCACCGCCGGCACCAGCCCGCGCCGCGACGGAAACACCGCATGAAACTGATGCGTTTGCAGTTTGTAGTCGGCCAGCAATTGCACGAGCCGGCCTTCTTGCAGCGCTTCAGCGCACACGTTGTACGGCAGCCGCCCCACCCCCACGCCGCCGATGGCGCTCAGGCCGAGCAGGCGCAGGTCGTCCGTGGCGAGCACCGGTTGGCATTCAATCTCGACAGCCGCACCGTCCGGCGCGGTCAGGCGCCAGCGTGAACGTTCACCGCTGAGGGTCCCCAGCCACAGCCCAGCCACGCCGTGCAGTGACTCCGGGGTGTCGAACGGCCCGTGCTCGGCCACGAATTCCGGGCTGGCAACCAGCACCTGGTCGCTCACGCCAAAGGTCCGCACGATCAGGTTGGAATCGTCCAGCGTCGAGCGCACGCGCAATGCCACGTCGTATCCCTCGCCAATCACATCCACCCGGCGGTTGGTCACGTCCAGCTCCAGGCGCACGTCCGGATGGGCGCGCAGGAATCTCGGAATCACCGGCGCCAGGAACAGGCTCGACACGCCCACGGGGCAACTCACACGCAACCGGCCGGAGGGCTTCTCCCCAGCGTGCTCAGCCACTTCAAGCGCGGCGCGGGCGGCCTGGGTCATGGTCTCGCAATGCGCATAGAACGCCGAGCCGACATCAGTGACGTGCACGGCACGTGTTGAACGCTGCAGCAGCCGCACGCCCAACCGCGCCTCCAGATCCGCCACGCGGCGGCTCACGCGCGACTTGGGAATCCCCAACGCCCGCGCGGCGCTGGAAAAGCTGCCGTGTGTCACCACGCTGGCAAACAGGACGAGGTCGTTCAGGTCTTCCATGGCCGTTCTCCGAGATCCACGTGCATTGTCTCACCCATAGAACGATGTGTGTCGATTCGACCCACTACTGGAACTTGGTGCGCCGCACTATCTTTACAGCAACCCACCTTTTTCTTGGAGAGACACCATGCAAGTCCTTCACATCGATTCCAGCATCCTCGGCGACGCCTCGGCCTCGCGCATCCTTACCGCCGCCATCGTCGACGAACTGCGCCGTGAAAACCCCGACGCCATCATCGCCCGCCGTGACCTGGCCGTAGAAGCCATCCCCCACCTGGACGGCGCCATTGCCGCAGGCTTCCGTGCCACCGGCAGCGACGATTTTGACGACGCCACCCGCGCTGAACACGCCCGCTCGGAAGCGCTGGTCAACGAACTGCTCGCCAGCGACGTGATCGTGGTTGGCGCCCCGATGTACAACTTCTCGGTGCCGAGCCAGCTCAAGGCCTGGGTTGACCGCGTGGCGCAAGCCGGCCGTACGTTCAAGTACACGGAAAAGGGTCCGGCTGGCCTGGCCGGCGGCAAGAAGGTGATCGTTGCGTCGACGCGCGGCGGTGTGTATTCAACGGGCCCGGCCGCTGGCCTGGACTTCCAGGAAGCCTATCTGAAGGCGGTGTTCGGCTTCTTCGGCATTACCGACGTGCAATTCGTGCGCGCTGAAGGCCTGGCCATGGGTCCGGATGCCCGTACGCAAGCCATGGAAGCCGCGCACACCGCGATGCGCGATGTGGTGAACCAGGCCGTGGCGGCCTAAGCACAACCCAGCGCGACGCCACAGAGCGCGTCGCCCAGGATTCGAGCAACGCCAAACGGGCGCCTGCAGCAATGCGGCGCCCGTTTTGCATGGGCAAGCAGAATGCGGAAAGACCAGCCGCTTACTCGTCGCGGTGTTCGCGCGCTTGATGGATGGCTTCCAGGACACGGCGCGCACGCAGCTTGCGCAAGATCACCGGCACGACAATCGCAGTGGCGATCAGGCACGGCACGGCCCAAGCAATGGTGGATTCCAGAAAAGTCGTCATGATGCGTTCCCCCGACACATATTGCCGACGCACGCGGTCAGGTTGGCGCGCATCGCGTAGTCCCCGCAGGGCGTCATGGCGCCCCGACACGTCTCTATGAACAGCTATCGGCGCCAGGCTTTCAGACTTGAATGCCCAACGTTTGCTGTTTGATGTATTTCCTGCCTATCGCGGCGATCTGTCAATAGATTGACGATAAGTTTGTAGAACATTATGGCTCGGCCCTGACAGCCCCGCGCTGGCGTGGCGCGGCTTCTTGCCAGCGCATACGGCTCCACGGTCTGCTCGCAAAGGTAACGGCAAGTTACGCCGGCCAATGCACGAGCGCGGCAAGGACAGCCCAAGCCGTCGATTGCCAGCCCGGACATCACAGTTTTTCTTACAAACGGTAAAGCGCGGTTGCGAGGCATTTCCATAGAGT
This sequence comes from Ralstonia sp. RRA, assembly GCF_037023145.1. Taxonomy (NCBI): domain Bacteria; kingdom Pseudomonadati; phylum Pseudomonadota; class Betaproteobacteria; order Burkholderiales; family Burkholderiaceae; genus Ralstonia; species Ralstonia sp. RRA. The sequence goes on along the minus strand of NZ_CP146092.1, from coordinate 1,047,735 downwards.
GAGGCCAAGTCCAACAACACACCCGGAGCCTCATCATGAAACGCACGATTGCCCTGCTGATTCTTGCCGCTGCTGCTGCATCCGCGCTGAGTGCCTGCGTGGTCGTGCCGGCGGGCGGCTATTACGGCCCGCACTACTATCACCCGTACTACCGCGGCTATTGATCCGCTGTGCCTATCCCGTTAAGCGGGGGTACGGCTGACGCATCCCCCCGCTCAGGCCTTGCGGGCCTGCAGCAGGCGGATGCGCGCCACAGCGTGGTGATCGGTTGTTGCCGCGTCGTACAGCTTGGCCAGGTCGGCCTTCAATGCGGTGCGCGAGCCGCCGTCCAGGTACACCATGTGCCCTGACGGATAGAACCCTGCCGAGAGGTTCTTGCGCACGTCCGCATCCAGCAGCGGCATGGCTTTCAAGTCGAGCATGGTCTGGTAGAACGGCGTGACGAAGTCGTAGTAGCCGTTGGCGGAAAGCACTTTCAGATCCACGTTCAGGCTCATCGTTGCGGCCAGGTCGCCTGCCGTGTAGAGCGCGACGTTGCCATTGGCATCGAGGCCCTTCTGCCTACCGGTCGGGTCGGTGTGGCGGAAATCCCAGTGGCGGAAGGCCTGGTCGTTCAGATCCGTAAAGGCGGAGTTGGAGGTGAACTTCAACTCGTCGTTCAGGTAGGTGTTCCACATGGTGGTGTAGACGCCGGACACGGCTGTCATGGTCGGGTCATTGCCGCCGGAATTCGGGTCGATGCTGGCGGCAATGCCGGTATGGATGCCAGTCACGCGGCCATCGTAAGCGCCCAGCGACAAGCCCTTGTCGGCCAGCAGCGTCGTCAGGAACAGTGAGGTGCCCGCACCGTCCGTTGCCGCCACGTCCAGCCGCCAGCCCTGCAGCGTGGCCGCATCGATGCCGGTATACGCCGAGAGCGTTTTCACCACCGCTGGGTCCGCATGCGCGGGATCGGCCAGCGCCTTCTCGTAGTCGGTGCTGGCAAACACGGCGGCCGCTTCCGCAAAGTCACCGACATCCGCCGGCAGTTGCCCGCCGCCCGGCGACGTCGCCCGCTTGTGGAACCACGCATCGGCCGCACACGTCGGCAGCAGCCCCACCGGGTTGCCGGCCTTGGTGTAGTCAAGAATCGACGACTGCAGCGTGATGCCATTCAGGTCGATGCCATCCTCGTGCAGCACGTACGACAACACGCATGAACGCGCCGTACCATACGACTCGCCAAACAGGAATTTGGGCGAGTTCCAACGATCATTCGCCGTCAGCCAGCGCTTGATGAACTGCGCGATGCTGCGCGCGTCCTGATCCACGCCCCAGAAGTCGAGATTGCGCTTGGGTGCGATGGCCGCTGAATACCCGGTGCCAACCGGATTGATGAAGACGAGATCCGAACGGTCAAGCAGGCTGTCAGGGTTGTCTTCCATGCGGTAAGGCGGGGGCGGCGTGAACGATGGCATCGCCGTCACGATGCGCCGTGGCGCAAACGACCCCAGCAGCACAAACACCGCCGAAGACCCCGGCCCGCCGTTGTAGAAGAAGGTGACCGGCCGCGCATCCTTGCCGCTGGCCGACGCCTCGGGCCCATCCGCCGTAAAGGCCACGTGAAAGATCTTGGCCGCCGGCTGCGAACTGCTCGCATCCACCGTCACCAGATGGCCAGCGCGTGCGGTATAGGCAATGTCGCGCCCGCCAACGCGCACGGTATGGTGCGTGATCGCCATGCCCTCGCTGGTATCGGTGACGTTGTCGTCGGGGCCGTTGCCGTAGGCGGTGGGGTCGAAGAACGGCTGGTCGGTGGTGGTCATGCGTGCCTCGCTACTGAATACGCTGGATGCGCTAGAAGAGATTGGCGATCGCGTCGCCCTTGGGGCTACCCAGGCCGGTGCAGGCATCCCAACCGGGGCCGGCGGCAAACGTGCCGTTGTTGCCCTGCTGGATGTCATTGAAAGCGTCGGGATGCTGATACAGACGTGCGTGCAGATAGCCCACCGGCGTGCCCTTGATGGCGTTGATGCGCGCAATGAGCGCGGCCCACAGCGGTGCGGCGGCGCTGGTGCCGCCCACCACGCCGGTTTCTCCGTCCACGCGCACCACGTAGCCAGTCAGTGGGTCGGCATCGGCCGAGACATCAGGCACGCCGCGCCGCGCCAATGGCACGCTGGCGCCGTTGGTCTCCTGCGCAGCCAGCCCCTCCTGCCACGTGGGCAGCGTGAATACCGTGCTCACGCCACCACCGCCCGCGCCACCTTGTGTGCCATCGTTCCAGACGGTTTCTTCAGCGATGCGGTTGCCATTGGCGCGCAGGCTGGTGCCGCCACACGCCAATGCGTACGGGCTGGACGCAGGAAAGTCGACGTGGTCTGCGCTGTCGGACTGACCGTCGCTTGAGCCGTTGTCGCCCGACGCGGCGCAGACCGTCACCCCCATCGTTGCAGCGCTCTGCAATGCCGCGTTCACGGCCTGCATGGCTTGTGGTGTCCAGTGGTTTTCCGGCGCGCCCCAACTGATGGAAATGACCGATGGCCGCAGCGTGGTGTCGTGGATGGCCGCGTTGATGGCCTGCACGAAACCCGCGTCGGTATTGCCGGCAAAGTAGACGGCCAACGTCGCACCCGGCGCGGCAGCACCCGCCACCTCCAGATCGAGCATCACCTCGCCATCGGGGCCGCTGGGGTCTCCCGTCGGGCGATTGGCGCCCTGCCCGACCGGCACATCCACCACCTTGGGGCTGGGCACGCCAAGCGCCTGAAAGTACGCACGCAGGTCGTCATCCCGATAACCGCCACCCAGCTCAATCAGGGCGATGCACTGGCCCGCGCCGTCGCTTGGCGGAAAGCGATAGAGCTGTGCAAGCTGCACCGGCGTGTACGACGCTGCTGGCGCTGCACGCAACGGCCGCAACGATACGGGCGCCGTCGGCAGCGGGATGAATCGGAAATGCGGCTGCGCCTGCGGGCGCGAGTCGAGCCCAAGCACTGCCACCACCACGTCGATCAGGTTCTCCGGCAGGCGCAGCGGGCCGGAACGGCCACGGTATTCGCAATCGCCATGCGCGACGCGGTGCAGATGTGTATCGAACGCGCGGCAGAACTGCTCGACCGAACCCTCGAGCGTGACCGTGGCAGCAGCGTCATTCACCTCCGCCACCTGCAAGCCATGCTCGTGTGCAAAAGCGCGCACGGCCTCGATGTCGGCTGCGCTGGCACCAAACTGTGCAGCCCACTCTTCGCGTGTCAGCGGTGCGGGTGGCGGCGTGCCCGCAGCATGGGGTTGGGCGAACCCGGACAGGCGCGCGTCGAGCGCGGCCTCGTTGGACCGGCGAAGCTGCACCAACACCTGGAGCTGCTCCGCCGGGTGCGCATCACCGAGGATGCGCGCGTCTTCGGGAATCGTGCGTTCGCTGCCGTGCAGAGGGTGCCGGACCATACGCCATCTCCATGTGTGAAGGTGGCCTGTGCGTCGCAATCGGCGTGCCGGCATGTCGGACGAACGTCAGGCCACCCTCAGACAAGGTAGGCGATGGTCTGCCCGGCTGATCAGTCGCCGGCGTCGGCGCTGCCGGCTTGCTCGTTCTCAGCGGGGGATTGCTGTGCGCGCCCCTCGGCAAACGCCTTGCGGATTAGCGCGCCGCATGCCGCGCTGCGTGCGTAGGCACGCGGGGCGAGCGTCTCGCGCACGATCATGCCGTAGTAGCGCTTGTCCGCGGTCACCCACGGATAGAAGCCGAACGCTCCGGGCGAGCTGAATGCACGATCGCCGCCGGGCTGGTCTTCGATCCAGTAGTTGAGCGCGTAGTGCCACGGCAGTGCGGCGGGTGTGCTCACTGCGGTCGGGCAACTGCCGGGCTCGGTGCACACGGCGTGCTGGCCGAGCATCTTGCCCAGCAGGTAGTCGCCCCGGATCAGCCGGCGCAGAAACTGCCCGTACGCCGCAGGCGTGGCGATCATGCCGCCGGACGGTTCCGGTGCCAGGTACTTGATGCCGAGCGGCTTGTCGGCATCCCGCATGCCGGGCGTGTGACCAAGTTCGCGATCCAGCTCGCCACTGAGCGTGGCCGCATCTGCGCTGCCCAACCCGAGGTCAACCAGCAGCTTCTGGTCATGGCCACCGTTGTAGCTGAACCGGCCGACGTGGCCCGGCGTAAACGCGTCGTTGCGCCCACGGCGGAAGCAGCTTTGCACCGTGTCGTTGCGATTGCAGAGCAGCGGATTGAGCGCGTCGTAGCCCGAGCGCATGGTGAGTGCGTCGATCTCGGCCGGCGTGAGCTTGCCGCGCGTGCGCTCGACCACGTAGGCGCCAAACACCCACTTGGAGGCGGATCCAAGCCGCACCGTCTTGTTGGCGCCAATGCGCTGGCCCTGCTGGCCGCGCATGAGCACGCCGCTGGCATTGCCGATTTCCCAGTAGTAGTCGCCCAGGCGCTGGCAATCACCAGCGTGCGCCAGTGTCGATCCAACGGCGGCCCGGCGCGTTGCCAGACTCGGCTCCTGCGCATGTACCGCCCCGGCCATCCCAATGCACCCGACCGCCCCCACGGCGGCCAGCACGGCGGCCGAACAGCGGCCAAACCCTGCCAGCGCCCGAGGCTTCCGGGCGCGTTTTGCTTCCGTCATGTGTGGTTTCCTGCTTTTTATGGTGTTTTGTAGCCGCCAGCACTCTACCGCGTGTTGGTGGCATTTCCCACCTCGTGACGTTGACATCGCACTGCAACATCCGAGCGTTGGGAAAGGGCGCGACTCTAGTTGCCCCACCTTGCGAGATGATTGTTTGGTTTTTCTTAAGCACGTTTGAAGCGTAAGCGTTTGCGCGCTGATTTAATCGTGTTTGGGGCTATGGAAAACCCTTTCATATTCCCTCCCCCAATATGTCTTAGATCGCACAGACGTGAGCCAAATGGAGTAGAGAAATCATGCCAAGGCGCACTAGCGCTCCGCGTAGAGTGTCCTAGAATGCAACCCAGGAAAAGGAGAATTAAATAAAACTAAATTCGCAGGAAAGATAAGGCTGTCGGGAGCAAGCCATGGGAACGATGAGACGGGGAAGCGCGGGACTATCAACCCGCTTGGGGTGGGAACGTCACACTGCCGGTTCACAAGTGATCGTGCAGGTCATTCCAACGCGACGACGCTTGTTTCAAACGTCGCGCCTTCCGCCGACACGTATTCCGGTTGTTTTGCTCTGGCTGCTGGTGATTTCCATCGCAATCGGTATCGGCCGTGTGCTGCTGCACCGACTGTGGTGACCAAAACAATATTGAAGAAGATTTGTACGGGGAAGGTCGCAGCGCGAGAGCAAAACCGTAGTCAACACCGAATTGACAGACCGTATAACGGCACCGAGGGATAGTCTGACCCGCTTCATTGGGTCAATTGCATCCGGATGGCACTTGTATCTGGAGCAGCGTCTTCCCTCCTTTCGGAAACCACGCTCCCGCATGTGATCAATGCGCCGCGAAAGCGGCATGTGGGGCACGCCGCCCAAACAGCGTGCTTGATCATTGGGGGGAGCATCATGAACATCTCGTTCACCGGCAAGACTTTCAGGTCTGTGGGAGACCTGTTCTTCCAAGCCATCGTCGACGGCAAGGTCGTGAGCTGTTTTGTCACGTCCGAGGCCCTGTCGTTGTGCGACTGCGCGCATCAAAAAGCCACCGCCGAAGACGTCTATCGCAGCTACCGCGACTGGATCGAGCAGGCCGCATCGGACTTGATCCGTGCGGGCGCGCTTGCCCCGGTGATCGTGCGCGGCCGTGATCTGGCGGCCTCGCGTGCATCACTGCCGCACGGTGGCGTACCGGCGTACGACCTGGATCGCGCACGTCAGCTGCGTTTGGTCCCGCGCTCGTCGCGCTAGACACCCGTCTCACGCAGTACCAAGCATGCGGCCTCGGGGGGCTGCATGCTCGTCTGCACCGGGTGGGCGTCGGTATCGGTGTCAATCCGCTGGAAAATCGTCTTCCCAGTATTCCTGGGGGTTGCGGCCTGTTTCAGGGCGAGCGGCTTCGCGCAGGCGTAATTCGACGCGCCGGATTTTGCCGGAGATGGTTTTAGGCAGCTCGGCAAACTCGATGCGCCGCACGCGCTTGTAAGAAGCCAGCCGGCTTTGGCAGAAGCGCAGGATGTCGCGCGCCAGTTCGGGGCCAGGTTCGTGCCCTGCACGCAGCACCAGGAAGGCTTTCGGCACGGCCAGACGCACGGGGTCGGGGCTGGGCACCACTGCGGCCTCGGCGATGGCGGGGTGCTCGATCAGCACGCTTTCCAGCTCGAACGGGCTCACGCGGTAGTCCGATGCCTTGAACACGTCGTCGGCGCGGCCAACGTAGGTGAGGTAGCCGCTCGCATCACGCGCGGCAATGTCGGAGGTGTGATACACGCCGTCGCGCATGGCCTCGGCCGTTTTTTCGGCGTTGCCGGCGTAGCCTTCCATCAATGCCAGCGGGCGTGATTTCAATTCGATGCAGATCTCTCCTTCGCTGGCTTCGTTGCCGTCAGGGTCGCGCAAGGTGATCTGATAGCCCGGCAGCGGCCGGCCCATCGAGCCCGGCTTGACCGGCTGCCCTGGGCTGTTGCCGACCTGGCAGGTGGTTTCGGTCTGGCCGTAGCCATCACGGATGGTGATGCCCCAGGCCGCGCGTACACGTTCGATCACCTCGGGATTGAGTGGCTCGCCTGCGCCAACGAGTTCACGCAACGCAGGCTTCCAGGCGGCCAGGTCCTCCTGGATCAGCATGCGCCACACGGTGGGCGGCGCGCACAGCGTGGTCACCTTGGCGCGGCACAGCACGTTGAGCGCAGCCTTGGAATCAAAGCGCGCGTAGTTGTAGACGAACACGGTGGCGCCGGCATTCCAGGGCGCGAAGAAACAGCTCCATGCATGCTTGGCCCAGCCGGGTGAGCTGATATTCCAGTGCACATCGCCCGGACGCAGGCCGATCCAATACAGCGTGGAAAGATGCCCCACCGGATAGCTCGCGTGCGTGTGCATCACCAGCTTGGGTTTGGACGTGGTGCCGGAGGTGAAATACAGCAGCAGCGGATCGCTCGCCTGCGTTGGCGCGTCGGGCGTGAACTCGGGCGAGGCGCCGTACGCATCCTCAAAGCGGTGCCAACCGGCAGGCGCCTTGTCTGTGCCAGCTGCGATGCGCGTAAAGGTGCCCGACACGACATCGAGCTTGGCACAATCCGCCCCGCCCACGATCACGTGCCGCACATCGCCCATGGCAATGCGCTCGCGCAGGTCTTCGGCTGTCAGCAGCGTGGTGGCGGGAATGATGACGGCACCAAGCTTGATGCTGGCGAGCATCACATCCCACAGTGCGGGTACGTTGCCGAGCATGAGCAGGATGCGATCCCCGCGCTGCACGCCCAGCGCGCGCAAGTGGTTGGCCGCACGGGCGGAACGCTCGGCCATCTGCGCAAACGACAGGCGTGTTTCGTTGCCCTGATCGTCGTGCACCCAGAGGGCGACGGCATCGTTGCCGCGGGCCATGGTGTCGAAATAATCGAGCGCCCAGTTGAAGCGATCCAGCGCGGGCCATGTGAAATCGCGCACGGCGGTGTCGTAGTCCTCACGGTGCGCGAGCAGAAAATCGCGGCACCGCAGGAATGCATCCAGCGAGGTCATGCCAGTCTCCTGTAATTGGATTGCACGCGCGCGCCTCGTCCGGGCGCTCTGACAACGCACCAACAACTGCCACACCAACTTATAGAAGGAAACCCTCCGCCAGACCAGCCCGGGAACACCCGGGCCGCATGCTCATCGGCTCATTGCGAGCGCGGCGGAAAACGCAGAAAACGGCCACCACCCAGACTCAGCCATGCCCAGGCAGTGGCCGCAGCCACCGCACCCAGTACGGCGGCCCATTGTGCGCAGACCAGCATCAGTTCGATCGTGCCCGACATGCCCGGCAGAATCTGTGGCCAGGCGGGTTCCAGCCAGCCATCGGCGTCGAACCACGCACCGCGCCCGGCGCCTGTTGCCAGCTCCACCGCCAGCAGCGCGGCGTTGATGGCGGCGAACGCCATGCCGCCGTGTGTCAGCACGCGGCTGAACACCGGCAGTTCATACAGGGGCTTGAGATGCTGGATATGCCGCGTCAATGTCCATGCGCAGACGATCAGCAGCGCGACGCTCAGCGCCGCCATTGGCGCCGGGCTGCGCAGGCACACGCCCAGCGCAATCCACGCCAGCGCGTTGATCTCGTGACGCCGATAGATACGCAGTGCACGCGCGGCGTGCAGCAGGCCAATCGGGGGAACACCGGCAGAGGCCATGATGTGCTCCATGAGCGGAAGGTTGGTGCGGTGCCGCACGTCTTCCATGCGTCTCGCAACTGTTTTGCAGTGTACCGACGGGTTTTCGGCCGCGCGAGTTCAAACAGCGCGCCTCCTCCGAATGACGGACGAGCACCACGCTCAGGCCTCGCGCAAATGCTCGATCAGTTGCCGCGCAAAGACCGGCAGGTCATCAAACCTGCGCACGCAGATACGCAGCAACCGCGTCGCCCAGGCATCGGTCAGGCGCACGCGGCGAATCCCCATTGAGCGCTGCAGCCGGATGGCCGCGTGCTCGGGAATTACACCGACACCCACGTTGCGCTCCACCATCCGGCACACCGCATCAAAGCTGCGCAGCCGCACGCGGTACTTGAGCCGATAGCCTGCGCGCGCAGCATGGCCGGCCAGATACGCCTGCAATGCGTTGTCGCCAGTCAGGCCGACAAAGGCCTCCTGCAGTGTCTCGACGAAAGCCAGTTCGCGGCGCTCGGCCAGCGGGTGATCGCGCGCGGTGACCAGCACCAGCCGATCATGGCGAAATGGAAACGTCTCAAGCCCCGACAGATCCACCGCATCGTTGACGATGCCGATGTCGGCCCGCCCCTGTGCAATCGCCTCGACAATTTCGTGGCTGACCAGCTCTTCCAGGTCGATGTCGACTTCGGGATGGGCCGCGAGGAAAGCGCTCAGCGTTTCGGGCAGGAACTCGGTCATGGCGGCCGTGTTGGACAACAGCCGCACGTAGCCCTTCAGCCCACGCGCGTACTCGCCCAGCTCGCCGCGCATGCGGTCCATCTGCTGCAGGACGACACGCGCGTGGTGCGCCAGCGTTCGGCCGGCGGCGGTGGTTTCCACGCCGCGCCGGTTGCGCATCAGCAGCGGCGCGCCCAACGTCTCCTCCATGCCACGAATGCGCGCACTGGCGGAAGCCAGCGTCAGGTGCGAACGCTCGGCGCCGGCGGTAATGCTGCCGGCCTCGGCGGTGTGCAGAAAAAGTCGCAGATCGGTCAGATCGAAACGCATGGCAGAGTGAAAGTGGCTTGAGCCTCAGCTTCACCCTGAGGCTGGATCAATGTATCGCAGATTGTGGCGGGGTCGCCAGTGGCAGAAACTGAGGCATCTTCCAACGCAACACCCCAACACACTCCTCGCCCCCAATGGAATCCGCCACGCTGCTGCTTTTTGGCGCGGGCCTGCTCGCCGGCATGATGAATGCACTGGCGGGCGGCGGCTCGTTTGTCACCCTGCCCGCGCTCATGTTTGCCGGCGTGCCGTCGGTTGCGGCCAATGCATCGAGCACGGTCGCGCTGCTGCCCGGTGCGGCCACCTCGGCGTGGGCCTATCGCAGCGACTACCGCGGGTTCGAGCAGGTCTCGATGCGTGCCATGGTGGCGGTCAGCCTGATGGGCGGCCTCGCGGGCGCCCTGCTGCTGATGAGCACGTCCTCGCACGCGTTCGACTTCATCGTGCCGTGGCTGCTGCTGGTGGGCACGTTGGCGTTCACCTTCGGCAAACAGGCCGGGGCATGGTTGCGCCAGCGCATGCAGATCAACCGCACGATGCTGCTGATCGCCCAGGGAGGGCTGGCCATCTACGGCGGCTATTTTGGCGGCGCGGTCGGGATCATGATGATGGCGGTCTGGGCCCTGTTCGGCCACGACGACATCAAAGCACTGAATGCTTCGCGCACGCTTCTGGTGGGCGCCACCAACTTGGTTGCCGTGCTGTGCTTTGCCCTGGCCAGGATGGTCTGGTGGCCGCAGACGCTGGTCATGCTGGTGGCCGCCGCGCTCGGTGGTTATCTGGGCGCGCACGTCGGCAAGCGCCTGCCCGTGCCGGTCGTGCGGGCGTTGATTTCGACCTTCGGCTTTTCGATGACGGCGCTGCTGTTCTGGCGCGCCTGGTCCCACGCTTGAGTATGAGGAGCACCGCCATGTCAGACATGCAGCCTCATCCGACGCACCGCACGCGTGCACCGCGCGCCCATCGCGATGCTGTGCCGATGCACGCATCGCGCCACACCGCGTACGACACTTGGCATGCCCGACCCGCCGAAGCAAAGCCCCCTGAAGCGGAAATGCTCAGCGCACAAACGGTGTTCTACATTGCGCGCGGTGTTGCCATCCTGCTGGCGGCACTCGGCATCGGCCTGGGTGCGGCCTCCAACGAAACGGAGCGCCCGGCCGCCGCATACCCCACTTCGTCGCACGCGACAACGCGTTAAGAGCGCGTTATCATCCGCCCCCGCCGCAGTACAGATCCGACATGGATCGCGCAAAGAAAAAGCCCGCGGGCCGGGGGGCGAGCGGGCTTAACATCTTCAGCCTTTGACGACGAAAGATGGTCGGGTGTGCTTTGTGAACGAGCAATGCGCCGGAATTCACAAAGCGAGGCCATTATAAAAAGTACACGCCCCCCGCCATACCCCAACAACGAGGGGGGTCCGCGCCATTTTCTTTAAGGACTGTTCACACTTCCGATAAGAGACGCGCCTTGGCCGCCAGATGGCCTCAAGCGCGGGCGTTGGCTTCCGACATCACGCGGATGCTGCGCTCAATGCGGATCTGCACAATCAGCAGCACCAGCATGATGAACGCCGAGAACAGCGCGGCAATCATGTACACCGAGATATAGACGTTCGAGCGCTTGTCGCTGGCTTCCAGCTTGGCCGCATCCTTTGCGGTGGAGATGCGGTCCTTCTCGGTGATATAGGCCATGTGGTAGTCCACAAACACCTTGTTGACGATCGCATAGAACGCTTCGCTCGTCTTGGCCTGCTTGGCCACATCGGCACGGCCCAGCACCTGGTCCAGATACGCCGTCTGCGAGGTGAGGAACGGCTCGCCCTGATCGGGGTCTTCCAGCGCGCCAACCACCAGTTCATGCACTTCCGCCTTGTCGAACTGGAACGATGCACCGAGCAGCGTCTTGCCGTGCTTGTTGATGACGTCCGCCAGTGCCGCTTCCAGCTTGGCTGCGCCCGGGTGCTGCTTGGCGGCATCGTCGCCTGTACCCTCTGCCGCGTCGTCGTCGAGCTTGAAGGACGAAGCCTTGATGTCGATGGCCTCCGAGACGGTTGCCGGCTTGGCGTTGTAGTCACTCACCGCGCTTACGCCCAGCACGACTACGCCCACCAGCACGATCGTGGCCAGCGCCAGCACCAGAATCCGCATCAGTTGCAGATAACCACTTTCGACTTTATTGAGAACGCTCATTTCCCTGCCTTTGTTGTTGAATTGGGGCCGGGATTATTTCAGAGCGTTCCTCCAGCTAGGTTAAGGGAGCTTAGTGCGCGAGCGCCGCATCCAGGGTCTCTGGCGTGAGCAGACCGCTCGATGCATGACGCTTGCCGTCGGCACGCAGGATGATCGTGCGCGGCATCTCGCCTTGCCAGCCGGGGTCCAGCGCAGCGCGCATGCGCTCGGGCATGGCCTCGGCGTTGGCGTATTGCGGCATATGTGCAAGGCCGACCTTGCTGTCACGCGCCAGCGGCGCCAACGCGCGGTTCATCATGTCGGCCTGTTCCGGGCCGTCCATCGCCACCATCACCACGTCCACGTTCCGCTTGGCGGTGCGTCGCCATTGCGCGATACGACCGATGTTCTCGCGGCAGTAGCTGCAATCGAGCGACCAGATCTCGACGATGAGCGGGCGAGCACGCGGGGTCTGCAGCAGCGCTGGCACATCACGCGCAAGCAGCGGTTGGAAGTGCAGCGCTTCGGCGGCCTGCGCGACAAAGGCGGCGGCAGTCAGCGCCAACCCCATCGCCAGCGTCTTCAAGCGGATGTTCATAGCGCAGCCTCCAGCGTTGCATTGGCGGGAACAGCATGGGTCGCGTCGATCAGCCGATAGCGTTCGACCTGCGTGCGCCACGACAGGTAGATGTGGCCGTCGCGTGCAAGCAGTTGCGGGTGGTCGCTGCCGCTATCGGTGCGCGCCAGGCTGACCAGCGCTGTCCAGTGCGCGCCGCCATCGGTCGACTTGCGCAACAGGATCTGCATGTGGTCATCGGCAAACTGCTTCCAGGCGAGCCACAGCGTTCCGTCGGCAGCCAGCAACGCCGGGTGCGATGCCTGTGCACCCGCTTGCGCGGAACCGGCAAACGCCCAGGCACCGCCAATCGGTCGGCCATCCGCCGAGAGTCGGCTGTAGAACAGCCCCGGCTTCTCCTGTTGCACCGAGAACCACGCCATGTGCCGCACACCATCGGCCGTCACGACCAGCGCTGGACCGTGGTGCGGGCAGGCATCCACACGCCACTCGGAAAACGTCGCGCGCGTGATGGCAAACGGCGTGTTGTCGACGGGCAAGGTCGCCAGCGCGTGATCGCGAATCTGCCCGGCAAACACGTTGCGCCACAGCGCGAGCATGTGGCCATTAGCATCCGGCGCCAGCGCAATGCGGCAGCACTCGCAGGTCTGGTCGATCACCTTGCGCTCCGGTGCGAATGTGGCGCCCCGGTCGGTGGAGACGGTGTAGTACAGCGCCGCACCGTCATACGGCTGCTTGGCCGCCTGCGCACGCAGCAGGTCACGCTTATCGATCCACGTGACGAAGATGCGGCCGTCGCCGTCCACCGCAATCGAATCGAAGCGGTGCGTGATCGGCTGGCGATCATGGTGAACGACGATGGGCGCGCTCCACGTTTTGCCGCCATCCAGCGAGCGCGAGAAGCGCACGTAGCCCGTGTACGGCGCTTCGAGCGGGCGCGACCAGCTCACATACAGCGCGCCATCCGGGCTGGCGATCACCTTCGGGCGATTCTCGCCGTCGGTGTAGATCGGCTCCGGCTGCGGGTTGATGCGCTGCGGCTTGGAGAGCGTCTTGCCGAGGTCGTCGGACGACGCAACCACCACGTGCTGCCCTTCTGCCCAGGTCACCCACAACCGGCCCGCCTTATCAAACGCGGCCGTGGTGGCGAGTTGCGGTTTGGCGGCGGCCTTGCCGGCCATGGCACCGTGATCGTGCCCTTCGTGCGCGAATGCCAACGTACTTGCCAACGCCAGCAGCAACCCAGCGGTCCATCGGAACAACGGAGAAATCGAGTGCATTACAGACGCCATTTCAGTTGCCCATAGAACGTGCGCGACGGGTACGGGTGGTACACGAAATACTTCCGATCCGTCAGGTTGTCGACGCCGAGCGCCAGCGTGAAGTGCTTGTCGATGCGATAGCTGGCTTTCAGGTCCACCGTGAAGAAGCTACTGGTGCCGCCGTAGACATTGGGCAGCACATCGGTGTTGTCGAGCGTGCCGTATTGCCGGCCCGAATAGCGTACACCCGCGCCCACCGCCCAATCCGGCGTGGCGTGCCAGCTCGCGAACAGGTTGGCACGCACACGGGGCATGCGCGGCCAGGTCTTGTCGACGTAGGTGGGGTTGGCAGCATCGGCCAGCGTCTTCGCTTGCGTGAAGGCCACGTTGGCTTCCACGTCGACGCCGCGTACGCCCACATCGCGCATCACGTCCTGCCCGGAATAAGCAAGTTCGATACCGCGCGTGCGCACGCGGTCAACGTTCTGCACGTTGGTCACGTTGGGCGTGACCAGGATGTTGGTCTGCGTGTAGATGCTGTCGCGCACATCACTCTGGAACAGGCTCGTGCGCAGCGTGCCGTAGGGCACGGCCTGCTCGACGGTGAAGTCGAAGTCGTTGGCGCGCTCGGGCTTGAGGTTGGGGTCGTTGTTGACGATGGTGTTGCCGCTGATCGCCCCCTGGAACAACTCCGACACCGTCGGGAAACGCACCGCACGGCCATACGACAGGCGCAGCAGCGTGTCTTGCGTGGCCTGCCATTGCAGCGCGGCCTTGGGGCTGAACGCGTCTTCGGTGCGACTGGCGTAGCCTAGCGTGGCATTGCCGTTGCCAAGCTGGCCGTTGTAGGCGCGCCAGGTTTCATAACGCAGGCCCAGCGTCGCCAGCCAGCGCGGCGCAAAGGCCCAGGCGTCTTGCAGGAAGACGGCCTGCGTCTGCGTATCGCCCTGGTAGCTGGACTTGAGCGTTGAAATCGCCCCGGCCGACCAGTTGGTCGCGTTGAAGGTCTGGTTGCGCAGGTGGTACTGGTCGTAGTGGTAGCCGGTAGTGAAGGTGTGGCCGGACACCGTGGGTGAGACGGCCTTCACGTCAAAGTTGGACCAGCCCGTGCCATCGCCGTAGAACACCGTGCCGGGGCCGTTGCCGGCCGCCGTGTTGGAAGCGCGCAGGATGTCGCGGGTGACGTTGTAGGCCGAGGCATTGGCGTCGATCTTCCAGCCGCCAAGCTTGCCCTTGACGCCCAGGCCATAGAGCCAGTTTTCCTGGTCGCCGTTCTGCGGGGCAAAGGCGTTCTGGGCGATGGTGTACGGCGTGCCGTTGATGAGCACATTGCCGCCCGTCACAACGTTGCCCGCCGCATCGCGCAGGAAGCTCAGCGCCTGATCGTTGTAGTGGTTCTCCCAGTGGCCGAGCGTCAGCGATGCCTCCAGGCTTTCGCTGAAGACATAGCCCATGCGCAGCGTCTCTTGCAATTGCTGCGTGCGCTCAAGCATCTGCGGCCCGAGAATCACGCGCGGCAGTCCATTGGGGCCGAGGTCTTGCTTGGCGCCGGTTACCGGCACCGGCGTGCCGCCCTGGGCGAACCTGGAATTGGGCGTGGCGTACTGCATCGGCTGGCTGTCGTTTTCCAGCCGATCGACCGACAGCGCATACCAGAACTTGCCAATGCGATCGCCCAGCGATGCGCTCTCATGGTTGCCGGTGACGTTGCGCGAGAAGCCGTAGGCATCGCTGAAGCGCTGGCTCATGACCTGCGTTTGTGCGGCGGCTTCGAAGGTCTCGGGCTTGCGCAACGTCATCGAAATGGTCGTGCCCATCGAATTGCCCGGCAGCAGTGCCGAGAACGGCCCGTACAGAATATCGACGCGCGCCAGATCATCCGGCCCGACCATCGACCAGCGTGGCGGGAAGGTGTAGCTGGAGCCCAGCAGGTTGGAAAGCAGGATGCCGTCGGCATACAGCAGGCCGCGCGCGCTCTGAATCTCGTTGAAGTCACGGCCGGCAAAGATGGAGTTGCGATCGCCAATGAAGCGGCGACGCACCATCACGTTCGGTTGGTATTTGACGGCGTCTTCGGTGGTGACGACGTTGCGGTCGGCCAGTTGGTCAGCGGTGACGGTCTGCACCACGGCCGGCGTGTTGCGGGCGAACGGCGCGGGCGCGGCGTTGGCGCGTACCACGGTGGGCGCAAGCTCCTGGGCAACAAGCTCAGGGGCTTGCGCGGCATCTTCGGCGGCAAAAATGGACAGCGGTGCCGCTGCGCTTAGGGCGAGCGCTGCACGGCACACCAGTGTGCGCTTGGGGCGGGCAGCCACAGCGCGCTTGTGGAATGACATCGAGGTGGTCTCCGGATTGCGATGGCGCTGGCCATGCACGCGAACCTGCGTGCGGCCAGACGCAAAAGCGCCGCGAGGCTCAACCCCGCGGGCGCATCAGATCGACAACGACGGAGACAGAGGCGGCGCGCGCGACTCGGCCACGCGCAGCGCACTGCGCGCATACACGGGTGCCGGGCTGGCCGGCTGCCGCACGCGATAGATGAAATGGGCGGTGGGCACTTCCAGCGCCGGCGGTGATGCCAGCGCAAACCCGGCGGCAAACCCCGGGCAGTACAGGCAGTGCGCCACACTGTGGTGGGCAGCCGAATCCTCGCTGGAGCCATTGCCTTGCAGGTCAATGGTCACCTGCACCGTGCTGCCATGCGGGGCCGTTGCGCTGCACAGGTCGACGGCGAGCGTGCCCGTGGCTGCCGCGCGTGCGGAAGCGAGCACCGGCGACAGTACATTCAGTACGATCGCAAGCCAGACGAGAGCGAGCCAGCGGCGATGGAGCATGGGGTGGGACGATGGAGTCCGAGGAGTATAGCGCTGCACATGGTTCCCCGTTTTGCCTGCGACGTACTGTCGCGCAGCGTACAAATCGGGCAGATCAAGTTGCAGTCCGCTGGGATTTATCCTTAATTATGGAGTTAGCTATAATTTATACCACAATCCATAATCGAGTCTAAAGCGATGGCACCCACCGATTCGGACACCGACACTGGCCGCTTCAACTTCCACCGCCAGGATCTCGCCCACACGCTGTGCGACAGCCTGGAGGGCAAGGGCCTGGCCGATGCCCGCTCCGGCCTATTCCTGGCGGCACCCCGGCGCACCGGCAAAAGCACGTTCCTGCGCGAAGACCTCGTGCCCGAAGTCGAGCGCCGCAAGTGGATCGCCATCTATGTCGACCTCTGGGCCGACCGCGCCCGCGACCCCGGCCATCTGATTGCCGACGCCATCAAGTCGAAGCTGTCTGAATTCGACGGACCGATCGCCAAGCTGGCCAAGCAGGCCGGCATGGAGAAGGTGGAGGTACTGCGCGCCTTCACCTTCAACCTGGGCAAGATCGGGCTGCCGCCCGGCATTACCCTGGCTGATGCGCTGGATGTGCTCTACAAGGCAGTGCAGCGGCCGATCGTGCTGATCATCGACGAGGCGCAGCACGCGCTGTCCACCGAGGCGGGCACCAATGCCATGTTTGCGCTCAAGGCCGCGCGCGACCAGATGAACCAGGGTGTAGAAGCGCCGCGCCTGTTCCTGGTCTTTACGGGCTCGAACCGCGACAAGCTCGCCAACCTGCTGCTCAACCGCACGCAGCCGTTCTTCGGCTCGCGCGTGACCAACTTTCCCCTGCTGGGCCGCGCCTATGTGTCGGCCTATACCGCGTGGGTCAACCAGCACCTGGCGCCCAACAACCAGTTCAAGGAAGACGACATCTTTGCCGCCTTCCAACTGGTCGGACACCGGCCCGAGATGCTCAAGGGCATCGTCAGCGAGATCGCGCTGGAACTGGGCGAGGCCGCCAGCCTGGGCGAGCTGCTCAAGCGCGGCGCGCAGGGCTTTCGTGACCGCATCTGGGGCGAAATCGAAAGCGAGTACAGCGCGTTGACCGAGATCCAGCGCACCGTGCTGGCGGTGCTGATCGAGCGCGGGCAAGGTTACTCGCCGTTCTCGGAAGACGCGATGAAGGCCTACGCCGCCCGTCTTGGCCACAGTGATTTCTCCACCGCCACGGTGCAAGCCGCGCTCGACGCGCTGCGCGACAAGAACCTGATCTGGAAGGAATCGCGCGGCGCGTATGCGCTGGAAGACGAAAGCCTGGCGCTGTGGTTTCGCGAAACGCGCGGCGCACACGCCGTGCCGCCGCGCTTGAGTCCATAGAGGCTACGGTTGCTGGAGGAATGCAGTCACAAGCGCCGCGATCGGTTCCGGCGCATCCTCCAGGCTGTAGTGCCCCACTCCGCCCAGCTTGTGAACGGGTGCCTGCGGAAACAGCTCGCTGAACAGCGGCAGGAAATGCTCGGCATGCAGCGTGCGGTCGGCCATCCCCCAGATCGCCAGGGCCGGTTTGGATTGGATGGCCTGCCTGGCCACCGCATCCGGCATCTCGAATTGATGCGCTCCTGTAGCAAACCCCTTGGCCCAGCCGATCGCGCCCGCGCATTCGTCAGGCGTGGAGAACGGTGCGCCATAAGCACGCAGCCACGTGTTATTGATGCATGCGTGGTTCTCGAAACCGTTGAGTTTGAGCGTGCTGAGGATGTTGTAGCCAAGCTCCCCCAGCACGGTGTCGAGACGCCCTTCGGACTGCGCACGCGCGACCCACTGAAACCACGGCGACACCTGCGCGTTTGCCGTCAGCCGTTCGAGCAGGCTGGGCTGGCCGAACGGCGCTGGCCCGTTGATGGAGATCACACGGCGAATGCGATCAGGATGGCGCGCCGCCAACCCCATTCCCACCGGCCCGCCAAAGTCGTGCATGACCAGCGTGATCTCGCGCAGATCCAGCGCCAGCACGAAGCGTTCGAGGTTGTCGACGTGGTCTTGCAGCCAGTAGTTGCGGTCTTGCGGCGTGGCGCTCTTGCCAAAGCCCATGTGGTCGGGAACCACCACGCGATGCGCGCCACGCAGCGCGGCAATCAGATGCCGGAACAGGTAGCCCCACGTCGGCTCGCCATGCAGGCACAGGATGACGTGCCCATCGCGCGGGCCTTCATCGACGTAGTGCATCGGGAAACCCGGGGCATCCGTAAAGTGCGGGGCAAACGGGAAGGAGCCATCCAACGTGTCGCTGGCTTGGAGCATGAGGTGCCTCGTCTTGATGTGGGAAAGGTGGCCGGTGCTAGACCGATTCAGTGGCGACCGACAGCGCCGCCCGCGAGCGCCCAAGCAGCCCCCAGACAACCGCTGCCGACACAACGGACACCACGGCCAGCGCATGCGCGAGCTGCGCAAACGCCACGCCATATGCCGCGGTGAGCATGGGCCCCGAGCCCGCCGGCAGCAGCGTCAGTGCCGCTGAAACATTGCCCATGGCGGTGCGGTGCGCAGCCTCCATCCATGCCGCCGCGCTCACGGTGCCGGACGTGCCTGTCTGCGCAACGATCAGCGCGGTGAGAGCGGCACCCACCACGGCCAGCGCAATCGCCTCGCCGGCCACACGGGTGGTACTGAAGATGCCGGTCGCCATGCCGGCGCGCTCCTTGGGCACCACGCTCACCGAGAGGCCATCCATCAGCCCCCAGGCGAAACCAGTGCCAAAGCCCGTGAGCAGCATCGGCGCGATCCACGCGGTGGCAGCAGCGCCCGGGGCGACATCACCCAGCCACCAGAAACCCACCGCTGCCACCAGCAGCCCCGCGCAAGTGAGCGTTGCCGCCGACCACCGGTGCGCCAGTTGCACCGCCAGCAGCGGCACCATCAGCAAGGGCAGCGACAGCGCGATCATCGTGATGCCGGCTTGGGTCTCGCTCTGCCCTTCGATGCCGATCAGGCGCGCGGGCAATACAACCAGCATCACCACGTAGCACGCCGTGGCAATCGGCAGGAACTGCACGCCGACAAAGCGCCGGAAGCGGAACAACGACAAGTCCAGCATCGGTCGGGACACGCGCTGCTCGATCACGATGAACGCCACCAGCCCGATCACTGCCGCCGCGAACAGCATCAGCACCGCACCATCTGCCCAGCCGCGCTCCGGCGCCTCCATCAGCGCCCAGGTCAGCAGGACCAGCGTGGCCGTGAAGCTGGCCGCACCGGCCCAATCCACGCCGCGCGCATCGGGGTCGCGCGTTTCACGCATGCGTGGCACGCCAAACACGAAAGCCAATGTGCCTACCACCGCGCACAACGCGAAGATCGCGCGCCAGCCCGCCGCCTGAATCAACGCACCGGCAATCAACGGCCCAAAGGCCAGCCCCACGCCAAACGTCGTGCCAAGCAGGCTGAAGGCGCGGATGCGCGCGTGCCCGTCAAACTCCTGTGCGAGTGCCGCTGAGCCGCCGGCCATCGACATCGCAGCCGCCACGCCCTGCAGCCCACGCAGCCAGCCGATGGCAGTCACACCGGGCGCCACCGCCACGCCAATCGACGCGAGCACAAACAAGGCGATGCCACTCGCAAAAATACGCTTGCGCCCGAACGCATCAGCCATGGCCCCCGCCACCATCAGGCAACTGCCGAAGGCCAGCATGAAGCCGTTGACCACCCAGTTGAGCGCCGTGGCGCTACCGCCCAGCGTGCGCCCGATGGCTGGTGTGGCCACCGCCGCGCCGGTAAAGGACAGCGGCAGGATCAGCCCCGCCATGCAGACCGCGGCCAGCACCAGCCAGCGCCTGGCATGCTGCGGGTGTTGATGTGTTGTGGTGTTCAAAGGCGCAACCCTTATTTATGTATCGACCGGTATACAAATTAAGGGCACGACATGACGGGCGTCAAGAATTAATATATTGCCCAGTACAGAAATAGGGATTTCAGGAAGTCATCATGGCAACACGCGGACGCCCCCGCACCTTTGATCGCGACACCGCCCTGCGCCAGGCCATGACCGTGTTCTGGGCGCGCGGCTACGAAGGCACCACGCTCGACGACCTCAAGGCAGCAATGGGTGGCATCACTGCGCCAAGCTTTTATGCCGCGTTCGGCTCAAAGGAAGCACTCTTCCGCGAGGCAGTCGCGCTCTACCGGCAGACGGCGGGCAGCACCACCGCCATTGCGCTGACCGAACCTGCCACCGCCCGCGAATCGATCGACGCGCTCCTGCGCAGCAACGCCCTCGCCTTCAGCCAACCGGACGCGCCGCGCGGCTGCATGGTCGTGCTCGGCGCGCTGCTGTGCTCCGCGCCCAACCAGCAGGTGCAGGAAGACATGCGCGCGATCCGGCTGGAGACCATCGACGCCATCCGCGCCCGCATCCGCCGCGGCATCGACGAGGGCGATGTGCCCGCCACCACCAACGCCGATGCGCTGGGCGGCTACTACGCCACGGTGCTCAACGGCCTGTCGATCCAGGCGCGCGATGGCGCCCCGCGTGATGCACTGCTCGCCACCGTCGATTGCGCGATGGCGGCATGGGACGCGATGGCCGGCGCCCGCTAAACTGCAAGCATCACACTCACAAAATCACAAGATTTCTCGGGGAAGAGTCATGGCACGCAATCGCACCCTGTGGCGCACGCTTGCGGCGGCGCTCTGCCTGTTGTCGGGCATCGGCACCGCCACGGCGCAAGACGTATCACCGCAAACCGCAAGTGCCTGCCCGCCGCCTGCGTCTGACTCCATCCCCAAAGACGGCTGGGCCGCCGCCGCCCAGCGCGCCACCGACCATGGCCTGCTCTGGCGCATCGAAAAGGACGGCCGCACATCGTGGCTGTACGGCACGATCCACGTTGCGCGCGCCGACTGGATGCTGCCTGGGCCCACCGTTCGCGATGCGCTCAAGCAAAGCGATGCCGTTGCACTTGAGCTCAACCTGCTCGACAAGGAAGGCAGCCGCAAGGCATTCGCTGCGCGCACGACCAAGGACGATGTCCGCCTGACAAGCGGCCGCCGCGGCGAGCGCCTCGACAAGCTCATCGCTGCCGCGTGCCTGCCCGATGCCGCGCTCACGCAGATCCGCAAGTTCCAGCCGATCATGCAACTCGCCTCATTGTCAGCACTGGGGCTGCGCGCTGACGGGCTCTACCCCGATTTCGGCATCGACCTGTTCCTGACCACCTACGCCAACAGCGTCCACCTGACCATCGTGCCGCTGGAAACCCTGGCCGACCAACTGCGTGTGCTGGACGAGATCGTGCCGAAGAATGAAATGGTGCAGCAGTTCGACACGGAGCTCGACGCCATTGAATCAGGCGAGGCGCGCACGCAAACCCTCACGCTCGCCAACGCCTGGGCCGATAGCGACCTCAGCACGCTGGAGCGCTATCCGCAGTGGTGCGATTGCCTGAAGACGCCATCGGACAAGCGCGCCTTCAAGCGCCTGGTGACCAACCGCAACCGCGCCATGGCCGACAACATTGCCCGCGTGCATGCGCGTGGCCAACGTGTGTTTGGCGCCGTGGGCGCGCTGCATATGATCGGGTCGCAGGGGTTGCCGGCCCTCATGGCGGCACGCGGGTTTACGGTCACGCAAGTGCTGCCGCCGGCAGCTTCGCACTAACCTGCGCTGGGCGTTAGCGCTTCTCTGGTGGGGTCGCCCCGACGGCGGCCGCCAATTGCGCATGCGCGGCCAAGTCGGCCGGCCGATGCTTGACCGTGGCACTGGCTGGATGGTTGCCAAGAAAATTGCCGTTCTTCCAGTTCTGGGATGGACGGATTGGCCGCGCGGTAAAACCACCACCGCAGTTCGGGCACACGTTGCCGAGCACACCATCCGCACAGGCCACGCAGAACGTGCACTCGAACGAGCAGATGCGGGCGTTGGTGGCGTCGGGTGGCAGCGCGGTGTTGCAGTGTTCGCAGGTGGGCCGGAGTTCAAGCATGGGGTCCCCAATCGTGTTGTTGTTGGATAAGACCGCAACAATACCGAGAAACCACCGCGCCCGCGCATGCCACAATCGGCACCCTCACCTGATTGCCCCGGCACCGACTCATACTCGTGGACTTCCTCCGCATCGCCCTCCTGTTTGCCGTGACCGCCCTGGCGGAAATCGTCGGCTGCTACCTGCCGTGGCTCGTGCTGCGTCAGGGCAGGCCCATCTGGCTGCTGCTGCCGGCAGCGGCGTCGCTCGCGCTGTTTGCCTGGCTGCTGACACTGCACCCAACGGCGGCCGGGCGCACGTATGCGGCGTACGGCGGTATGTACATCGCTGTGGCGCTGGTGTGGTTGCGCTGGGTGGATGGCATTCCCCTCACGCGGTGGGACATCGGCGGCGCGGCCATCGCGCTGATCGGCATGGCGGTGATTGCGCTGCAACCGCAGGCAACTTGATCGATTGCGCGCGATATTTACGCTTTCCTGACCAAAACGGAACGCTAAGCCACGACTATCATCGGAAGGAGGATCATTGCTGTCGGCAACCGCGCAGTCAGTCACTGCGGCCGATTGCCGTCAATTCAGTCCTTTTTGTCGATGGAGGGCCTCCATGCCTGCCGCAATCCTTAAACACCTTGTCGTGGCATCGGCGTTGATGTCCGCAGCCATGACCGCTTCTGCGCTCACGACGTCGTCCACCACCTTCTCCGATCAGGAGCTTCAGGCGATGCTTGCGCAAAGCCGGCCGGTGCAATCCGACCAGACTGCCGAGCCGACCTCAAAGCCGAGGCTGCGCATCGGCCTGTCCGATTCGAGCACAGAACTCGTGCTGCCATGGTTTCTTGCTGAACTCGTCAACGCCGTGAACCAGCGCACCTCACCTCAGGATCTGGCAAAAAACCTGCGCGACGGAATCTGACTGCCCCGCCTCAATGGCCGGGAAAGAAAACCTCTCGCACAAAGGCCTGCACGTCTTTACGGGACTTCTGGTACGCGGCCTCGTTGCGTCCCACATGCGCGCCCAGCGACATGCACCCAGCGAAGAAATCCCGGAGCTTGGCGGGTTCAATGACTTCGCCAGTGCGTTCGGCGGTTACCGTCCATGTATCGATGTCCCACCGCACAACACCGCATGACGTTGCCTTCGTAGCCCGGCCCAGGTAAGCCAGCGCAACTGTGCTGTCCCACCCGTGCCGAGCGCTGTCATAGCGGATCGTCCGCACGGGCACACCGGCATCTGCGTAGCGCTTGGCCAGTTGTTCGCACGGCTCAGGCATCACGTAGTCGTCATCTGCCCCCACCAGATTGAGCATGGGCGCGCGGCTCAATTCAGGCGACCAGTACACCTGGCTGCACGCCGCATACACCGGAATGTGCAGCGCAAACTTGAGGTCGCTCTTGATCACGGCGCGCCGCAGCGGCTCTTCTTCCGTCTGAAAGGCCACCGTACCGCCACGCGAGAACCCCATGATGCCGATACGCGCTGGGTCGATGCGCGGGTGGGTCGCCAGCAGTTGCAGCGCCTGGTAGGCATCGACCATGTCGGCCGAGTGGGGCACGCGCGTCTGGTCTTCCACGGTGCGTTTCACGCCGCGCGGTTCGAAGATGTAGATGACAAAGGTGGCGACGCCGACCTCGTTGAGTGCCTGCACCCATTGCGCCATGGCGGGTTCCACACCACTGCTGCCGTGCACGAGCACGATGGCGGGCACCTTGGCGGCATCCGTCTTGGGCAACGACAAGTCTCCCCAGATTTTCTGCTCAGGCCAATTCTGCCGACGCTCGCGCGCCAGATCGAACATGGTCTTGGGGGTGAAGCTGTTGAACTCGATCCGACCTTGGGTGTCCGGTTGCAGCGCCTGTGCCACCGCCATGGGCGACAGCACGACAGCAGCCAGCCATATCAGACATGAAACCCATCGGTTGAAGTGCGATGCATGACCCGCTTCGTATCGCATGACACATCCCCTTGCGCAGATGATGGTTGATGTCCCGTAGAACCATCTTAGGGAGAACCTCTGGCACCGCAATACCATGTGCCACCGGGTACATGCCGGCGGTCGTCTTGCCGGCTGTACGCCCATACAACGACTTCATCCAGTGCTACCTGACGGTGAACAGCCGCAGCAGATCGCCGATCTATCTGTACGGCGAGTCGTACGGCACTCCGCGCACCAACATGCTGGCGCTGGCGCTGGAATCGGCGGGCGTGCACCACACCGGCATCGTGCAGCAATCGTCCATCCTGAATTACTTTGCGGATGCGGTTGAAACCACCGCCATCGAAAACTCGAGCGCAGGGTTGAAGCTCGCGACCACCGGCGACCAACTGCAGCAGGAGGCCCAGCAGCGCATTGTGAAACGGCTGAGTGCAAACGCGGCGCTGAGCAAGGGTGGTTCGATCACCAAAGCGCAAGCCCAAGCCAGCGGTCTGGGCTATGTGGCAAAGCACTTTGACCAGATCGACACCGCGCAATCAGGCCAAGCCTCGATCAGTGATGTGCAGCGGTACGTGCAACAACGCCACTAAGCAGGTCTGACGCACGCAAGCGGGTCTTGCCGTGCGCAAACACGGTGGTGTCGCGCCCGTTGCAAGGGTGTGACATCACCGTTCTCGCTTTTGATCGACGGATAGCACAGTGCTGTATATTTATACAGTTATTTTCTGTGACGCCCCCGCCGTGCTTTCCGCTTCTCCCAACCCTGACACCGCCAATGACCCGGTCACCCCGGGTTACCTGGCCCAACTGAACGACCAGCAGCGCCAGGCGGTCGAGTTCGGCATTTCCGGGGCGGATGCGGCTGAGACCGGGCCGCTGCTCGTGCTGGCCGGCGCCGGATCGGGTAAGACACACACGCTGGGCTGGCGCGTCGCACACCTGGTCGCCAACGGGGCGGATCCGCAACGCATCCTGCTGCTGACGTTCTCGCGCCGGGCTGCGAGCGAGTTGTCCAATCGCGCCGGCCATCTGCTGGCGCGCGCCATGCAAGGCGAACGCACCAACAGCATCCTCAATGCTGCCGGCACGTCGTACCAGACCACCCTGCCCTGGGCCGGCACGTTCCACGGCATCGGCGCGCGCCTGCTGCGCGAATACGCCGAGCGCGTCGGCCTCGCCCCCGATTTCACCATCCACGACCGCAGCGATTCTGCCGATCTGCTCAACGTCGTACGCCACGAGCTGAACCTGTCGACCAAGGAGCGCCGCTTCCCGCTCAAGCAGACCTGCCTGGCCATATACTCGCGCGCCATCAATGCGGAGAGCCCACTCAACGCCGTGCTCAAGCACCACTTTCCGTGGTGCGCGATGTGGGAAACACCGCTGCGCACACTGTTCGACGCCTACGTGGAAGCCAAACAGGCGCAGCACGTGCTCGACTACGACGACCTGCTGCTGTACTGGCACGCGATGGTATCCGATGCCGAACTGGCCGCCGAGATCGGCGCGCGCTTCGACCACATCCTCGTCGACGAATACCAGGACACCAACCGGCTGCAGTCATCCATCCTGCGTGCGCTGCGCCCGGACGGCCGTGGCGTGACGGTGGTGGGCGACGATGCGCAGTCGATCTACGCATTTCGCGCGGCGACGGTGCGCAACATCCTCGACTTCCCGCGCCATTTCACCCGGCCGGCGCATACGGTGCTGCTGGAGCGCAATTACCGCTCGACACAACCGATTCTCGATGCGTCGAATGGCGTGATGCGCTTCGCCACGGAGCGCTTTGCCAAGACGCTGTGGACAGACCGCGCATCCACACATCGCCCGCGGCTAATCTCGGTGCGCGATGAAGCCGAGCAGGCGCGCTGCGTGGCCGAGCAGGTGCTGCATCAGCGTGAAGGCGGGCTCGCATTGAAATCGCAAGCGGTGCTGTTCCGCACGGCCAGCCACAGTGCGCCGCTGGAGATCGAACTCACCCGCCGCAACATCCCCTTCGTGAAATACGGCGGGCTGAAATTTCTCGAAGCGTCGCACGTGAAGGATGTGCTCTCGGTGCTGCGCTGGGCCGAGAACCCGCGCAACCGCATCGCCGGGTTTCGCGTGATCCAGTTGCTGCCGGGCGCAGGCCCCGCCACTGCCGCACGCGTGCTCGACGCCATGGCCGAAGCGGTGGACCCGATTGCAGCGCTGCTCGCGTACGAGCCCCCCGCCCGCCTGGCCGGTGACTGGACCGCGTTGATGGCGCTCATGCAACAGCTGCGCGCACCGAAAGACAGCCTGGAATGGGCGAGCGAACTCGAAGCCGTGGGCACCTGGTACACGCCGCACATGGAACGCCTGCACGACGATGCCGCCGTACGCCAGGGCGATCTGGACCAGCTCGCCCGCATGGCCGCCACCTACGCCACGCGCGAGCGCTTCCTGACGGAGATGACGCTCGACCCACCCGAGCTGACCAGCGATGAATCCGGCGCCCCATATCGCGATGAGGATTACCTGATCCTCTCCACCATTCACTCGTCAAAGGGCCAGGAGTGGAAGGCGGTGTACGTGCTCAACGCCGTGGATGGCTGCATGCCTGCCGACCTGGGCGCCGGTTCGCACGAGGAATTGGAAGAAGAGCGCCGCCTGCTCTACGTGGCCATGACGCGTGCGCGCGAGCACCTGGACATCCTGGTGCCGCAGCGCTTCTATGTCACGCAGCAGACGCCCAATGGCGACCGGCACATCTATGCGTCGCGCACGCGCTTCATTCCGCCTGCGCTGCTGCCGTTGTTCGAGGCCTGTGCCTGGCCGCCGCCCGAACCCGGTGCGGACCCAGCAGCCGAAGCCCGCGCCGCCGCCAAAGTCGATCTCACCAAGAAGATGCGCGGCTACTGGCAGAAGTGATCACTCGACGTCCACCTCAGCCCGCTTGAGCACCTGCGCGGGCTCTGCGTGCGAAAGCTGCGCGAAGATCCACGCCGCCGCCGCGGTCATGAAGCCGACGCAGACGAAGGTCTTGTGGAAGGCCGCCAGCGTATCGCGCCCTTCCGGCCCGACGGTAAAGTCGGTAAAGCCCGTGAGCAACGCGCCGGCCGCGGCCACCCCCAGGCTCATTGACAACATCATCACCATGGAGAGCATGCTGTTGCCCGAGCTGGCATGCGGCCCACTCAGGTCTTTGAGCGTGAGCGTGTTCATGGCAGTGAACTGCATCGAGTTGAACGTGCCGAACAGCGCCAACTGCACGATGCGCAGCCACACTGGTACATCGGGCGTCATCACCGCAAAACTGGCCATCGTCAGGCCCACCATGAGCGTGTTGGTGAACAGCATGCGGCGATAGCCAAAACGCTTGATGGCCCAGGTGCCCAACGGTTTGGCCGCCATGCCGGCCGCGGCCACCGGCACCATCATCAAGCCGGCCTGCAGCGGTGAGTAGCCCAGGCTCACCTGCAACAGCAGCGGGATCAGGAACGGCATCCCACCGGTACCGATCCGCGCGAACAGGTTGCCGAGAATGCCGATCGAAAAACTCGGAATTGCAAACAGCGAGCGCGGAAACAGCGGCCCCGCCTTACCCTCAACCGTGCGCCCCGCATGCAGCCAGTACGCGGTGAGCGCCGCCAGCCCGAAGATCAGCAGCACCAACACCGTCGCGTGCTGAAAGCCCAATCCCGATAGCCCGTCGAGCGAGAACGACACCGCCGCCATGCCAAACGCGAGCATGGCGTAGCCAGTCCAGTCGAAACGGCTCTCATCGTCTGCGCGCACATCGGGCATGACCTTGAGCGTGACGAGCGCACCAGCCAGGCCCACCGGAATGTTGATCAGGAAGATCCAGTGCCACGACACCGCCTCCACCAGCCAGCCACCCAGCGTGGGGCCGATCAGCGGGCCGATCAGCCCCGGAATGGTGACGAAGCTCATGGCCGGCAGAAACTGCTCGCGCGGCACCACGCGCAACACCGTCAGCCGCCCGACCGGCATCAGCAATGCACCGCCCACGCCCTGCACCACGCGCGAGGCAATCAGCATGTTCAGGCTGCGCGACTCCGCGCACAGCAGCGAGCCGATGGTGAACAGGAAGATGGCCGCAAAGAACATGCGCCGCGTGCCGAAGCGGTCAGCCAGCCAGCCCGAGGCGGGCATCAGCATGGCGGTCGTCAGCGTGTAGGCAATGATGACCGACTGCATCTTCAGCGGGCTTTCCGACAGGCTGCGCGCCATGGCCGGCAATGCCGTATTGACGATGGTGGAATCCAGCGTCTGCATGAAGAGACCAACCGCCACCAGCCAGAGCAAGGGTTGGAGGGACTTGTCGACGGAAACGGAGGTGGACATGGCAGGCAGGGGCAGCAGACTTCGTACGGCGCCGAATTGCACGACGAGGCGACATTGTGGCGTGTACGGCGCTGGTCCGCAAACCACGCAATGTGCCGGTCACCCTACAGCAAACGCGGGCACTAGGAGCAAACCCGCCGCCTATACTGGTGGGCGTTCGTCCCAGTCACCCTCGTGCAGACCTGCCATGACCACCCGTACCGAACGCGACACCTTTGGCCCCATTGAAGTCCCCGCCAATCATCTGTGGGGCGCGCAGACGCAGCGCTCGCTGCAGAACTTCGACATTGCGGGCGACCGCATGCCGCGCGAACTGATCGACGCGCTGGCTCGCATCAAGCGCGCAAGTGCCGCCGTCAACCACCGATTGGGGCTGCTGCCGGCCGAGAAGGCCAACGCCATCATCGCTGCGGCGGATGAAGTCATCGCGGGCAAGCACCCGAACGAATTCCCGCTGGTGGTCTGGCAGACCGGCTCCGGCACGCAGAGCAACATGAACATGAACGAGGTGCTCGCCAACCGCGCCAGCGAACTGCTGGGCGGCGAGCGCGGCGAGGGCCGCCTCGTGCACCCGAACGACGACGTCAACCGCAGCCAGTCGTCCAACGACGTGTTCCCGACGGCAATGCACGTGGCGGCTGTTACCGCCATCACACGGCACCTGATTCCGTCGCTGCGCACGCTGCGCGAAACGCTTGCCAAAAAGGCGGCGGACTTCGACGACATCATCAAGATCGGTCGCACGCACCTGCAGGACGCCACGCCGCTCACGCTCGGCCAGGAGTTCTCCGGCTATGTCGCACAACTGCAGCACAACGAAACGCACCTGAACGCGGCGCTGCCGCACCTGTGCGAGCTGGCGCTGGGCGGCACGGCAGTGGGCACCGGCCTGAACGCGCCGGCCGGCTACGCCGAACAGGTGGCTGCCGAGCTGGCTAACCTGACCGGCCTGCCCTTCGTCACCTCGCCCAACAAGTTCGAAACCATGGCCTCCGCCGATGGCCTAGTGCATGCGCACGGCACGCTGAAGACGCTGGCCGCCAGCCTCACCAAGATCGCCAACGACATCCGCTGGCTGGCGAGCGGCCCGCGCAGCGGCCTGGGCGAAATCTCCATCCCCGAGAACGAGCCGGGCTCGTCCATCATGCCCGGCAAGGTCAACCCCACGCAGAGCGAAGCCGTGACGATGCTGTGCGCGCAGGTGTTCGGCAACGATGTCGCGGTCAACATTGGCGGCGCATCCGGCAATTTCGAACTGAACGTGTTCCGCCCGATGATTGCCTACAACTTCCTGCACAGCACACGCCTGTTGGCCGACGGCATGCGCAGCTTCAACGACCACTGCGCCGTGGGCATCGAGCCCAACCGTGCCCGCATCGACGAACTTGTGCAGCGCTCGCTGATGCTGGTGACGGCGCTCAACCCGCACATCGGCTACGACAAATCCGCGCAGATCGCCAAGAAAGCGCACAAGGAAGGCACGAGCCTGCGTGAAGCGGCACTGGCGCTCGGCTATGTCACGCCCGAGCAGTTTGATGCGTGGGTGCGACCAGAGAATATGGTCGGCCGGTAAGCCGCGGGCAGCCCCGAGCCCTGCGCCAGAAGCATCAGCGCGGGTTCGGGAAGCGGATGCGGAATTCGGTGTACTCGTGTTCGACCGACTTGCACGAAATGCTGGCGCCCCAACCACGCAGCACCTTTCGGCAGAACATCAGGCCGATGCCCGTACCGCGATGCGCCGGGTAGGAGAAGAACGGCTCGAACATCCGCTTGAGCACGGTCGACGAGATGCCCGACCCCGTATCGCGCACCACGATCTCGAAGGCGCGTGGCAGCCGTTCATAGGCAATGTAAAGGTCACCCTTGCCCACGCGCTGGATCGCCTCCAGCGCGTTCTTGGTCAGGTTGGTGATGATGTGCTCGAACAGGCTTGCGTTGCCAAGCACCCGCACACCGATGCTCGGTGCAATCGACACTAGTTCCCGCGTACCAGGCTCAAACGGAAAGGCCGCGATGGCGGAACAGATCGCCTCGTGCGGATCAAACCAGTTGATGCTGACGGTCTGCGGATCCTTTGAATTGGCGACCAGCAGCTCGATGCTGTTGTTGGCACGCACGACATCGGTACGCATGCGTTCGACCGCATGCTGTACTGCCGGCAGGTCTGGGTGATCGGCCGATACCAGCTTGGGCAAGCGGTCCTGAATGCCGCGCGCTGTCAGGGCTAGGCTGGCCAGCGGCGTGCGCAACTCATGGGCCACTGTGCCCAACGCCAGCGCCACGCCGCGCTGTTTCTGCTCAGCCAGGATCTGGCGGTCCAGCTTGATGACGACGAGCACGGCCATGACAAACGCCACCACCGGCACCTGCTCCAGCAGCGCATGCCACGGAAACGCCGCCACTGCGTTGCCTGCCAGCAAGAACAGCCCCGTCGCAGCCACGGCACCACTGATAAGCGAAATCAGTGCAAACGCCGTGCTGAAGTGGAACAGGATGACGACGGCAATGACCACCGACTCCGCCCACACCATCGTCCCGGCGTTCTCGAGATAGAAGAAGATGAACGCGAAAGGCAACCCGGCCGTGATGGCAAACAGGGCATAGGCCGGCAGCCACTTGTATTGCGACAGCCGGTTGGCAAACAGCAGCGGGATGAACAGCAGCGTGCAGATGGCGCGCAGCCAGACGTTCTCATACGGCTGCGGAAAAACGACCGACCAGATCACGAAGTACAACGGGTGGCCGAGCACCCCCAGCGCACCCACGAAGCGGATGCGGCGCAGCCGCGCCGCGCTCTCTTCGTCAAGCAATGCCGCGCTCGTCAACGAGGCAGCGAGGTACTGCCAGACGCTGGCCGGCCAGCGACCCGGATTGTCTGCGGGGACTCCACCCACTGTGTTCGTCATGCGTTCGCCAAACATGCATTGAGTTGAACGGCGGCTGCAGGTCTTCGCATCCGGCGCGTGGACGCCCAATCGTCCAGCCCCACCCGATCACGAATCTCTGCCAGAACACCAAGCAGCCGCCCGATCTCTGCGGGCGTGAGCTTGGCATGCAGCGTCAGGCGCACCAACGCCCGGTTTCTGGGCGTAGCCGGCGCACAGAATACCGCACCAAAGATGCCGTGGGCCTGCAATGCATCGCGCAGCACCTTGACCTGCGGCTCGGGCCCCGCCTCCAGCCCGATGATCTGCTCGGTGCCGTCACTGATGTTGTAGCCCAGCGCGGCGATACCTGCGCGCACGGAGCGGGTGATGGCATGCAGACTTTCGCGACGAGCCTCCGCCGCGCCAATGAAATCCGCTGCGGCCTCGAACCAGGCCAATTCGTGCCGCAGCAACCCCGAACTGAAAATGGCCGGGCGAGCCTCCACGGCAAAGAAATCCTTGAACAAGCCACTGCAGGCGACAAACCCCGCACGGCCGGCAAACGTCTTGGCCAATGACGCCGTGCGAAAGTGCACACGGCGCTCCAGCCCCAGTTGCACTACCAGCCCCGCCCCGCCTGGCCCGTGCGTCCCAAGTGAATGGGATTCGTCCACGACGATGACCGAGCCGCTGGCCTCGGCCGCCACCACCAGCGCCGTCAACGGCGCCACGCTGCCGGTCGTGCTGTAGACGGAATCCACCACGATGATGCCGGGGCCGGTCCGCTCCAGTTGCCGGTTCAGATGGTCCACATCGTTATGGCGAAATGGCACCGGCACCGCGCCGGCTGCCGTAATACCCTCCCACAGCGAGGCATGCGCCGCCATATCGATATAGACAGGCACGGCTGGTCCCGCAATGCACTGGATCAACCCGACATTCGCGGCCCAGCCGGATTGAGCGATCAAGCCGGCCTCGGCGCGCATCATGGCAGCCAGTCGGGCTTCCACCCGGCTCTGCGGGGTATCGCCGTGCTGGAACACGGCCGACATGAGCAGTTCGTGCTCATGCCCAAGCAGCGCACGCGCCTGTGCGCGCACCAATTCCCGCTCGCCGAGCAGGCATAGGTAGTCGTTGCTGTTCAGGAACAGGGCATCGGGCCCTGGCGTGCGGCCGTGGAGCAGGTGGTCTCCGCCCCAGAGCTTGCCCATGCGATCGTCATAGTGACGCCGCATGCGAACAGCGATCCAGTCCGGCAGCGCCGGCGCGGCAGGAGAAGGTGTGGGGAGTAATGCAGAAGAGACGTGCGTTGGCAGCGTGGTCATGGAGGCCTCGTCGGGTTGGTAATGGAAGGACCAAACACCGATGGCCTTGCATCGACCACCGGGATGCAATCCGAACAACCATCATGGCACGTCAATGCGTACGCATTTCCCCCCACGACGAGGTGCCTGCCGGCGCCAGTTCAAGGCGACGGCGGCCAAGCCCACTGCCTGCTTGAAGCGTGGGCCGAAAACGATATTGGATTAAACCGAATGCTTTAGGCGGATGCGCTACCGCGCTGCGCGACACGCACGTCGACACGCTCCGGTGCCAGCGCACGCTCAAACACGGCACGCGCGCCATGCGTCGTGCCGGTGCCGCACATGAAGGCATCAATGGCGGCAAACCCGTGCTCGGGCCACGTGTGGATCGACAGGTGTGATTCCGCCAGCAGCAGGACACCGGTCACCCCGCCCTGTTCACCGGCAGGCGCGCCCACACGCAGCGAATCGAAGCGATGGAGATGCGCATGAAGAATGGTGGCGCCCAGCGCGGCGGCGGCCTCGCGCAGCGCGGCCTCCAGTGCCTGGGCATCGCGCAGCAGCGCAGGCGCCACGCCATACAGATCGAGCAGCAGATGCTCGCCCACTGCAGCAGAGGTTGCTGCGGCGTGCGGCGTCGCGTCCGTGCGCGTCACTTGTGGCCCCCGCTGAAGCCACCGCCGTAACCGCTGCCGCCCGACGACGAGCCCCCCCAGTACGAAGACCCGCTGGTGCTGCCGCCATACGACGGCGTGCGCGGGGCGGCAAAGCCAGCTTTCCAGTCCATGACCGTTGCGCCGATCACCACACACACGGCATACAACACGAACCAGCCTTTCATTCCCCGCCCCCGACCTTGGCGACCAGCCATGCCGGCACGATCAGCATCAGCGCTGCAAAGAACGTGATCACAAACACCGAGCCCGGCGCCATGAAGAACGGCACCAGATTCAGCAAGCCGAGCAGTACGCAGGACACCACGGCCACCGTCATGTAACCCGAGGCCGAAACGTCCTTGACCGGTTCGGCGACCACCTTGCCGAACCATGCCTTGATCTGCGCGGTGCTGACAGGGGTGCTCCGGGACCAGCTCAATTCATGCGCATCGCTCTCTGCGGCAAGGCTTTCCTGGCCGGCCGTGTATTCGACCACGCGGGTCTGGTCACCGGCCTGCACGCGCCAATTGAAGGCGCCGGCAGCGTAGGTCACGCGTGCGGTGTAGTCCTCGTCGCGGGTGTACTGCGTGTTGCCGAGCGTCGCCTTGCGGCCGTCGGTCTGCGTGGGCCAGCGGTCGAGCACGTTGGCGCGGAACCAGCCGTCGTCGGTTTCGACCATCCACGTGAAGCCACGCTTGGGGGTGTATAGCAGGTATTCGAACCACTCGCCGCCGCCGTCGACCACCGTGCGGCGCATCACGCCGATCACCTGCCATTGCTGGCCGTCGATGAGCGCCTTGTCGCCAAGCTCCAGCGTGGTGGCGACCTGCGGCACAGAGCGGGCGCGGGCAATAATCTCGCCGCGCGGCGTGGCGGCATCGATGGCCGCGCCACAGCCGGGGCACAGCACATGCCCGGTCACGCCGGGGCTGAACGGGATCGACGTGCCGCATTGCGGGCAGTCGAGGTTGGTGAGCTTGCGGGGGACGCGGCCAGCGGTTTCCTTGATCTCGGCGTCGGTGCGCAGGAGCTGGCACTTGAGCGCTTCGAGTGTGGTGGCCTCGCCCAGGTAGAGCGTGGGCGCGGTGCCGTCGGAGTAGTCGAGCGTGATGAAGGCGTCTTCGCGGCGGCCATCGGCCACACGCGCGTGCCAACCCTCGCCCACACGGAAGGGCAGTTCACCCTGGCCACCGGTGCAGTCCGCCTCGCGCACATCGGACAGCGTGAACTGCTTGCCGTCAGCATCGTAGAGCTGGCCAGGGCGCAACGTTTCGAACGCCACGGCGTTGTGCGGCACGCCACGCGAGAAGGTCATGGTGACTTGGCCTGAAGCCTCGGCCAGCCAGCCATCGGTGCCGTCGTCGAACAGCACGTACCACTCGTTCCAGAAGCCCGCGTCGTAGCGCAACTGGATGCGACCCACGACGGTGAAGGCCTTGTTCTTGTAGCGCCCGGTGGTGCCGATCTGCACGCGTGCGTAGTCCTCCAGCACGGCAGACATCTTGCCGATGTCGGACAGCATTTCGCCGTCGCGCAGCAGTGTGCTCTTACAGAAGCTGCACACCGTCATCACGGCAGCGGCGGACTTCAGTTCCACCGGCGCGCCACACGCCGGGCAGTTGGCATGAAACATGGTCGGGTCGTTCGATTGCACAGCAAAACGGGCGGCTAGCTGCGCCGCCCGGTCATTCGATCAGCAAGGCTGCGCTCAGCCCCCGGTCAGTGCCTTGAGCACGGCGGCCTTGCCTGCATCGAAATCAGCCTGGGTGATGAGGCCCTTGTCGAGCAGATCCTTGAGCTTGGTCAGGCGTGCGGTCGGGTCGTCGGCAGCCGGAGCGACCGGTGCGGCGGCAGCCGGTTGTGCAGCAGCGGGGGTAGCCGATCCGGCACCGCCCTGCACAGCGGTGCGCAGGCTCTCGGCCATCGTCTGGCCCATTGCCAGGCCTGCCGCCAGACCCGCGCCCGTGCCAGCGATGCCACCTTCGTTCTGCGCAGCCAGCGGCAGCGATTCCGCCGCCTGATACTGCGTGAAGCGCCCCATGTCGCCGGTCATGTCCATGCTGATGCGGCGATCCATCGCGGCCTGCAGTTCGTCCGGCAGCGTGACGCTGGAGACCTGGAAGCTGTCGAGCGCCAGGCCGTACTGCGTGAACTGCGGCGCCAGGGTCTCGCGCACCTTGTTCGACATCAGCGTCTGGTTGGCGGCCAAGTCCAGGAACGGCACACCGGATTCGCCAAACGCCGTGGCCATGGCACCCATGATGACGGGGCCAAGCTGGGCCTCGACTTCATCGACGGTATAGATGTCGCGCGTGCCGCTCACCTGCTGGTAGAACAGCTTCGGATCAGCCACGTGGTACGCATACACGCCAAAGGCGCGCAGGCGGATCATGCCGAAATCCTTGTCGCGCACCGTCACCGGCTGCGGCGTGCCCCAGCGGCGGCCGAGCTGCTGGCGCGTGCTGAAGTAGTAGACGTCCGACTTGAAGGGAGACTCGAACAGCTTGTCCCAGTTCTTCAGGTAGGTCAGGACGGGCAGCGTCTGCGTGGTCAGCTTGAAGGTGCCGGCGCCGAAGACGTCGGCGATCTGGCCTTCGTTGACGAACATCGCCATCTGCGAGTCGCGCACGACCAGAGCGCCGCCGTTCTGGATTTCCATGTCCTGCATGGGGTAGCGCCAGGCGAGCACGCCGTCTTCGCTCTCCGTCCACTGCAGGATGTCAATAAACTGCTTTTTGATAAAGCTGGACAGGCTCACAGGAAACTCCTTCGCGATGATTCGCGGTGCAGGAACAATCAGGACAGGCAGGCAGCGTTGATCACACCAACGGCCAGCGCACTCACGCCGAACAGCATACCGGCGGCGGTGTTGTTGTGCTCGATCTGCAGGCGGTAGTCGGGCATCAGGCGCGTGAGCACCACGAAGACGACCAGTTGCACGACAGACGCCATCACCGACCAGAACAGGAACGGCAGCAGGCCATCGGCGTGCGCGATGCTCGATGCGATGGTCAGCACGAAACCGAGCAGCGCGCCGGCCAGCGACAGCGCTGCGGAAACGTTGCCTTCACGGATCAGCTTGAACTCGTCGTACGGCGTCAGGCGCAGGTAGACGAAGAAGAAACCGGCAAACACCACAGCACCCGCCAGCAGGTGCGAGGCATAGGCGATCACGGAAGCGGTCATATCGGGCATGGGCAGAAGGCAAACAGCCTGGGCAGTGCGCAAGTGGCGCCACTATAGCGGCTGATCCGTCGCTTGCGTACCCCCCGATGTTGCCGTGCACCAGCCGGCTCGCCGTGGCAGGAAAAAGGCGGCACAATCGCGCTCGCATTTGCGCCAGCCGTTTGTTAACGCACGTTCATTTTCCTCCCGCCTCCGCATGTCGACGCCGCAGCCTGACGCCACCTACGAACCTACGCAACCGGCCGGCCGCGGCAACGCCTTGCTGGTCCTCGCCGTGTTCGTGGTCGCCTCATGCGGGCTGGCTTACGAACTGATTGCCGGGGCATTGGCTTCGTACCTGCTGGGCGATTCGATCCTGCAGTTCTCCTCCATCATCGGCGCCTACCTGTTTGCGATGGGCATCGGCTCGTGGCTCTCGCGCTACGTGGCAGACGATGCGTTGCTCGCCCGCTTTGTCGATCTGGAACTGCTGGTGGGATTGTTCGGCGGCGTGTCGGCGGCGGCGCTGTTTGTCTTGTTTGCGGTGGAATCGGCACCGTTCCGGTTGGTGCTGTACGCGCTGGTGACGGTGATCGGCGTGCTGGTCGGCATGGAGATTCCGCTGGTGATGCGCATGCTGCATCGCCGGCAGGCCAAGTTCTCGGATCTGGTCAGCCGTGTGCTGACGTTCGATTACCTGGGCGCGCTGGCCGTATCGCTGCTGTTTCCGCTGGTGCTGGCGCCGCGCCTGGGGCTGGTGCGTACGGGCTTCCTGTTCGGGCTGCTCAATACGGCGATTGCGGTCTGGACGCTCTGGCACTTTCGCGCGGAGCTGGCACTATCGGCCCGCATGCGTATGGCGATGGCATGGCGCGCGGGCGCGGTGGCCGTCGCGCTGCTGGCGGGCTTTGCGGCATCGGACAGGCTCACGCACTGGTCTGAACGCGCGCTATTTGGCGACGAGATCATCCACGCGATTTCCTCGCCCTATCAGCGGCTGGTGGTGACGCGCTGGAAGGATGATCTGCGCCTCTACATCAACGGCAACCTGCAGTTCTCCTCACGTGACGAATACCGCTATCACGAGGCGCTGGTGTTGCCCGCGCTGGAATCCGTGCGCGGCGCGCGGCGCGTGCTGGTTCTGGGCGGCGGTGATGGCCTGGCGCTGCGGCAGATCCTGAAGTACCCGCAAGTCGAGCACGTCACCCTGGTCGATCTGGACCCGCGCATGACGAACCTGTTCTCGCATGCGGAGGCGCTGGTTGCGCTCAACGAGCATGCGTTCAGCGATCCGCGCGTGACGGTGGTCAATGCGGACGCTGGACAATGGCTGCAGACCGCCACCGACATGTTCGACGTGGCCATCGTCGATTTTCCGGACCCGTCCAACTTCAGCATCGGCAAGCTGTATTCGGTGCCGTTCTACCGGCTGCTGTCGCGGCACGTGGCGGATACGGGCTTAGTCGTCATTCAGGCCACTTCGCCCTACTTCGCGCCACGCTCGTACTGGTGCGTGGATGCGACCCTGAAGGAAGCCGGCTACCGCACGTGGCCGTATCACGCGCTGGTGCCGTCGTTTGGCGAATGGGGCTTCATCCTCGCCGCGCCGGGCCGGGCGGATTTCCAGCCGCCCACGTCGTACCGCGTGCCGACGCGCTTCCTGGACGCCGACACCACACACCAGATGTTCAGCTTCGCACCCGACATGCCGCGCCCGCAGGTGGAGCCCAACCGGCTGAACAACCAGTCGCTGGTGCGGTACTTTGAAGAAGACTGGCACGGCGTGCTGCGCTGATGGCGACGCGACGCAGTTTCCTGATCGGCGCCGCTGCGGCAGGTGTGGCAGCGGCTGGTGCCGCCTCGTGGGCCGGCTTTCGCGCGCTGACTGAGATCACGCCCAACGTGCGTATGCCTGGCCAGGCCGCCGGCCACCAGTTGCGCGACCTCAAGGCATTGCCTGCCCCGTCGGAGACACGCCGCGTTGGCGTTGTCATCTGCGGCAGCGGCATCGGCGGATTGAGCTGCGCCTGGCGCTTGGCGAAAAGCGGCCGGCGCGACGTGGTGGTCGTGGAAGGCCCGGAGCGCTACGGCAATGCCGCTGGCGGTGCATTCGGCACGCAACGCTTCCCGACCGGCGCGCATTACCTGCCGCTGCCGTCGATGGAATCGACGCACGTGCGCGAGATGCTGTCGGACTTCGGCGTGATCGAACGCAATCCGTTTGCGCTGCGTCCGACTTACGACGAACGCGTGCTCGTGCATGCCCCCGACGAACGCCTGTGGCTGGGCAACCGCTGGCAAGACGGCTTCGTGCCGCACGAGGGCATTACCGAAGCCGAGCGCGCCGAGCACACCCGCTTCTTCGCGCAGATCGACCGCCTGCGTCAAACCACCGGCAACGACGGCCGCCGTATCTTCGCCGTGCCGACCGCGCTCTCCTCCGCCGACCCGGCCTGGCGTGCGCTCGATACGCTCACCTTTCGCGACTGGCTGCACCGCGAGGGCTACCAGGCCGCCACGCTGCACTGGTATGCCGACTACTGTTGCCGCGACGACTACGGCGCCACGGCGGATCACGTGTCCGCCTGGGCCGGCATCGCTTACTTTGCCAGCCGTGGCGGCATGGCCAGCAATGCGGAACAGGGCACCGTGCTCACCTGGCCGGAAGGGCTGGACTGGATGGCCGAACGCCTGTTCGAGGCCGCCGGCCTGAACGAGGCCGGCCGCCTGCTTACGGGCAGCGCCGCACGCATCGGCAAGACCAACGAAGGCGGTGCACGCGTCTATGCCGACGTGCTGCAAGCCGACGGCCACGTGGTGCGCCTACTGGCCGACCACGTGGTGAACGCAATGCCACTGCATGTTGCCAAGCACGTCGTCGAAGGCTTTGATGTGCCGGCCACCGAGCTGCCCGAAGCCGCACCGTGGCTGCTTGCCAATCTGCTGATCGAAGGCTTTCCGCCCGAGTACGACGACACGCCGCTCGCGTGGGACAACGTGGTCTATCGGGGCACGGGGCTGGGCTATGTGGTGGCCAACCACCAGGACATTCGCGTGGGGCCGCCCGCGCAGAGCGTGTTCACGGCCTACGTGGCGCTGTCAGACATGACGCCCAAGGCGGCGCGCGAGTGGATGCTGAACGCATCGCCGCAGGCATTGCTCGATCGCGCGTTGGCTGATCTAGATACGGTGTACGGCATCCGCCTGCGCACGCAGATCCGCCGGGCCGACCTGACACTACGCGGGCATGCCATGGCGATTCCCACGCCGGGCTTTCTCTCGCGGCCGGGCATTGCGCGCCTGCGCGAGAACACCGGGCCGATCCACTATGCGCATGCGGACCTGTCCGGCTATTCCGTGTTTGAAGAAGCGGCGTGGTGGGGCGATCAGGCGGCGCGGGCCATACTGGCCGCCTGATGAAGCGTTAGCGCTTTAGCCCTTGTTCGGCCAGAGCGTACGGCCGAAGAACGTCAGTGCACGATCCCACGCGTGCTGCGCCCACACCGGGTCGTACTGCGTGATGGCGATGCGGTTCTCGCCGACGGCCGTTTCGTTGGCGAAGGCGTGATGCGCAAGATAGCGATGGAAGTCGACATCGACGCCGGCGTCCACCAGCTTCTTCTCCAGTGCGTCCACCGTTTCGATCTTGAAGGCGGTGTCTTGCGTGCCCCAGTGGCCCTGCACCGGCACCTTGATCTTCGAGGCATCGATGTATTCCAGCGGCGGGAAGCCGTACCACACCACGCCTGCGGCGGCCTCCGGCACATTACATAGCGCCAGCAGCGTGAGCGCGCCGCCCATGCAGTAGCCCGTCACGCCCACGCGGTCGCAGGTCTGCTTGAGGTATTGCACGGCGCCGCGCACGTCTTGCGTGGCCGCATCGCCAAAGTTCAGGTTGCTCATCAGGTGGTGGGCTTCTTCCTCTTCCACCGTCATCGTGCCGCGATACAGATCGGGCACCAGCGCCACGTAGCCGGCGCGCGCCAGACGGTCGGCCACGCCACGAATCTGGTCGTTCAGGCCCCACCACTCCTGGATGACGACCACCCCGGGGGCGCCCTCCGTTTTGGCCGGCTTGGCCAGATAGCCCTGGAGTTCCTGCCCATCCGGGCGCTTGAACGAGATCATGGATCCTTGCGGTGCAGTCATGCGTGGCTCCTTTGCCTGAAACGAAAGCGCACAGCATAGCCGCGGGCGGTGAAATTTGCAGCCGCCCCCGCAACAGGCCAAGTGTTCGAAAGCACACGCGTCAAACATTTAACCCGGGTATTATTGACCAACCATTATTACCCGGGTAATAATTAGAAGACGACGCCCGCCTATCAACGCAGGCGGCACCACACATGCATCGCACAAGGACCCACCATGACTGACCGACGGGAGCTGAAACGCCAGTACCTGGAGACCCGAAGCCGCGCAGGCGCAGGCTGGGGTGTTTATGCCATCCGCAACCTCATCACCGGCCGGGCGCTGGTCAAGGGCAGCACGAACGCGCAAGGCACGCTCAACCGCCACCAGTTCGAGCTGAAGCACGGCACCCATGCCAACGCGCTGCTGCGCAAGGACTGGGCGGACCACGGTGAATCAAGCTTCGTGTTTGAGGTGCTCGATCTGGTCAAGCACCGCGAGACGCCGGATTTTGATGCGGCGCACGAACTGGAAACGCTGGTGACGCTCTGGCGCCAGGAGATCCCATGCCAAGGCGCGTCCGCCTATGAGAACGCGGAGCACACGGCATGAGCACCGCCGGATTCACGTTCTGCATGGCGGTGCAGCGCGCGCAGGCCAGCCTGCGGCGCAAACTCGACGACAAGCTCGGCACGCACTACGGCGTCGACTTCGCTGATTTCGTGCTGCTGGATTGGCTGGCCTCACATGCGGACAGCCACGCCAGCCTTGCGGAATGTGCGCAGCCGCTCGGGCTGCCACGCCCTGCCGTGCTCCAGCGCGTGCTGGCGCTGGAGAAGATCGGCCTGGTCGAGCGCCGAAGCACGCACGCGGGCCGCCAGATCGCCATTCGCCCCGCAGGCAAGACACTCGCGCACAACGCACGCGAGACCATCGACTGGCTCTGCGGCCAGGCGCTGACGGCAATCGAGCCAGCATCCATCGCATCGGCAGAAGCGTCGCTGCACACCTTTGCCCAAGCCCGCGTGCTGACGGCGCGCTGATACCCCTCCTTCTGGGAGCAGGCAGGCGGCGCAAAATCTCTATCATGGCGGCACGCTCATTCCTGACATGACAAACGCCATGATCAAAACCCTTGCCCTGATCGTCTATCTGCTGGTGCTGCTGATCCACGTCTACATCGTCGTGCTGGAGATGGTGCTGTGGAAGACACGCGGCCCCAAGGTGTTCCGCATCACGCCAGAGAAGGCGGCAGAAACCGCGGCGATGGCGTCCAACCAGGGCTTGTACAACGGCTTCCTGGTGGCGGCGCTGGTGATTGGGCTGGTGGCGCCGGACCCGGTGGTCAACGCATCGTTCGCGCTGTTCGGGTTGATCTGCGTGGCGGTGGCCGGCATCTGGGGCGCCATCACGGTCAGCAAGCGGATTCTCTACGTGCAGACAGTGCCGGCGGTGGCAGCCCTGGTGCTAGGGTGGTTTGCCTGAGCGGAGCAAACCCGGCGGTGCTTGTCGGCACCGCCATTGCGCACTAGCTTGAAAGGATCCACGGAATTCCAATCATGTCGCGCGCAACCTGCCAATGGTGCTTCCTGACGTTGCTACTGGCGGGCGTATGCGGCCATCCCGTCTCCGCTCAAGTGAAAGCGAGAACCGCCATGACGCTCACCCTGACCTCACCCGCTTTTGCCACCGGTGGCGAAATCCCCAGCCATCTCACATGCGAAGGCTCGGATACATCGCCACCACTGGCCTGGACCGGCGCACCGGAGGGCACACGCAGCCTGGTGCTGATCGTCGACGATCCGGACGCGCCGGACCCCGCCGCACCGAAGATGACCTGGGTGCACTGGCTGCTCTACAACATCCCGCCCAGCGCAACGGCCATCGCCGAAGACGCAGCACGCAAGGGACTGCCACCCGGCACGCGCGCCGGCACCAACGACTGGCAACGCACCGCGTACGGCGGCCCTTGCCCACCCGTCGGGCGCCATCGCTACTATCACAAGCTCTATGCGCTGAACGTGGAACTGCCGGAGATGGGCGCACCCGACAAGGCGGCGCTGGAACGTGCCATGCGCGGTCACGTCATTGCCGAGGCGGAGCTCGTCGGTACCTATCAGAAGCACAAGCCCTGAAGATCAGGGCTTGGCAACCGCGCCCTTGTGGAACAGCGCATACGGCACGCCGCGCTCCGGGTGTGCCGTCGTCTCGTTGATGAAGCGCTCGACATCCGGCACGTCGCGCAGCGCGGTCATGAACGGCTCGAACGCATAGCCCGGCGCCACGCATCCCTGCACGAGCATCCAGCGCTGCCACACCGTCACCCACAGCGTCGTACTTTGCTTCCAGCCGGGCACGTGAATCGCCATCCACTGCAGGCGCCGCTGCGCCGTCTCGGCAATCTCGTCGTCGTAGGCAAAGGCATTGGGTAGGCGGCAACGGCCCTCGACCCAGCAGTGGTTGCCGTGCTCGATACGGTGATGGGAATCGCGCTTCCATTCAGCCTCGCTGATGCGCGGGCCGGCAGGTTCAGGGCAATTGGCTACACCCGACGAGATCTGGAAGAACGGATCGTGGCCGCGATTCTGCAGGTCGTCTTCTGCGTGCGCGGCAAAGGCGAATAACACCAATCCTAGTGCAATGCAGCGGATGTCGATCGTCATGGCGACCTCCCGGGCGTTCCCGGCGCAATCGGTTGCTGCCAAGCATAGGTGCTACGTGGCGCGGCGGCCAAGGCTCAACTGAACGGAATCTCGAAGATCCACTTCAACGTCCAGCGATCCGTTGCGCGCGTCAGGCCGCGCCCGATGCCGAAGTTGAAGACGAAGGGCTTGCGGTCGACGTCAAACGCCAGGAACACCGTGTGCTGCTGCTCATGCAGCGGCGCGATGTGGTTGATGGGTCCAAGACCCGCGTAGTACTCCATGCCTGCCCGCACACCCGTCGTGACCGTGCGGGCAATTTTGAAGCTCGGCGCGGCCTCCGGTACGCCACTGCGGCCCGGACCGGACAGGTTCCAGTCCAGCACCGGGTTGACTGCCCACAGCCAGCGTTCGCCCTGGTACCCGTAGATGGGCCGCAGCTCCAGTGCGTTCTGCGATTGCTCGAAGCGCCCGGCAACGTGGGCCACCTCCACGTTGACGCCGGCAAACTGACCCACGTCGTCCTCGGGGCGGATCGGCATCCATTTCAGGCGCACCTTGGGGCCTGTTACGTAATACGTGTTCTCGCGTGTGAGCGTGGTCGGCACGTACAACCCAAGCTCCAGCGACGGTGTGAGCCCGTAGGAGAACTCCGCCGTGGCACGCCACCCGTGCGGTGTCGTGACCTCGCCCGGATAGCTGGGCTCTCCGATGCCGCTGGGCGTGGTGTTCAGGTGCAGTTCCAGGCCGAATTGCCCTGGGGCATTGATGTCGCCGGTGTAGACCTGAATCTCGTCAGGCAAGACCGCGCGCGCGGGCAGCGCAGCGCCGCCGAGCACAGCCGCCATCCAAACAGCGCGTGTGACACGTCCAACCAGCATGATGACCCCAGGGAATTTCCGAGATCATAGTGGCGCAACGCGCGCTGCGCGAAATAACCGGAAGGCGCAGACAGAAATCCGCATAAGAGGCATTCGCATTTGCGGGCTGCTGCGCCCTCTGGTCACATCATCGGGTCATCTCGATTTCACATGCGCGGCCAGCATCGCGGTGAATGCATCCGTCAACTCGGTCTTGCCAAAGCGCTGCTCGGACACGCCCTTCTCCACATCGATCTGCCCCGCGTTGACGGCGTCGTACAACTCGGTGAGCAGCTGCGTATGGTTTTCGCTCAAGCCGGCCCGTTGCAGCATCGGTGCCCAGGCTTCGCGCGGTACGGCGTCGGCAACGACCTCGCGACCGACGACAGTGCTGAAGGCGCGCGCAACCTCGATCAGGCTCACGCGGCGTGGCCCCTCCACGCTGACGATACGCGGCGCTTTGGTAGATGGCACCTCAAGCAGCAACTCGGCAGCCAGCGCGCCTACGTCCTGCGTTGAGACGGTCGCAAACGCCCGGTCTAACGGACTGTGCAGACTCGGCAGCCGCCCCGTCGCCAGCATCACGGGCAGCATCGCCGCCCAGTTCTGCGCGTGCTCCGCCGAGCGCAGCAGCGTCAGGTGCGTAGGTAGCGGCTTGAGCCGTTCTTCCAGCAAGTGGAACAAGCGCGTCAGGCCGGTACCCCGGTCCAGTTCTGCACCGTAGTCCGACAGCGCCAGCACGGCCGGTGGCGGGTTGGCACGCAGCGCATCGGCGGCAACGTCGATCATGCGCTGCATGGTCGATGCAGGGTCCGCGTCGCCGACCGGCACCGGGCACAGGATCTGCACCGCCGTGGCGCCCTTGATGGCGGG
Organism: Ralstonia sp. RRA; assembly: GCF_037023145.1. Classification (NCBI taxonomy): domain Bacteria; kingdom Pseudomonadati; phylum Pseudomonadota; class Betaproteobacteria; order Burkholderiales; family Burkholderiaceae; genus Ralstonia; species Ralstonia sp. RRA. Next base: position 1,002,869 of record NZ_CP146092.1, on the reverse strand, counting down.
GGCAACCGTGGCGGGGTCGGTCAGATCGGCGCAGACGATTTCGCAGCCAATCTTGGCCAGCACCTCGCCCTGCTTGGCCTGGCGCACCACCGCGCGCACAGGGCGACCGGTGTTGCGCAACGCAATGGCCGTGGCACGCCCGACCTTGCCCGATGCCCCAAAGATGACGTACATGCTCGCGCTCCTTTCAGATGAGAGACGCGAGCTTAGGCCGCCCCCGCAATGCGAACTTGCAGGAACGGAGGAATCTGGCAGGAATGGAGGATCGGGTTGTGCCGGCTATGCGGCGAGCGTGTCGGCAACAGTCGCGGCAGCCCGGCCTGCCCGGATGATTTCACGCGGCGTCACGCCCAGCAGTCGCTGCATCCACTGCGTCAGGTGGCTCTGGTGTGCAAAGCCGACCTCCAGCGCCACCTGTGAAGCGCTGCGCCGGCCCTCCAGCAGCAGCACCTTCGCGCGCTCCACCCGGCGCTGCACGACGTACCGATGCACCGGCACACCCAGTGTTGCGCGAAACAGCACCTTGAAATGCGGCGTGCTCAGGCCGGTCTGTGCCGCCAGTTCAGCCAGCGTCAGCCGCTGATGCAGATGGGCTTCGATGTAGTCGATCACGCGTGCGGCCATACGGGGGGCCAAGGTGCGTGCGCTGTCGGCCGCAGCGGCGGCAACCTCACGGCTGCTGTTCAGCAAGCGCACCACCAGCGCCGTGCACAGGCTTTCTGCATACAGCGCGTCGGAGGTGTCTTCCGCTTCCAGCTCTGCGCCGAGCGCTGCCGCCAAGTAATGCACGCGCGCATCGCGCCATTGCAGATGCGGCGCGATCTGTGCCGCCGGCGCCCCAACCTGCTCGCCGATGCTCCGTACGAACACGTCGCTGATGGCGATCCGGAGGATGCGGCAGTCGGCATCGTCCGTCCACATGCCGGGCAACCCGGCGGGGATCACGTCCGCATCACCATGCGCCTGGATGCGGGAATAGCGGCGGCCGTCGCACACGCAGTTCGCCCGGACAGGCGCACCGATATGCACATTGATGCGGTGAGCCTCCATGGCCGGCACGCGGTACGTTCCTGGGCGGATGCCGAGCAGCGTGGCGGCAAAGCCTTGCCAGCCGAAGCCATCACTGGATCGCAGGCTGATTGGAGCGGGTTCTGGCAAGGAGGCAGGCATGGCGGTGTTCATGGCGTGGGTAGGCAGTCCCGTGATCACCCCGACATTCTGCCGCCAACCCCGTGCGTACGTCAGGCGCGCGCCGGATACTGCGCCACGACCTGTGCGCGAATCGACGGCTTGATGTTTGCCTGCGACATGTCCCCTTGGTAGTGCGCAATCACGCGCGGGTTCATCACGCGAAACCACAGCGGCGGCACATAGGCCAGCAGCACCATCGCGGCATAGCCGGCGGGCAATTGCGGTGAATGCTCGAAGTGACGCAGCGCCTGGAACGAACGCGTCGGGTTGGCGTGATGGTCGGCATGGCGCTGCAGTTGATACAGGAACAGGTTCGTCACCACGTGATTGCTGTTCCACGAATGCTGCGGCGTGCAACGCTCGTAGCGGCCGCTGGGCAGTTGCTTGCGGCACAGGCCGTAGTGCTCCAGATAGTTCACCACCTCCAGCAATGAAGCCCCATACACCGCCTGGATCAGCAGGAAAGGCACAGCCTTGAGGCCGACAAAGGCGATGCACACAGCCCACAGTACCACCGTCATCGCCCAGGCATTGAGCACGTCATTGCGCCACGACCACACCGAATGCCCGTTGTGCTCAAGGCGCTGCTTCTCCAGCGCCCAGGCGGATTTGACGCTGCCCACCACGGTGCGCGGCAGAAACTCCCAGAACGACTCACCAAAGCGTGCGCTCGCCGGGTCGGCTGGTGTGGCCACCCGCACGTGGTGGCCGCGGTTGTGCTCGACGAAGAAGTGCCCGTACGCCACCGGTGCCAGCGTGATCTTGGCAAGCCAGCGCTCAAAGCCGTTGGTCTTGTGGCCGAGTTCGTGCGCGGTGTTGATCGAGATGCCTGTCACCACGCCCAGTGAAAACGCGAACGCAATGTAGTCGTACCAAGTGAGCTCGTAGGTGTGCAGCACCCACATCGCCACGGCAAAGCTCACGTAGAGCACGGTGGTCGCCAGATAGACGATGCGGCGGTAGTAGCGTTGCTTTTCCAGCTCGGGGACGACTTCTTCGGGCGGGTTGTCCCGGTCGTCGCCAATCAGGTAATCGAGCAGCGGAATGATCGTGAACACGATGACCGGCCCAGCCCACCACAACGGATGCCACCCAGTCGACAGCGCCAGGGCGGCGGCAATCATCGGTAGCGTGATCGTCAGCGCGCCGAGCATCCAGAGATACCGCTTGCTGTCGGTCCATTCAACGGACGCGACGGTGCCGGGTGTGGCCATTGTCTTCCTCCTGGTTGCCCCGCTTGATTCGGTTGGCTTGTGTACGCACGTGGGTGCGCCGTCGGGTCCTGCCCAACGCCTGTTTTATAGGAGCGACAGAAGGAGCTTGCCAATGTCTCAGTTTAGGCTGGCACTTCCAAACAAGAACGCCCGTGGCATGGCGCGAACGGGCGGGAAAAACGCAGGTGATTGAAACCGGCGTTTTATAAACGATCGTTCGATTTTGGTGCGATGCACACGCACGCGCTACCTGACAAGCGCCGCAGATAGCACATCAGGCAGCACGTTCGTCTTACGCTGCGCCGGTCGGCGTGTCGATGATGACGGCGCGGAAGTCGTTGACGTTGGTCAGCGTCGGGCCGGTGATGACCGAGTCGCCCAGCGCCTGGAAGAAGCCGTGCCCGTCGTTGTTGTCGAGGCTCTTGCGCGGCTGGATGCCGGCGGCCCATGCACGGGTGAGCGTGTCGGGCGCGATGATGGCACCGGCAATCTCTTCGGCACCGTCCACGCCGTCGGTGTCACCGGCAATGGCGTGCACGCCGGGCAGCCCGTCCAGCGCCACTGCCAGCGAGAGCAGGAACTCCACGTTGCGCCCACCGCGGCCGCTGCCCGTGACAGTGACGGTCGTCTCGCCACCCGACAGCAACACGCACGGCGTCTTGAACGGCTGGCCGCGCTGCACCACCTGACGCGCGATGCCTGCCATCGCCAGGCCCAGGTCGCGCGCCTCGCCTTCCAGGCTGTCACCCAGGATGTACGGCGTGTAGCCCGCCGCCTCCGCCACCTTTGCCGCCGCCTCCAGTGCGATCTGCGGTGCCGTGATGATGCGCGTGGTGATGTTCTGCAGGCGTGCGTCGCCCGGCTTGATGCTTTCTGCCTCATCTTTGGCAAAGAATGCGCGCACGTTGTCGGGCACAGCAATCCGGTAGCGCTCGATGATCGCCAGGGCGTCTGCACGCGTGGTCGGATCGGCCACCGTGGGGCCGGAAGCAATATCGACGGGGTTGTCGCCCGGCACGTCGGAAATCAGCAGCGTCACCACGTGCGCCGGGTGGCAGGCCGCCGCCAGCCGCCCGCCCTTCACCTGCGACAGGTGGCGCCGCACGCAATTCATCTCGGCAATGTTGGCGCCGCTCTTGAGCAGCGCCGCATTCACGGCCTGCTTGTCGGCCAGGCTGATGCCCTCGCCCGGCGCCACGAGCAGTGCCGAACCACCACCGGAAATCAGCGCGATGACGAGATCGTCTTCGGTCAGCCCCGACACCAGCTGGCGCACACGCGCGGTGGATTCCAGGCCAGCCGCGTCCGGCACCGGGTGTGCCGCCTCAACGATCTCGATGCGTTCGCACGGCACGGCATAGCCGTAGCGCGTGATAACCAACCCTTCGAGCGGCCCCGGCCAATGCGCTTCAAGTGCCTGCGCCATCGCGGCCGATGCCTTGCCCGCACCGATGACGATGGTCCGTCCCTTGGGCGCCGGCGGCAGATGCTGCGCCAGGCAGAGCGACGGCTGGGCGCTGGCCACAGCGGCATCGAACATGGCGCGCAGCAAGGCGGGGTGGTTGGTGGGGGACGTGGGTTGCATGAGAAGCCTCGAGCGGAATGAACAGGTTGGAGGCAGTCTACGGAGCGACGCACAAGTCGCCTATTGGAGAATCTTCAAGACCGACTGAACGCGCAGGAAACCCCTGATGGGACAAGGCTTTGCGGCCAACTTCCGGGGTTCCTTTCCGGGCAAACCCTAGGAGGGGACGGTCGATTCAGGCGACGTCCGCCTCGGGCTGCCAGATCATCGGCAAGGTCGCCAGCAGGGCCTGAACCATGGGATTGTCCGCACTGGCACGACGATGCAGCAGGCACAGCGGGCATGGCAGCCGGGCGCCCTCCCAGATGACGGCTTGGCCGCTCTGCACCATGCCGGCGGCCAGGCGTTCGCGCATGATCCCCAGGGCCACACCGGACTGCACCAGCTCGATCATCGACGCCTCCTGATCGGCCTCGACCACGGTGTTGTGCGACAGGCCGCGTTCGGCAAACATCTGCGCGACCATGCCGTGCTGCGAGCTGCCGGCGGGCGTCGCCAGCCACGGCATGGCAGCAAGCTCCTGCAGGCTGGCCCCACGCAGCTTGGCCTCCCACGCGGCGGGCGCCACCACCACGTAGTGCTCCACCGCAAGTGGGTGCACGGTGATCTCCGGATCGTGCAAGGTGCCCAGGTAGAAACCGGCGTCGACCTGGCCATCACGCAGCATCTGCAGCACACTGCCAGAAATGCCGTGTGCCAGCGTCACGTCGATGTGCGGATAGAACTGCAGCAGCGCCGCCAGCAGCGGCCCCAGACGGATCGACTCCGGATCAATGATCGTGCCCAGACGCAGCACACCGGATACATTGCCCCGCAGCGACGACGCCAGTGCGGTCATCTCCTGCGTGGCATCCACCACGCGCCCGGCAATCGGCAACAGGCGCCGGCCCGCGGCGGTGACCGTCATGCCGGTGGGCGTGCGATCAAACAGCAGCACGCCCAGCTCGTCCTCCAGCCCCTTGATCTGCTTGGAGATGGCGGATTGCGTCAGATGCAGTTGCTCTGCAGCGCGCGCGAGCTGGCCGGTGCGCGCAACCGCGAGTACGGCTTTGAGTTGATAGAGTTCCATGGGGCAGCGCCAAATGGCCGATCGCGGATCAGTGGGACGCCGTCACGAACGCCTTCACTGCATCCAGCACCGTGGCCTCCTGCTCCCGGTGCGGGACGTGACCGCAGCGCTGCAGCAACGCCAGCCGAGCCGGTGCGCCGGCCAAGGTCACGATGCGCTCGGGCTGCGCGGTCGAGCCATACTCGTCTTCCGTGCCGTGCATGGCGAGCACCGGGCAGCGGACACCCAGCAGGTCTTCATCCAGGCACCAGTCGGCAAACGCGGGCGACAACCACGTGCTGACCCAGGCATCCAAGACCCAAGGCGCCTTGTCACCGTGATACCGCTCCAGGCGTGACATCTGACCGGGCTCGGCAAACTGGGCCTGTGCCGTGCGGATGCCGGCGCGCGTCTGCGCTTCAACAAAGGCTTGCGCAGACTCGGTGATCAGCCCAGCGCAACGGTCCGGATACGCGGCTGCAATCGACACCGCCATGCCGCCGCCCACGCTGTGGCCAAAGACAATGAAACGCTCTACGCCAAGCTGGTCAATCAGGGCGGAAAAACCGGTATGCGCTTCCTGCCGGATGAAATCCGCGCCGATCGGGCCCCGGTGCGGATCCGACTGGCCGAAACCTAGCCGGTCATAGGCAATCACTGCGCGCCCGGTCGCCTGCACCAGGCGCTGCGGAAACTCGCGCCACAGCGCAACGCAGCCGAGCGAATCATGCAGCAGCACGATGGGCGGCAGCGCCGCATCATCCGCCGTGCCGCCCCAACGCTTGGCATAGAGACGGCCATTGACGGTGGTGACCCACGTCTCGGCTGCGTCCAGGGAAAGCGACTCCGTCATATCCGAGCGCCGGGTTCAGAACACGCGGTCGAGCCAGCCGTGCGGGTCCGGTGCGCGGCCGTTCTGCAGTTCGACCAGCGCAGCCTTCAGCTTGGTGGTCAGCGCGCCCGCCCCGCCGTCGCCGATGGTGAAGTTGTGCTTGTGGCCCTTCACCTTGCCGATGGGCGTGACCACGGCGGCGGTACCGCACGCAAAGGCTTCACGCAGACGGCCGCTCTGGGCGTCGGCCTGCCATTGGTCGATGGAGTACGGCTCTTCGCGCACGGTCAAGCCCATGTCGCGCGCCAGGGTGATCAGCGAATCGCGCGTGATGCCCGGCAGAATCGTGCCGGTCAACGGGGGCGTCTGCAGCGAGCCGTCATCGAAGACAAAGAACACGTTCATGCCGCCGAGCTCTTCAATCCAGCGGCGCTCCACCGCATCGAGGAAGACCACTTGGTCGCAGCCTTCGCGCGTGGCTTCGGCCTGTGCGAGCAGGCTGGCGGCGTAGTTGCCACCGCACTTGGCATCGCCCGTACCGCCGGGTGCGGCGCGCGTATAGGTATCGGACACCCAGATCGTGACCGCCGCCGACGCGCCGCCCTTGAAGTACGCGCCCACCGGGCAGGCGATCACGCAATACAGATATTCAGCCGCGGGCTTGACGCCCAGTGCAACCTCGGTGGCAATCATGAACGGCCGCAGATACAGCGCGGAACCCTCGCCCGTCGGAATCCATTCGCGGTCCAGCTTCACGAGTTCGCGCACGGATTGCAGGAACAGATCTTCCGGCAGCGCGGGCATTGCCAGGCGCTTGGCGGAGTTCTGGAAGCGGCGCGCATTGGCATCGGGGCGGAACAGTGCACCGCCGCCATCCGGCAGCCGATATGCCTTCATGCCCTCAAAAATTTCCTGCGCGTAGTGCAATACCTGCGTCGCCGGATCCGTCGGGATCACACCGCGCGCACCAACCTTCGCGTCGTGCCAGCCTTTGCCTTCGGTGTAGCGGATGGTGGCCATGTGGTCGGTGAACACGCGACCGAAAGCGGGGCTCTCCAGCAGGCGAGCACGCTCGGCGGCGGGCACGGGGTTCGGGTTCTGTTCGATCGAAAGGGTCGACTCGACAACGTTGTTCATACCGTCTCCATGGGGTGCGAGGGGGCGCAAAAACGCCCAAACCGCTATTTTGCGCCATTGGCGATGCAATTTGGTTGCGTATTCACGCGCGCGCCGTTGCCCAAGCCGAACCAATCCCCCCGCGACGTTCCAAATGAAATACCCCGACGCAAGCGGCAATGCCGCCCACATCGGGGTATCTCGTTCACGGGCGAGGTCAGCAAGCCTTTATTTTCAAAGACTTACTGGCCGGCCAGGCAAGTTTGCGTCAGAACCTGTGACGCAGCGCAAGGCGCACGGTGGCCTGCGAAGACGTCGAGGACGGTGCCGCCGTGGTCGGCACGAATGCGCCGTCCAGTGCCGCTGCGCCGGTCTTGCCGCCGGCAACGTGCTGATACGACGTCTGCAAATACACGTCCGTGCGCTTGGAGAAGGCGTAGTCCGCCATCAACCCCACGGTGTGGATGCGCGGCTCGGCCCGACCGGTCGACGCATCGTACTTCAGCAGCGACAGCACATATTGGCCGCCCAGGAAGAACGCTGGCGTGATCTGGTACTTACCGCTGACTTCAAAGTTGTGGTACTTGATCGCGTCGACGGTTACACCCGGCGCGGCAATCGCGCTCACATAGCTATTGCCGGTCGGGTTACGGTAGTTCGAGTTGGAGTACACAAAACCAACCGTTGCCGGGCCCGTCGTGTAGTTGATGCCTGCACCGAAGACGCGCATCTGCGATGCAATATAGGTCGCGTCGTTCGTTGCCAGGGCACCCCCGGCGGTACTGCCGACCTTGCTGCCAAACATGTAGCCCGCACCCAGCTTGAGCCCGCCGTTGGTGTACTTCGCCCCGAAGCTATAGACGCGGTTATCGGAGAACGATGTGCTCTCGCCAAACGCGTACGCACCGCCAAACTGGAAGCCGCCAAAATCGGGGCTCGCATATTTGATTGCGTTGTCCAAGCGGAACGAGTTGTCGGTATTGTCGTTATCGAACGGATGCGCGAATTGCCAGCCCGCCCAGTTGCCGTTTGCGGTCGTTGGCGCGAGAAAATCCACCACGGAGTCGTACTGGCGACCCAGCGTCAGCGTGCCTGCCTGGGCGTCGCGCAGGCCCACATAGGCTTGCCGGCCAAACATGCGTCCACCCTGACCAAATCGGCCAGTGTCTGCGCTAAAGCCGTTCTCCAATTGGAAGATGGCTTTCGTACCATCACCCAGATCCTCGCTACCGCGCAAGCCCCAGCGGCTGCCTTGCACATGACCGCTTGCCATCTCCACAAGGCTGTGGCCGCCAACGTTGTTGGTGTAGTTGATGCCTTGGTCAATCACGCCATACAGCGTGACGCTGCTTTGCGCAGCTGCCGCTCCGGCCCATGCGGTCAATACCGCGAGCGCGACAACGTGTCTCTTCATTCCTGCTAGCTCCCTAAGTCAGTCGTTTTTCTTGTCGTATCAAACTGCGTGGCGAATGCACACCCGCGCATCCGCCCGCCATCGCGACGGGCGACACGTTGACATGCACCACACCCCGCACCAATGAGATTGATCTGAATTGCGCAGCTCACTTGGCGCACGCCCGAACCGCTGGCTACACCACCGCCGGTTCGCGTGCTTCGACATGACGTACGGCTGCCGCGTCGCGGGCTGCCGCGCCCTGGAGAATCAGGTCCGCGCCCTTCTCCGCAACCATCATCGTTGGCGCGTTGATGTTGCCGGACGTGATGTTCGGAAAGATCGACGCATCGACCACCCGCAGACCATCAAGACCATGCACGCGCAACGACGCGTCGACGACCGACGTGGCCGCATCCGGGCCCATCGCGCATGAACCGCACAGGTGGTAGATCGAACCGGATTGCTCGCGGAAGTACTGCAGCAGATCCGCATCGGATTGCATCTGCGGCCCCGGTGAGATCTCTTCCACCGTCATCGCCTTCAGGGCCGGTGCGCACATCAGCGATCGAATCACCTTGCTGCCCTGCACAGCCTCGTCGAGGTCCTTCTGCGTCGTGAGCGCGTTGATGCGGATCTTTGCCGCATCCTCTGCACGGTTTGAGGCGATCTCAATCGCGCCTCGGCTCGTCGGTCGGCACGGATTGAACGCAATCAGAAACCCCGAGTACGGTTCCGGTTCAATGCTTGCGTGCTCGCTCTTCGGAATCCGGTATGACAGCGGGTTGAAGTAGAGTTGGATGTTCGGCGCTTGCACATCCGGCGCACCACGGAAGAAGCCGCCCGCCTGGTTCACGCTCATCGCCAGCGGGCCACGCTTGGTCGACAAATAGCGCAGCCCGATCTTCATCTTGCCAAGCAGCGTGCCCATCTCGTCGTTCAACGTGGGGCGATTCGCCTTGAAGTAGAAGCTCACGCACAGGTGGTCCTGCAGGTTGCGCCCAACGGCCGGTAACGCCTGCACGACCGGCACCTGATGACGCCTGAGCAAGGTTGGATCCCCCACGCCGGACAACTGCAGCAGCTTGGGGGTGTCGACCGCGCCCGCAGCGAGAATCACCTCGCGCGACGCGTCGATGACTTCATCGCCGTTGGGGCCTGCCACGACCACGCCAACTGCGCGCTTGCCTTCAAACTGCACACGTCGCACCAGGGTGCCGGAGCGCACGGTCAGGTTCGAGCGGCTTTCCGCCGGGCGCAGGTACGCGAAGCTGCTCGAGCAACGCTCGCCGTTCTTCGTGTTCAGGTCGTAGATGCCAGCGCCCTCGAACTGCGCACCGTTGAAGTCGTGCGTACGCGGCAGTTTCAGCTGCTCGCAGCCCTTCAAGAATTCGTGGACGATCGGGTGCACATCCGCCTTCATCGACGTGATGTGAATCGGCCCGGCCGCGCCGTGATGCTCTGGATCGGTCGCGGCGGCCGCGTGCGATTCAAGCTTGCGAAAATACGGCAGCACATCGTCGAATGACCAGCCCGGGTTACCCGCTGCTGCCCAGTCGTCAAAATCGCTGCGCTGACCACGCACGTACACCATCGCGTTGATCGAACCGGAGCCACCCACCACCTTGCCGCGCGGGCAGTAGAGCTTGCGCCCGCTCAGTTCCGCCTCCGGCTCGCTGTAGTACATCCAGTTGTACTGGCGGTTGTAGTAGGTCTTGGTGAAGCCGACCGGCACCTTGAACCAGAACGAGGCATCGCGCTCGCCGGCCTCGATCAGCAGTACCGAGTACTTGCCGGATTCACTCAGCCGGTTCGCAAGAATGCAACCGGCCGAACCCGCACCGACGATGATGTAGTCGTAAGTCATGCTGCCCTCGTCGCGCAATCAGCCCTTGGCGGGCGCCAGGTCCTTCACGTCGACGGGCTTTTCGCCCATCTGCAGATGCAGGCGCTGGCCGGTGTATGGCGAATGCGCGCGCACCACATCCATGTTCAGCTCGACGCCCAGGCCCGGTTCGTTGGACGGGATGATGTAGCCGTCTTCCCAGCGGATCGGCGTCTTGACGACTTCTGCGTGGAAACCACCCCACGTCATGATGCTTTCCTGGATCAGGAAGTTCGGCGTGCAGGCGGCAAGCTGGATGCTCGCAGCGGCGCCCACTGGGCCGTTGTATAGGTGCGGCGCAATCTGTGCGTAGTGCACTTCAGCCAGCGTGGCAATCTTCTTGGCTTCGAGCAGGCCGCCGACGCGCGCAACGTTCAGTTGAAGAATCGACGCGCCGCCCGCTTGCAGCAGCTTGTGGAATTCGTACTTCGTGGTCAGGCGTTCGCCCGTGGCGATGGGGATCGAGGTGTGCTGCGCGATCGTCGCCATGGCCTCCTCCTGCCCCGGCGGCACCGGTTCTTCAAACCACAGCGGGTCATACTTCTCCAACCGCTTTGCCAGGCGGATGGCAGACGACGGCACCATCTGCCCGTGCGTGCCGAACAGCAGGTCGGCCTTGCTGCCAACCGCCTCGCGCACGCGGTGGCAGAACAGCTCGCAGCGGTCGAGCACTTCCATCGAAAGTTGATGGCCGGAGTAAGCGGTGTATGGACCGGCCGGGTCGAACTTCACGGCGGTGAAGCCAAGCTTGACGTTTTCCAGTGCGCATTCCGCAGCCAGATCCGGATCGTCGTAGTCGTACTCGCCCTGCGCGTTCTTCGGGTACAGATAGGTGTACGAACGCAGACGCTCATTCACCTTGCCGCCCAGCAGTTCATACACCGGCTTGCCCGCAGCCTTGCCGATGATGTCCCAGCAGGCCATCTCCAGGCCGCTGACCACGCCCATCATCGTGAGGTCGGGGCGCTGCGTGAAACCGCTCGAGTAGCACTGGCGGAACAG